>DATATS010000108.1:0-25928 GCA_036268675.1 Pseudolabrys sp.
AATGTTCAGGTTGTCGACATCCTTCTCGGTCTGCACCAGCAGCACGGGACCCGAAACCTGTCCCATGGTGCCTTCGACTTCCGGATGACCGGCATGACCGATCAGGATAAGCACACGGCCCTGCCCGACGTAACGCTTGCCTTGATTATGCACCTTGCTGACCAGCGGACAGGTGGCGTCGAGCACCGGCAGACCGCGCTTCTTTGCTTCTTCCTGCACGTTACGAGAAACGCCGTGGGCGCTGAACACCGTCACGGCGTTGGGCGGAATCTCCGACAGGTTCTCGACGAAGCGCGCGCCCTTGGCTTTGAGCGTTTCGACCACGCGCTTGTTGTGAACGATCTCGTGCCGCACATAAACCGGCGGGCCATATTTCTGCAGCGCGCGTTCCACGATCTCGATCGCGCGAACGACCCCGGCGCAAAATCCGCGCGGCTGAGCCAAAATCACTTGCATCCGGGGCTGCTCCATCTTGGATATTCAGAGGGCTTCAAAATTTAGCGTTTAATGGCAACGCGGCGGTCGCCTCCGAGAGCTTCAAACACTTTCGCGACGATGCCTTTGGCGTCGAGGCCGGCCGTGGCATACATCGCTGCCGGGCTGTCCTGATCCATAAACTCATCCGGCAACACCATCGAACGGAACCGCAGACCATTGTCGAGCATGCCGTCCTGCGCGAGCGCGTGCAGGACATGCGAGCCGAAGCCGCCAATGGTCCCTTCCTCGATCGTCACCAGAATTTCATGCTCGCGCGCGAGCCGCCGGACCAGCTCGACGTCGAGGGGTTTGCAGAACCTCGCGTCGGCAACGGTGGTGGACAAACCGTAAGTTGCCAGTTCCTCGGCCGCCTTGCGGCACTCCGAAAGACGCGTTCCAAACGAAAGAAGCGCCACCGTGGTTCCTTCGCTGACAATGCGGCCTTTGCCGATTTCGAGCGGGATGCCCTCTTGCGGCAGATCGAGGCCAACGCCCTCGCCGCGCGGATAGCGCAGCGCCGACGGGCGGTCGTCGATGGCGACCTGGGTCGCGACCATGTGCACCAGCTCGGCTTCGTCCGCCGCCGCCATGATGACGAATCCGGGCAGGCAGCCCAGATAAGCCACGTCGAAGGAACCGGCGTGCGTAGGACCATCGGCGCCCACGAGACCTGCGCGATCCATGGCGAAGCGCACGGGCAGACGTTGCACCGCCACGTCATGCACGATCTGGTCGTACGCCCGCTGGAGGAAGGTCGAATAAATGGTGGCGAACGGTTTGTAGCCTTCAGCCGCGAGGCCGGCGGCGAAGGTCACGGCATGCTGCTCGGCAATGCCGACATCGAAGGTGCGATCCGGATAGGCCTTCTGGAAGATATCGACGCCGGTGCCGCCGGGCATGGCAGCGGTGATGGCGACGATGCGATCGTCCTTGGCCGCTTCCTTAACCAGACTTTCCCCGAACACTTTCGTGTAAGCGGGCGCATTCGATTTGGCCTTGTGCTGCTTGCCGGTCGCCACGTCGAACTTGACGACGCCGTGATATTTGTCATCGGAGGCTTCCGCCGGCGCGTAGCCGAAGCCTTTTTTCGTCACGACATGGACGAGGATCGGGCCATTCTTGGCGTCGCGCACGTTTTTGAGCACGGGCAGCAGGTGGGCGAGGTTATGGCCGTCGATCGGCCCGACGTAATAGAAGCCGAGTTCGTCGAACAACGTGCCGCCGGCCATGAAGCCGCGGGTGAATTCCTCGACCCGCATCGCCTTCGTCGCGAAGAATTTCGGCAGGCGACGGGCAAGCTGTTTGCCGATCTCGCGCATCGTGCGGTAGGTCCGCCCGGAATAAAGCCGCGCCAGATACGCCGACATGGCGCCGACCGGCGGCGCAATCGACATATCGTTGTCGTTAAGAATAACGATCAGGCGCGAATCCATGGCGCCGGCATTATTCATGGCCTCGTAGGCCATGCCTGCCGACATGGCACCGTCGCCAATAACGCATACGACGTTGTGACTTTCGCCCTTCAAATCGCGCGCCACGGCCATGCCGAGACCGGCCGAGATCGAGGTCGATGAATGGGCTGCGCCAAAGGCGTCATAAGGACTTTCGGCGCGTTTGGTAAACCCGGACAAGCCGCCGCCTTGACGTAAGGTGCGGATTCGATCACGTCTTCCCGTGAGAATCTTGTGCGGATAGGTCTGGTGACCCACATCCCATATGATTTTGTCCCGGGGCGTATCGAACACGTAGTGCAACGCGACTGTGAGCTCGACGACCCCTAATCCCGCACCTAAATGGCCGCCTGTTTCCGACACCGTCCGGATGGTTTCGGTGCGTAATTCGTCCGCAATTTGCTGCAAGTCTGATTCGTCGGCGCGGCGCAAATCCGCAGGTATGCGAATGTTTTCAAGCATGTGGCACGAAATCCTAATAAGACCCGCTGGGCCAATTTAACGTCCCCCGGCAACTCCCAACATAGCAGACGCACAAAAGATTGGTAATCCACTCATGCTGGCACGGTTAGTACTTAGAACGATTGACTACTCGATTCGTCGCGCATGGATCGTGGCCGGTATATCGGTGCTCATCACATTTGCATCAATTGTGTTCGCAGCAAGTCACTTTTCCATCACAACCAACATTAATTCCCTGATTTCCCCTGATTTATCATGGAGAAAGAAGGAAGCGGAGTTCTCGAAAGCATTTCCCCGTTACAATTTGTTACTGGCTGTGGTGAACGCGCCGACGTCGGAGCTGGCCAAACAGGCCACCAATGCGCTGGCCGGGGCCTTGTCCAAGCGGACCGACCGATTCGAGTCGGTCGAGCTGCGACCCGCCGGCCAGGACTATTTCGAGCGCGAGGGGCTCCTGTTCCAGAGCCAGCCTGATCTGACGCGTACCACCGACCAACTCATGGGGGCTGCGCCCCTCATCCACGATCTCTCAGCCGACCCAAGCCTTCGCGGCCTGACCGATGGACTCTCCGACACCATCATTGGCGTGCAATCGGGCAAGCTGAAGCTCGACGCGCTCGCCTACCCCTTGAATACTGCGGCGACTACGGTTGAGGACATCCTGGGCGGCCGTCCGGCGAGTTTTTCGTGGCAGGCACTCGCGCAAGGCCGGCCGGCCGAGCCGAACGAACTCCGCCGCTTCATCGATCTGCGTCCTATCCTCGATTATGCCGCGCTCGAACCGGGGCACCTCGCCACTGCAGCCGTGAGGCAGACCGCGCAAGACTTGCAGCTCGCGTCGAAATACCAGGCGACCGTGCGGCTAACCGGCCCGGTGGCGCTGACCGATGAAGAGTTCGGAACGATCAAGGAAAACATATTCCTGAACGAAGGCCTCACTGTCTTTATCGTGCTGCTCATTTTGTGGTGGGCGCTGCGCTCGGCCAAGCTCATTCTCGCCGTCTACGTCAACATGTTCGTCGGTCTCGCGCTGACCGCAGCGGCCGGCATGTTGATGGTGAGCACGCTCAATCTGATCTCGGTTTACTTCGCCGTGCTATTCGTCGGCCTCGGCGTCGATTTCGGCATTCAATTCACCGTGCGGTATCGTGAAGAGCGACACATATTGGGCGATCTGCGCACCTCGCTGCTGGCGGCCGGCAAGCATGTCGGCGCGCCGTTGACGCTTGCTGCCGCGGCAGTGGCGGCCGGTTTCTTTTCATTCCTGCCGACCGACTACCGCGGCGTTTCCGAGCTCGGTCTGATTGCCGGCGTCGGCATGCTGATCGCCTTCTTCACCAGCATCACCTTGCTGCCAGCCTTGCTCATGCTGTTAAGGCCGCCGGCCGAAACGGTGCCGCTTGGCTTTTCCGCGCTGGCGCCGCTCGACCGGTTCATGGAGCGTAAGCGCATTCCGATCATCGCAATCACGGCGATCGTCGTCATTGCCGGCCTGCCGTCGTTGTACTGGCTTCGTTTCGACTTCAACCCGATGCATCTGCGCAGCCCCAAGGTTGAATCGGTTGCGACCTATCTCGAACTGAGCAAAGACCCGAAAGCCAACGTCAACTCGATCGAAATGCTGGAGCCTTCGCTGGCGAAGGCCGAGCAGACGGCAGCCCGCCTCAAGGCCGTCCCGCAGGTGTCCCAGGTCGCCACGCTGGCCTCGCTGGTGCCCGATCACCAGCCGGAAAAACTTGCGCTGGTCGCCAAGGCCGCCGCCAGGCTCAAATCGGCGCTTCACCCGAATGACGCCCAGCCTGCCCCGACCGATGCGGACAATGTCGACGCGCTGAACGACGAGGCCGGGCGGCTGACGGAAATCGCCGAAGGCCAATCCGGCGCCGGCGCAATCGCCGCGCGCCGTCTGGCCGGCGATCTCACCAAACTCGCCAATGGCAGCGCCGCGCTGCGCCAACAGGCGACCGACGTTTTCATTCCGCCGTTGAAAATTGCACTGCTGCGCCTGGAGACTATGCTGCAGGCCCACCCGGTTACCGTGAAGACGCTGCCCAAGGAACTCATTGAGCAGTGGATCACGCCCGACGGACACGCACGCGTGGCGGTTTCGCCGAAGGGCGACGTCAACAGCGACAAAGCGCTTGAAGGTTTCACCCGCGCGGTGCTGGCGGTTGCGCCGGAGGCCACCGGCGGGCCGGTCGCTATCCTGGAATCGGCCCACACCATCATCAACGCCTTCCTGCAGGCAGGCGGCTGGGCCTTGCTCTCGATCGCCATCCTCCTTTGGATCAGCCTCGGCCGCATCAGCGACGTGCTGCTGACATTGGGGCCATTGGCGCTCGCCGGCGTCGTCACGCTTGAGCTGTGCGCGCTGTTCGACATGCCGCTCAACTTCGCCAACATCATCGCACTTCCGCTGCTGCTCGGAGTCGGCGTCGCGTTCAAGATCTACTACATCATGGCGTGGCGCGCGGGCCAGACGAACCTGCTGCAATCGCCGTTGACGCGCGCCGTCACCTTCAGCGCGCTGGCGACAGCGACGGCGTTCGGCAGTCTGTGGTTTTCAAGTCATCCTGGCACGGCCAGCATGGGCCGGCTGCTCGCGGTGTCGTTGCTCTGCACGCTCGGTGCAGCAGTGCTGTTCCAGCCGGTGCTGATGGGAAAGCCGCGGGAAGAAGAAGTGCCCGCGCGTCCTAGCGTACCTGCGGGCCGCGTGTCTGGGGGCCGCGCGGTTGGCTATGCGAAGAAGACGGCCGCGGTTGCCCGGCCAAGGGCAACAAAGCGCGGGCGTGCGCGGCGATAATCGAGCGATCGACGCTGGCCAAAGCGGAATCCGGCAAGCGGTGCCAAATCTGATTGCGGCCGAACAGGTCGATGCCGAGAAAGCCGCGCACCGTAAGGTCGCGCCCGTTCGGGCTTAATTCCATTCGTGCGCTGTAGATATCGCCGTCACGCGGATCGAGGATGCTGCCGTTCTCGTATCGCAGCCCGTTGCGCTGCATATTCTTGATGATGGTGAGACCGAGTGACGGCCGACCCTTCTGCTCGCCTTGGCAATGCGCGCAGATCGGGTTCTGGTTCTCGCCGGGCGCTATGAACATTTTGGCGATGGCGCCCTCGTAGAGCCCCTGGTCATTCACATAGATGAGAAACCAGCCCAGGCTCTTGCCGCCGCGCTCGTCGACCTGCTGCCACAGGCCGGCCGCCGTCGGCATTTGCGCCGGGGCGGCGTGTCCGGATACCGCCATGACGGCAAAGACAGAAAAGCACGCCAGCACCGATGCAGCCCATCGCACTCTCATGGCAAGCCTCTCATGGCAGATCTCCGACCCTGAATCGCCGCCGGTTTGCCGCGGGAAAGCCGGCCTTGTATATGCATAGATCGCTATCGTTCGATTGCTGTCGTCTTGGGCCGGGCTTCCTTAAAACGCCTCTGCTTCGTGCCGGTTCGCTACGGCTCCAATGAATTTCGCTTGGGAGAGACAAGAAATGTTCAACAGAATCGTCTTTGCAGTTACGGCGATTGCGGTTGCCGGCGTGCTTGTCACCGCATCCGCACCCGCCTTGGCGCGTAGCCACACAAAATCCAACGCCGCGGCGACGGAAAATGGCGCCCCGGATGATAACTCGGCGTGCCGCCGGGACGTCCGCAGATTTTGCCGCCACGTCAAGGCCGGTGAAGGCAGCGGTGCGTTTCTCACCTGTTTGCAGGACCATCGTTCGCGGTTGAGCAAGCCTTGCGACCGCGCCCTCAAGTCTCACGGCCTTTAGCGCCGCGCGACCATTCGGCACCCGGGCGCACAGCGCCTAGCGACGACGTCGGCGCGGCTGTTCGTCCGCGAAGACCGCCGCGCAATCCGGTGTGAGACGCGCAATATTGCGCCGAAGACAGGCGGTGATCCTGCGTTCGTCCGGAATTTCGCTGGCGCAAAACCGGAAGACATTGGGGCGGCAGGCTCTCTGCTGCTCTTCCGTGCCCTGATAATCGTCCCGGCGCTGCTGCGCCGCCACCGGCAATGCGATGAGCGCAACGAATGCCGCACAAATAGCGGCCGATTGAAGAAGCCGGCTCACGTTCGATACCTCCTCGCGATTTTCCACCGCGTCACAAGACCGATTCGATATTTCATCCGAAACTATACGACATCCCAATCGTGTCCAGATTGCGTAGGCACGAAAGATCAAACGCATGGGGAATCTTTTCGGTTCCGGTAACTTTGCGGCTATCCGGGCGGCATGATGACCGGCATGGCCCGCCAACGGCGGGGGCTTGAAGATTGGGACCGGTCGAAATTGCATCGGCTGAGATTTTAGTGGCGCTCCCTAGGGGACTCGAACCCCTGTTTTCGCCGTGAGAGGGCGACGTCCTGGGCCGCTAGACGAAGGGAGCGCAGGACAAGCGGCAAACGGGATAGCCTCGATCCGGCGGCCGCGCAAGCGCGCCTTCCGCGGGTAGCCGCTTGCGGACCTCGCAATGGCATTCCAACCTACCGAGGCGTCTCTTTTTGCTGTCCCGCGCCGGAGTCCCGTCCATGCTCGATGTCATCGCCAGTCTTGTGAACGCTGACACCGCTCTGGTGCGGCGCGGCCGCTTCGTGAACACCACATTCCTGATCGCAATCGGTGAAGCAGACACGTTGTTCCGCGTGCAGGACGGACGGATCGTCAACGTCGCGCCCGGTCCGTTCATCACGCCGGACTACAGCTTTGCGCTGCGCGCCACGCGCGATGTCTGGGAGAAATTCTGGCAACCGCTCCCGCCGCCCGGCTTCACAGACGTCTTCGCTCTGGTCAAGCAGAAGTTGATGCGCGTCGAGGGCGACCTGCATCCGTTCATGTCGAACCTTCTCTATTTCAAGGACGTGATCGCCAGCCCGCGCCAAAAGACGTCAAAGGCAGGTGCGCGATGAGCCCGCATTTCGAACCGATTACCGGGCGCTATTTGCATCTCGATCTGCTCGGCAAGCCGCATCGGCTCTATGTCGAGGAGGCAGGCAGCGGCATTCCCCTGCTCTGCCTGCACACCGCCGGCTCCGACGCGCGGCAGTATCGCGGCGTGATGAACGATGCGCGCGTCACGTCCAACTTCCGTGTCATCGCCTTCGACATGCCTTGGCACGGCAAGTCCTCGCCACCCGCCGGCTGGCAAGACACCGAATACGAGCTCGGTTCGCGCGACTATGTGCGCATGGTCGTCGAGGTTGCCGATGCACTCGGCCTTGAGAGACCGGTCGCGATGGGCTGCTCGATCGGCGGGCGCATCGTGCTGCACCTTGCGCATGAACACCCGGACCGTTTCCGCGCCTTGATCGGACTGGAATCGGCCGCGCACACGGAGCCTTATTACGATCTCTCCTGGCTCAACCGGCCGGACGTGCATGGCGGCATGGTCTGCGCTGGCGTCGTCTCGGGACTTGTCGCGCCGACGGCGCCGAGCGAGGGGCGATGGGAAACACTGTGGCACTACATGCAGAGCGGTCCGGGCGTGTTCAAGGGCGACCTGCACTTCTACATGATCGACGGCGACATTCGTCATCGCGTCGATGAGATCGACATCAAGAAATGTCCGCTTTATCTGCTCACCGGCGAATATGATTATTCCTGCACGGCGGAGGGCACGCTCGACATTGCCAAACGCACCGGCGCGCCGGCGACGATCATGAAGGGGCTCGGCCACTTCCCGATGAGCGAGGACCCTGAAAAATTCGTCGGCTATCTGCTGCCGGTCCTGGACAAGATCAGGGGGCTTTAAGCCGCAACCGCCCCAGCGGCTTGAGCGTGTCGGGATCGAAGGTGAGCACTTCGATCGCGCCGCCGACCTCGATGGTGATAACGAGATGGTCGCTGCCGACCACGGTCGAAAGCACTTTGGCGTCTTTCGGCAGGCTGGCAGTGACGTCGGCGAAGTCCGGCGCCCTTCCCTCGGTCCTGAAAACGCGATAGCCGATGACTCCAAGCACGAAGGCGAGCGCGATAAAGGTCGTCGCGCTTGCAATCAGCATCAACCGCCGGACACGGCGAATTGCTGCGTCCGCTTCCGGAGTGAGAGATCTTTCGTCGGACATCGTCGATACCCATGCCGAGTAATGCCACGGAGACTGTGACAATCGCCGCCGAGGAGGCCGGCACGCGCCTCGACCGCGTGCTGGCTGCGCGGATTCCGTCGCTCTCGCGGTCGCGCCTGAAGGCGCTGATCGTCGCCGGCCAGGTAACGGTCGAGCGGCGTACGATCCGCGATCCAGCAACCGGCGTCAATTCCGGCGAGACGATTACGGTCAGTTTGCCGCCAGCCGAGGCCCCCGAACCCGCCGGCGAGGCGATCCCGCTCAATATCGTCTACGAGGATGCCGCGCTGATTGTGATCGACAAACCCAAGGGGTTGGTCGTGCATCCCGCGGCCGGCCACGCGACCGGCACGCTGGTCAACGCGCTGATTGCGCATTGCGGCGACAGCCTCTCCGGCATCGGTGGCGTCAAGCGGCCCGGCATCGTGCACCGGCTCGACAAGGACACCAGCGGCCTGATGGTGGTGGCCAAGACCGACCGCGCGCACCGCGCGCTCTCCGCACAATTCGCCGACAAGTCGGAAAGTGGAATCGAACGCGGCTATCTCGCGCTGGTCTGGGGCGCGCCCTCCCGTCCGAAAGGCACCGTCGACGCGCCGCTCGACCGCCACCCGCACGCGCGCGACAAGCGGGCCGTGCGTGCCGACGGCCGTCACGCCGTCACGCATTGGCACGTGCTGAAGCGTTTTGCCGGCCAGGACTCCACTCAACAAGACGGCAAGCCAATTGCCAGCCTGCTCGCCTGTACCCTCGATACCGGACGCACCCACCAGATTCGTGTCCATCTGGCGCATATCGGCCACCCCATCATCGGCGATGCGACCTACGCGACCGGATTCAAGACCAAAGCCAGCAGGCTGCCGCCGGCGGCGCGCGCTGCGCTGGACGATCTCGGGCGCCAGGCGCTGCACGCCTATCGGTTGGGTTTCGATCATCCGGACAGCGGGAAAAGGCTCGAATTTCGTTCGGAGTTGCCCGACGACATACGCCGCCTGCACGATGCTCTCGGCGAATCGAGCCAATAGCGGGGAGTTAGTGGCCCCGGCCGGCCCTTGGCAAAGCGGCTCGCAGTCCCCATTTGGGAACTATCGACGACCAAACACCGCGAATCTGGAGACCACCTGGAGTTCCAAAAGGAACTACCGGGCGTTTTGCGTCGTTGACGTGATGCCTTGGTGACGCAAGGGCGTGATTAAGGCAACCGAGCGAGACGAATAGACCAACCGGATCAATTGCTTGGCTACATGTCCTCGGGCATGGCTGCGTCACGCTGACGTGACGGCCGGACACTTTCTTTCGTGTGCCCAGTCCGCTATGCTGCACCTGCGATCAGTCTTTCGCGGTCGCAAAATCCGATCGCGCCGTCGGCTCGGGGAGCGACGGCGACAATCGCCTGCCGATGAAAGATCGGGGGCAACATTTAAGGAGGGCGCTATCATGGCCCGTTCAGCCGCAATGCCGGCACTCAAGGCCGAATCCGGCCTTTCTCACTACCTGGATGAAATCCGCCGGTTCCCGATGCTGGAACCGCAGGAAGAATACATGCTGGCGCGCAGCTGGCGCGAGCACGGCGATCGTGACGCCGCGCACAAGCTCGTCACCAGCCATCTGCGCCTGGTCGCCAAGATCGCCATGGGCTATCGCGGCTACGGCCTGCCGATTTCGGAAGTTGTCTCCGAAGGCAACGTTGGCTTGATGCAGGCGGTCAAACGCTTCGAACCCGAGAAGGGCTTCCGGCTCGCCACTTACGCCATGTGGTGGATCAAAGCCGCGATCCAGGAATACATCCTGCGCTCATGGTCGCTTGTGAAAATGGGCACCACGGCAAACCAGAAAAAGCTCTTCTTCAATCTACGCAAGGCCAAGAGCAAGATTTCCGCGCTCGAAGAAGGCGACATGCGCCCCGATCAGGTCAAGCTGATTGCCAAGCGCCTGGGCGTTACCGAGCAGGACGTCGTGGACATGAACCGCCGCTTGGGTGGCGATGCCTCACTCAATGCGCCGATCCGCGAGGAAGGCGACAGCGGCGAGTGGCAGGATTGGCTGGTAAGCGAGGCGCCCAGCCAGGAGCGCATTCTGGCCGAGCATGAGGAAAGCGATAATCGTCATCAGGCGCTGATCGGCGCGCTCGATGTGCTCAACGAGCGCGAGCGGCGCATCTTCGAGGCTCGCCGTCTGGCGGACGACCCGGTCACGCTTGAGGATCTCGCCACCGAGTTCGGCGTTTCGCGCGAGCGCGTACGGCAGATCGAGGTGCGCGCCTTCGAGAAGGTGCAGAAGGCCGTCAAGAATCGCATCTCCGCCATGGAGCAGCCGAAAGAATCGGCCAGCGCGACGCTGCACTGAAATCGGCATAAAGCGAATTGAGAAATTAAAATGGCCGGGCGCGTCCCGGCCATTTTTGTATCTGACATTCTCGTTGTTCGGGCTATTCGCCCCACGCCCGGAACGCTTCCTCGAAGACGCGAGCGCCGGGCGTGCCCTTTTCGATCTCCAGAATTCCGCGCTTGCCGTTCGTATAGACGATCGGGATATCGAGCCAATTTTCGTTTTTCAACATCTGGATATTGCGCTGAACGTCCACATCGACGGCCGACAGACCGATCAGGAAATAACCGTTGGTGACCTTCACCGCCAAGCCAGCGAGCGGCACGCCACGCGCCTGTTCGTTCGACTTCATCAGCACGCCGGGCACGTTGGCAATGCCGCCGTCGGGGAAATCCGAGGGTAGCGTGAAGATGATTTCAATCGTGTGGCTCGCCGGCAGCGCCTTGTCGGAATTACGCCGCAACGACCACGTCAGGCGCACGTGCCGTTCGGGGATTTCCACGTCGGCACGCACCGCAAGTTCGGGTGCAAGCCCCGAACCGGGCGATACGGTCTCGGTGCGCCAAAGCGCCGACCCTACATAGCGCTTGCCTTTCGGATCGCCGGGATCCTCATCGAACAGCACAACCTTTTGCGCAACCGCGGCCGCAGGCGCCGTGGCGGGATTGGCTCCGCCGTTGCTCGGCCCGACGCGGTCGGTGATTTTGGGCTGACCGGCGGGCGCCGCCGCCTGTTGATGAGTGGACGCGGGCGAACTGCGCAAACTCACCACCATCCTGGTGATCGCGTTGCGCTCCCAATAGGCGCCACCGGCAAGTCCACCAAGCACCAGCAGCAAAAGAGCCAACTTGACGATACCGCCATAGGAGCGTGCCGGACGCGCGTAGGTTTCCTCGGCGCTGAAATGTTGCGGCGGCGGCGCACTCCGCCCGTGGCCGGGCTCGTCCATGCGCTCGTCCGGAAATTCCTGCGACGGCGTACCGGATCGCGCCTCAGCACCCGGCGGCTCGAAATATGGGGGACCATTATCGCGGTCGCCCTCCAACGGGTGCCGTGGATGATCGCCGGGCACAGCATCGTAGACGTCGCGCGCCGCGCGCGTGGCCTCGGCCGCGGCGCCGCCTAGACCGTCGGCTTCTGCCACGCTGTCGCGGAAGCCGTGCATGCCTTGATCGGCGATCGAGGGTGGACCGACGCCTAAATCGGCGGCATCCGGCCACGACTGCCTGGCGGCGTCGGCCTCGACACGGCGGATCGCCTCCTCCAACGCCAGCCGCTCGCGTGTGATGTCAGGTTCATTCAGGGGCGGCTCGACCCCGCGCAGCTGATTGACCAGGGCGCTGCGCGCGCGGTCGTACAGCACACGCCGATTCTCGCCGGTGTTCTTGTCGAGACCGGCGACGGCGCGGGCGATCAAGGGGAAATAGTCAGCCATTCGATCTCATTCTGCCTGGGCGTGATATCCGAAGCTTGCAGCCCCTTCTCGGATCATGCTCGTGATCTTGCCTGCGATCTTGCCCATGATCCTGCATGTTTTCCATTTTTTCTTTTTTCAGTTTTCATGTCTCGAACGGATTCTTCATCAGGATGGTGTCCTCGCGCTCCGGGCTGGTGGACAGCAAGGCGACCGGGCATCCGACCAATTCCTCGACGCGGCGCACGTATTTGATGGCCTGCGCCGGCAATTGTGCCCATGAACGCGCCCGCGCGGTAGGCTCTTTCCAACCGTCGATGGTTTCGTAGATTGGCTCGACGCCCGCCTGTGCGCGCTCGCCGCCGGGCAGATAGTCGATCGTGCGGCCGTCGAGCCGGTAGCCGGTGCACACCTTGATCTCGTCGAAACCATCGAGAATATCGAGTTTCGTGAGGGCAAGGCCATCGATGCCGCAGGTGCGCACGGTTTGGCGCACCAGCACGGCATCGAACCAGCCGCAGCGGCGGGCGCGGCCCGTGACGGTGCCGAATTCTCGGCCACGCTCGCCCAGCGTGCGGCCGACATCATTCTTCTGCTCGGTTGGAAAGGGCCCCTCGCCCACCCGCGTGGTGTAGGCCTTGGTGATGCCGAGCACGTAGTCGATGGCGTTCGATCCAAGACCGGACCCGGTCGCCGCCTGCCCTGCGACGGTGTTCGACGACGTCACGAACGGATAGGTGCCGTGATCGATGTCGAGCAGCGCACCTTGCGCCCCTTCGAACAGGATGCGCTTGCCCTCGCGCCGCTTGGCGTCGAGCAACGACCACACCGTGTCCATGAAGGGCAGCACCTTGGGGGCGATCGCCGCCAGTTCGTTATACAGGTTCTTGCCGTCGACCGGCTTGAGATCGAGGCCGCGGCGCAGCGCATTGTGATGGGCGAGCAGGCGCTCGATCTTCGGCGCCAGCGCAGGGAGGTCGGCCAGGTCCATGAAGCGAATAGCGCGGCGGCCGACCTTGTCCTCGTAGGCTGGCCCAATGCCGCGCTTGGTGGTGCCGATGCGCGATGCCGCGCCGTCGGCCTCGCGGACCGCTTCGAGTTCGCGATGCAGCGGCAGGATGAGCGGTGCGTTCTCGGCGATGCGCAGGTTTTCCGGCGTCACCGTCACGCCTTGCTTCTTCAGCGTGGCGATCTCGTCGAGGAGCGCCTGCGGATCGACCACCACGCCGTTTCCAATGATGGAGAGCTTGCCCTCACGGACCACGCCGGACGGCAGCAGCGACAGCTTGTAGGTTTTGCCGTCGATCACCAACGTGTGGCCGGCGTTGTGGCCGCCCTGGAAGCGGACGACGATGTCGGCCTGCTCGGACAGCCAGTCGACGATCTTGCCCTTGCCTTCGTCGCCCCACTGCGACCCGACCACTACGACATTCGCCATCGAACTTGCATCCCTGCGCCAGCGCTCTGGACACTGGCGCCGGGCGATGCCGGGCAGGTCCACTCTCGGATAGAGGATGCAGACGCCCGAAGCAAGACGCCGAAGTGTCCCGGGGGCTTCGGCCGCGCCCTCAATAAATTGATATTACATCGGTTTATTCAGAAGTGCAGCGGCTTGGCCTGCTGCACCTGCGGCAGCGCACGCACTTGTGCGAGCACGTCGCCGGGCAACTCACCGTCGATCTCGATGAGCGCGACAGCGTTGCCGCCGGGCGCCTCGCGGCCGACATGGAAGGTGGCGATGTTGATGCCGGCTTCGCCCAAGACCGAGGAGAAGCGCCCGATGAAACCCGGCTTGTCGAGATTGGTGATGTAGATCATCGAGGAGCCGAATTCGGCGTCCATGCGAATGCCCTTGATATTGACGATGCGCGGGCGGCCGTCGGCGAACACGGTGCCGGAAACCCAGCGCCGCTGCTGGTCGGTCTCCACCGTCACCGTGATCAGACTTTCGAAGTCGCCGGCCATTTCACGCGTGACTTCCTCGACCACGATGCCGCGTTCCTTGGCGACGACCGGCGCGGAGACCACATTGATGTCTTGCAGCATCGGCCGCAGTAGTCCAGCAACCGCCGCCGAGGTGAGCGCGCGGGTGTTCATCTGCGCCACCGCGCCCTCATAGGAAATCTGGACTTTCTGGATTCCGGTCTCGGTCAACTGGCCGGCGAACGAGCCGAGCTTCTCGGCCAGCGCGATGAATGGTCTGAGCTTGGGTGCTTCTTCGGCCGTAATCGAGGGAAAGTTGATCGCGTTGGAGATGGCGCCGCGCTGCAGATAATCCGACATCTGCTCCGCCACCTGGAGCGCGACGTTTTCCTGCGCTTCGGAGGTCGCGGCGCCAAGATGCGGCGTGCAAACGACGTTGGGCAGGCTGAACAGCGGGCTGTTGGTCGCCGGCTCCTCGACAAACACATCGAAGGCTGCACCCGCGACCTGACCCGACTTGAGCGCTTCGACCAGAGCCGGCTCGTCCACCAGGCCGCCGCGCGCGCAGTTTATGATGCGCACGCCCTTTCGCATTTTTCCGATTGCCGCGGCGTCGATGATGTTGCGGGTCTTGTCGGTCAGCGGCGTGTGCAGCGTGATGAAATCGGAGCGCTTGAACAAGTCGTCGAGCTCGACTTTCTCGACGCCGATATCGCGCGCGCGCTCTTCCGACAGGAACGGATCGTAAGCAACCACCTTCATCTTCAAGCCAATCGCACGATCGGCGACGATCGCACCGATGTTGCCGCAACCGATCACGCCGAGCGTCTTGCCGAAAATCTCGACGCCCATAAACTTGTTCTTTTCCCACTTGCCGGCGCGCGTCGACGTGTCAGCCTCCGGAATCTGGCGCGCCAGCGCAAGCATGAGCGAAATGGCATGCTCGGCGGTGGTGATGGAATTGCCGAACGGCGTGTTCATCACGATGATGCCGCGCGCGGTCGCCGCCGGAACGTCGACATTGTCGACGCCGATGCCGGCGCGGCCGATCACCTTCAGGTTTTTCGCCTGCTCCAATATCTTCGCGGATACCTTGGTCGCCGAACGAATGGCGAGGCCGTCGAAACTGCCGATCACGGCGGCAAGCTTCTCCTTGTCCTTGCCGAGCGCGGGCTGAAAATCGACCTCGATGCCGCGATCCTTGAAGATCTGGACCGCGGCGGGCGACAGGCCGTCGGAAATAAGAACTTTCGGCATGAGTCAGGCCGCCTTCGGCAGCGCGGCTTTACACTGGGCGAAAGCCCAATCGAGCCACGGCGTGAGCGCTTCCACGTCGGCGCGCTCGACCGTACAACCGCACCAGATGCGCAGGCTCGCCGGCGCGTCGCGGTGGTTGGCGATGTCGTAGGCGACATCTTCCTTTTCCAGCATTGCTTCCATCCTCTTGACGAAAGCGAGCTGTGCATCAAGCGGCAGTCGCGTGACAGCCGGATCAACCAGACGCAGGCAGACCGACGTGTTCGACGCCGTGGCTGGATCGTTGGACAGGTTTTCGATCCAGGGCGTGCGGGCAATCCATTCGGCGATCGTTTTGGCGTTGGAGTCGGCGCGGGCGCGCAACGCCTTCAGCCCGCCGATCGCCTTCGCCCATTGCAGCGTATCGAGATAGTCCTCGACACACAGCATTGACGGTGTGTTGAGCGTCTCGCCCGCGAAGATGCCCTCGTTGAGCTTGCCGCCCTTGGTGATGCGGAAGATCTTCGGCAGCGGCCAGGCTGGCTTGTAACTTTCCAGCCGTTCGACCGCGCGCGGCGAGAGGATCAACATGCCGTGCGCGCCCTCCCCGCCCAGCGCCTTCTGCCAGGAGAACGTGACGACATCGAGCTTCTGGAAATCGAGCCCCTGCGCGAACGCGGCCGACGTGGCGTCGCAGATCGTCAGACCCTTGCGGCCGGCGGCGATCCAGTCGCCGTTGGGAACGCGCACACCGGAGGTGGTGCCGTTCCAGGTGAACACCACGTCGGTATCGAAATCGACTTTCGACAGATCGGGCAGATCGCCATACGGCACCTTGAGAACGGCAACGTCCTTGAGCTTCAATTGTTTCTCGACGTCGGTGATCCAGCCTTCACCGAAACTTTCCCACGCCAGCATCGTCACCGGCCTGGCGCCGAGCAGCGACCACAGCGCAAGCTCAACGGCGCCTGTATCGGATGCCGGCACGATGCCGATCCGATAATCGGCCGGCACTTCCAGCACTTCGCGCGTAAGGTCGATCGCGCGTTTGAGCTTCGCCTTGCCGATCTTGGATCGGTGCGAGCGCGCAAGAACCGCGTCGGTGAGGGCTTGCAGGCTCCAGCCCGGGCGCTTGGCGCAGGGGCCGGACGAAAAGTGCGGGATGACCGGCCGCACGCCGGGCTTCACATCGGTCATAGTCTATCCTTCCAGATAGGCGCCCCTCGTTGGGGAGGGGTGTCCCACTGGCGCAGATAGGCGAATGACCGCCCGCGGTCAACTCAAAAGATTAGCGGCGGCCCGGTCAGAACTTGAAACCGATGCCGACGCGGCCGGTGTTCAGGCTCATCTGGATTTGGTGGAGGGGCACAAAATAGATGTATTCCCACTCCGCCCGCAGGAAGACATTCGGCAAGAGACTGACATCGAAACCCAGACCGACGGCCGAGCCATAAGCGATTGCATTCGCGCCCGCGTCGGTATTCGAGACGGGACCGAAATTCGGCGGCGGAGCGGCCGTGAAACCGGCGTCGGGTACGTCCGCAGTCGTATAGTTCACCGTTACCTGCCGGAGGTAGTCGGCGCGGCCGACCGCGAGGCCGGCAAAAGCATACGGCAGGAATTGTCCGATTTCATAAGCAGCACGCGCGCGTAGCGAAACAACATCTTTCAAATTCATCGAGGCTTGGCCCGTCACCGTCGTGGTGTAGTAATAATGATGCCCCGTTGGCGCGCCCTCGTCGTTTGGAATGATGCGCGTGAGGCTGTCTTGCACGCTCGACCGTAGTCCGACTTTGGAATAGTTCAGTTCACCGCCCAGCACGATTCCATCGGTGAGTTCGAAATTGTAGCCGACGAAACCGCCGAAGTTGGTATGCGTGCGCGTGTCGTTTCCCATGGTCTGCATGTTGGAAACGTCGTCTTGCATGACGCTGTTGCGCAGGATGTAGTCGCTGAGGCCGCTCGTACTTTGACTGTAATTGACTGTTGCGGATGACATGCCGAGCTGGCCGCCGAAATACACGCCGCTCCACCGCGCATAGGACGGCGGCGCGATACGCGGCTCAAACGAGCCGCGCAGCATGTTGTCGTTGAATTCGTCGGCCTTGGCGGCGCCGATTGTCGCCAGCAAAACGACAAGCCATGCCGCCATGCAAGCGGCTGCCGGGGACGCCCGGCGGGCGCCGGCGCCATTGGCGGCCATGCTATCGCTGCGCCAGGTCATCGAAACTCCAGCGCACGCCGACATGCACTTCATGCGCGGCAATATTCTTGAAATTCATGGCGCCGAAACTGTCGCTGGCGGTCGCCACATCGCCGTAGTTGATGTAGCGATAACCGACATCGATCATCGTGTTCGGCGCGACCGCATAGGCCGCGCCGAGCATGCCGGCCCATGCGAAATTCCATTGACCATGCGAACCGCCCGAGAATGGCGGCGCAAGCGCGCTGGAATAATCCGTGACGTGCATGTACGCGGTGCCGACGCCGGCGCCGATATAGGGCGTCACGTGATACCAGGTGCCGAGATCGAGATAACCGTTGAGCAGCGCGCTGATTGCCGAGATCTTGGCGGTGACGTCATTCGGCGCCGCGATCGTGCCGTTGTATTTCAGCGGCGCCATGGAATCGATTGTGAAGTCGGTGCGCAGCCAATTGCTTTTGATGCCGACGCCGCCGCCACCGGAAAGTCCGCTGCCGAGTTTGTTGCCGGTCGGATTGGTGAAGCCGGCTGCAGCGTCCGCGCTGCCGATCGTGCCGATGCTGTAGCCGAGATCGCCGCGCAGGTACCAACCGGTGTCGAGATGGAGGAGTGCGGGCGGGTGCCATTGCAGAGGAGGCGGCGGCGACGCTCCCGGCATGTCGGCTGCGGCGGCGGCAGTCGCCAACGTCGCCAACACTGCGACCACACCGAACGTCCTCAACCGACCCATGACACCAATTCCTTCACTACGCATTCACGCGACCATGCCGCAGGAAGGTTAAGCGGCGCTTAACCATAAATTTTCACCACGTTTGCGCGCCGTTAACCGGTGGCGCGCTGGCTCGTATGCATGCGCGCTAGCCCTTGCTGTGCAGCGGCGGCATATAGACCGGCGGTGGCGGTGTGTAGACGTAGCGCGGCGCCGGCGCGGATTCGCAGCAGGTCCAGCGCAAGCCCAGCATGATGTCATGCGAATAGAGATGATCGAACTTGAACGAATCCGAATTGCAGCCGCCGGCACAGTCGACCGTGTCGGTGATCGAGCCGTAATTGAGATACCGATAGGCAAGTTCGACCTTGAGATTCTTCGACACGTTGTAGGCAACGCCGGCGTGCAGCGCCCAGGCGAAATTCCACTTGGTCGGATTACGGCCGAAGCCATAACCGCCGGTCGGGTTCACGTCGGAGAAGTCGGCGAGGGTCACGCGTGCGCCGCCGACACCGAAGCCGACGAATGGCGTGAAGCAATTCCAGGTACCGAGATCGACAAAGGTATTGGCGAGGAAAACCCAGGAATTCAGGTTGCCTTCGTAGGTGTCGAGACCGTTCGGCGAGTAGGTGCCGAAGGCATAGACACGTGACTTCGCCCGATATTCACCGCTGAAATCGAAGCGTAGCCAGTTGTTCCACTCGTAACCGACCGCGCCGCCGATAAACATGGTGTCAGCGATCGAATGTTCCCGGAAGACAAAGCCGTTGCCGACATTGGCCGGAGCCGGCAAATAGTCGAGGCTGTATTTTCCGTTTATGCCCGCGCCGACAAAGCCGCGCAGGTACCAGTTCGAGGCGAATTCCTCGACCGGTGGCGGCTGCTGGATGACGTATTGCTGCGGCGGCAGCGGCTGGGAATAGTCGGCGGCGCGCGCCGTTCCTGCCGTCAGCGCAGCGGCTGCGACGAGCGCTGAAATTCCGAGACGCGTACAGACCATGGAATCGTCCCTTGTCGAACTCGCGGGATCGCCCGAAGGCGAAACGATGAGGGACGATGGCAGCAATTCGTTAAGTGGCGCTTAACCTTGTTCTTTAACCACGCAGCTTAATGTTTCCACGCTGACGCAACGCCGATTGCGCGGGTTTTCTCCCGCGCGGAACTGCGATTAAGAATCCGTTTACGTTTGAAAACTCGTCGGTGGCGCGAGCGTCGCGCGCCGAAGCGATTCGCGGCGGGCCGCTCAGTCGCTCGCGTCTTCGCCCATCTCGCCGATATGATGCTGGGCGTAAAGTTCGACGCCGAGCTTGGCGACCAGATCCAGTTGGGTTTCGAGGAAGTCGATGTGGTGCTCCTCGTCCGACATCAGCTTCTCGAACAGATCGCGACTGACATAGTCCTTGGCCGCGTGGCAGTGGGTGGCGGCTTCCTGATAGAGCGCGCGGGCGTGCATTTCCGCGGCAAGGTCGCAATCCAGTACTTCTTTGACGTTCTGGCCGATGTGCAGCGGGTCGAGCACCTGCATATTGGGGAATCCGTCGAGGAATATGACGCGCTCGACCAGCTTGTCGGCGTGTTCCATTTCCTCGATCGATTCCTTGCGCCACTGCTTGGCAAGGTCCTTGTAACCCCAGTTTTCCAGCAAGCGGTAATGCAGCCAATACTGATTGACCGCCGTCAACTCGTGCCGCAGCGCCTTGTTGAGGAACTCAACGACCTTGGCATCACCCTTCATGAACAACTCCTCTTGAGCGCCGGACTGGCGCCCATCCTAACCCAGTTGTGGCCGCTTTGGAGTCGTTTACGGATTGCGGGCGTGCGCTGAACAGGCGCAGCCGGATGGACAGCCGGCGCCGATCAGCGCCTCGTCCATGATCTTGCGGATGGTATGCAGGCAGCGGCCGCATTGGGCGCTGCAACCGAGGCAGCGATGGACATGAGCGGCGCTGCGCGGGCCTTCCGTATTGACGGCGCTGCGCACTTCATGGTCGCTCAATACATTGCACGAACAGACGATCATCGAAGACTTAAACCTCTCGGCGCACGGCTCCCCAGCCGCAGATCGGCATTTCGGTAATGGCTTGCAACGCCCGAGTCAAAATAATTCCGCTCTTTAAAAACATTCTAAACTATTGAACGGTAAGGTTTTTTCGCGATTTGCGCCGGTATGCCGGCAGCGCTGCGCCACAATTTGCTGCAACTGGAATGGCTTAAGTCGGCCGTCAGGCGGCCACCTGGGCCAAAGCCTCAATGACGTGGTCGACGGCCGCCTCGACCAGAACCTTGTCGTCGCCCTCGCCCATCACCCGGATCACCGGTTCCGTGCCGGACGGGCGCACGATCAGCCGGCCGCCACGGCCGAGCTTCTTTTCGGCGCTGGCGATGGCGGAGCGCACGACGGCGTTCTCCAGCGGTTTGCCGTTTTTATAGCGCACGTTCTTGAGCACCTGCGGCAACGGCTCGAAGCGGTGGCAAACCTCGGACACCGGCTTTCCGCTGCGCTTGACCACTGCGAGCAATTGCAAGGCGGCGACAAAGCCGTCGCCGGTGGTGGTGTAGTCGGACATGATTATGTGGCCGGACTGCTCGCCGCCGACATTATAGCCGTGCTCGCGCATGTGCTCGAGCACATAGCGGTCGCCGACTGGCGTGCGGACCAGCTCGAGCCCGAGCGTAGCGAGATGGCGCTCAAGACCGAGATTGGACATCACGGTGGCAACCACACCGGGGCGTTGCAACAGGTTATCGTTCTTGAAGCTCTCAGCGATCACCGCCAGCAACTGGTCCCCGTCCACCACCTGGCCGCGCTCGTCCACGATCATGACGCGGTCGGCGTCGCCATCGAGCGCGATTCCGATATCGGCCCGCATCTCGCGCACCTTGCGGGTGACGGCGGCAAGATCGGTCGAGCCGCAGTCCTTGTTGATGTTCATGCCGTCGGGCTCGACGCCGATGGAGATGACGTCGGCGCCCAATTCCCAGAGCGCACCGGGCGCGACTTTGTAGGCCGCGCCGTTGGCGCAATCGAGCACCACGCGCAGACCTTCAAAGTTCATGGCACGGGGGAGCGTGCGCTTGGCGAATTCGATGTAGCGATCCTGCACGCCGTCGATACGCTTGGCGCGGCCAAGATCCCCGCTCTTGGCGAGCTTCGTGCTCAGATCCGAATCCAGCAGCGTCTCGATTTTGCTTTCGACCTCGTCGCTCAGCTTATAGCCGTCCGGGCCGAACAGCTTGATGCCGTTGTCGTCGAACGGATTATGCGAGGCCGAGATCATCACGCCGAGATCGGCGCGCATCGAACGCGCCAAAACGCCGACCGCCGGCGTCGGGATCGGGCCGGTCAGCAGCACGTCCATGCCGACCGACGTGAATCCGGCGACCAGCGCAGTTTCGATCATGTAGCCGGACAGCCGCGTGTCCTTGCCGATCAGGACGCGATGGCGGTGATCGCCGTTCTTGAAAACAAGACCGGCGGCCTGGCCGACCCGCAACGCCAGTTCGGGGGTGATAACCTGATTGGCCCGACCACGAATTCCGTCGGTGCCGAAATAGTGACGAACCATGAATGCCCCTCGAAGCCCTCTGAATGGCCTGTTTCGCCCGAAGCGGCCGGCTTTTGGCGGGACGGCCGCAGCCTGACCCGCAAGGGCACATCATAGGGCCAATGCGATGAATTTACCTCAAAAATTGTGAGTAATCATTACCGGGGCCGGTTAACCCCGCCGTCCGCGGGCGCATTTGTCCTTCTGGAAGTGGGGACCGGTGCGGTTTCGCGAGGGCCGCCCTTGTGCTACCCGGTTTTCCAGCGACCGACCCTCCGCAAGGCCATCCATGAAAATTACGCCCAGCATTGAAGACCTCCGGCAACTCGCCCACCGGCGGGTGCCGCGCGCGTTTTTCGAATACGCCGACAGCGGGTCGTATAACGAGCAGACTTTCCGCGCCAATACCGCAGACCTGGAAGCGATCAAGTTGCGCCAGCGCGTGCTGGTGAATGTCGACAATCGCGACATCTCCACCAGGATCATCGGCGAACCGGCGGCGGCACCGCTGTCGCTTGCGCCGATCGGGCTATTGGGGATGCAGCACGGCAACGGAGAAATTCTCGCCGCCCAGGCTGCGCAGGAGGCCGGCATTCCCTTCACGCTCTCCACGATGTCGATCTGCTCGATCGAGGACGTGGCCGCGGCGGTGAAGAAGCCTTTCTGGTTCCAGCTTTACGTCATGCGTGACCGCGGCTTCATCAAGGAACTGATCCAGCGCGCGACCAAGGCAAAATGCAGCGCGCTGGTCCTCACCGTCGATCTGCAAGTGCTCGGCCAGCGCCATCGCGATCTGCGCAACGGCATGACCGTGCCGCCGCGCATCACCGTGGCCAACGTGCTCGACATCGCGACCAAGCCAGCCTGGGCGCTCTCGGTCCTCAAGGGCAAGCGCAAGACATTCGGCAATCTCGCCGGCCATGTGCAGGGGATGGACGGGATCAAGTCGCTGGCGCAATGGACCAACGATCAGTTCGACCCGCGCCTGAACTGGAAAGACATCGAATGGGTGCGCGATCTTTGGCCGGGCAAACTCATCATCAAGGGTATTCTCGACGTCGACGACGCCAAACGCGCCGCCAAGACCGGCGCCAGCGCGCTCATCGTATCGAACCACGGTGGCCGTCAGCTTGATGGCGCGCCGTCGTCGATCTCGATGCTGCCGAAAGTCGCGGACGCGATCGGCTCCAACATCGAGATCATGTTCGATAGCGGCATCCGCACGGGCGCCGACGTTCTGCGCGCACTCGCGCTCGGCGCGCGCAGTTGCATGATCGGCCGCTCTTACGTCTATGGGCTCGGCGCGCTCGGCAAAGCCGGCGTCGCCAAGACGATCGACATCCTGAAGAAGGAGCTCGACGTCGCCATGGCGCTCACCGGCGTCAAGTCGATCGACGAGATCGGCCCGCAGGTGCTGGCGGATTCACCCTTGCGAAATTCCGGTTCGGCCCCGCGCAAGCGCAAGCGGCGCTGACGCTCAATCCTCCTTCAACCCTACCGCCAGCGCATTGCCGGTGGCGCCGTAATATTTGTACGGCAGGAATTTTCCGGTCATGCCGAGACTGACGCGGTCGCCCTTGGGGTCGGCCTTGCGCGTGATGTCCATGTCGAAGTCGATCGCCGACATGATGCCGTCGCCGAATTCTTCCTCGATCAAGGCCTTCAACGCCGGGCCATTGACCATGATCAGTTCGTAGAAGCGGTAGATCAGCGGATCAGTCGGCGGCATCGGCGTGCCGGTGCCGCGCAGCGGCACCTCGTTGAGCAAGGTCTGCTCGCTCTTCGAAAGACCGAACAGCTTGGCGGCGTTGGCCGCCTGCGGCTTGGTCAGTTTCATTTGCCCGAGGATCGCCCCCGTCACCAGGATCGGCGACATGCCGCCGATCTCGCCGCAGATGTATTTCCAGGTCCACCCCTTCTCGCGCTTGATGTCGAGAAGTTTCTCCGTCAGGCCGTCCCTTGTCATCGCTAACTCCTTGTCGTGCCGCGAATTTGTTGACGGCCCAAAGCAAGCAAATATTGCGCCAAAATTGGGCAGTCTTGCCAAAAAGCTAGGCCGCGCCCTGCGCCGCCAGCGCCTGGTGGATCTGCGCCACCACCGCGGCGCCCTCGCCGATCGCCGCGCCCACGCGCTTGGTCGAGGCCGCGCGCACGTCGCCGATGGCGAACACTCCGGGCATGCTGGTCTCGAGCGGCAGCGGCGCGCGGCCGGCTGCCGCCGATGCGAAACCGTTGCCGGTGACGACGAAGCCCTTGCCGTCGACGGCGACGCAGTCGGCGAGCCACTCGGCGTTAGGATCGGCGCCAATGAACAGGAATAGATGGCGCAACGGGTAACTCTGGGTTTGTCCGCTGGCGCGGTCGCGGAACGTCACGGCAGTGAGCCCGGTGGAGCGGTCGCCGTCGAGCGCCACCACTTCGCTGCCGGTATGCAGTTCGACATTCGGCAACGCCTTGATGCGGTCGATCAGATAGCGCGACATGTTTGCTTCAAGGCCCTTGCCGCGCACGATCAGATGCAGGCGCCTGACTTTGGATGCGAGGAAGACGACCGCCTGCCCGGCCGAATTGCCGCCGCCGATCAGCGCTACCTCTTCGCCTTCGCAGAGTTTCGCTTCGATGGGCGAGGCCCAGTAGGAGACACCGGCGTTGTCGAAGTCGGAGAGATTGGCGATGTCGGGACGGCGATAGCGCGCGCCTGAGGCAATGACGACGGTGCGCGCCTGCACGCCGTTGCCGGCGACGATGTCGAGCCGAAACGGACAGCCGGGCCCTGCACTACAGTCGAGCCGCGCGACTTGCAGCGGGATGGCGATCTCGGCGCCGAACTTCTGCGCCTGCGTGAAGGCGCGCCCCGCCAGCGCCTGGCCAGAAATGCCGGTGGGAAAGCCGAGATAATTCTCGATGCGCGCCGAGGCGCCGGCCTGCCCGCCGATGGCGAGTTGATCGAGCACGATCACCGACAGCCCTTCCGAGGCGGCATAGACCGCGGCGGCAAGCCCGGCGGGACCCGCGCCGACCACGGCAACGTCATAGACGGTGTTGGGATCGAGTTCCGGCGTGATGCCGAGACACATGGCGGCCTCGGCGTCGGTGGGTCGCTTCAGGAACGAGCCGTTGGGGCAGATCATCAGCGGCAGTTCGTCCGCTTGCACGCCGAAGCGCTCCATCGCCGCGCGCGCCTCCTCGTCGGTGGCCGCGTCGAGCACCGTGTAGGGATAGCCGTTGCGCGACAGGAAGCCTTGCAGCCGCACCAGATCGGGCGACCCGGGACGACCGATCAGAAGCGAGCCGACGCCGCCCTCCTGGATCAGCGCGACGCGGCGCAGGATGAAGGCGCGCATGACGATCTCGCCGAGTTCGGCCGAGCCGATCACCAGCGCGCGGATATGCGCGGCGTCGAACGGCAGCGCGGTGCAGCCTTCGGGGCCTGCCTGCGCCGCCGCCAGAGTGCCGCGGCCGGCCAGTTGGCTGATCTCGCCGGAAAACTGACCCTCGGTGAGCAGGATCACCGAGGTCTGGCGATGCAGGCCGTCGCGGCGCAAGACCTCGAGCCCGCCGTCGAGCACCAGCCAGGCCGACGCATTGCGCATGCCCACGTCGTAGGCAAGTTCGCCCGGCGCGAACCGCCTGGCTTCGCCGCTGGCGAAACGCTTGGCCGTTTCGATCTGGACGTGACCCAGCACCGGAAACATCTGATCGAACCGGGTATCGACGAGACTCATCGTGATCTCCTGGCCGGCCCATGCCCATCGGGCCGGCGCTCGGGGCCGCAAGACTGAAAACCTGGGCAAGCGAAGCGACTTTTGCAAGCCGGTCAAACGGCGATAACGTTTGCGTCATGCCGCGACTTGCCGCGCGCGTCGGCCGGCTGGCGCGTGTACATAGAGCCGCAACACCGACCTGAAGGGGCTTGCCATGCGCAGCGAACGCTTCAATTTTCCCAATGCCAATGGCGAGCAGCTCGCCGCCACGCTCGATTTGCCTTTGGGCAAGCCGACGGCCTTCGCGCTGTTTGCGCATTGCTTCACCTGCGGCAAGGACAACCTTGCAGCCAAGCGCATCGCCGAGCGGCTTGCGGTTCACGGCATCGGCGTGCTGCGTTTCGATTTCAC
>DATATS010000109.1:0-9998 GCA_036268675.1 Pseudolabrys sp.
TCGATGACCGCAAGGGCGGCGCGGCCGACATTCTGCTCTTGCACTACACCGGAATGCGGACCGGCGACGCCGCGCTTGAGCGCCTGACATCGTCCGAGAGCAAGGTGTCATCGCATTACGTGGTGTTCGAGGACGGTCGCATCGTTCAGTGCGTGCCGGAAGAGAAGCGCGCCTGGCACGCCGGCATCTCATCCTGGGCGGGCGAGACGGACATCAACTCGCGCTCGGTCGGTGTCGAGATCGTCAATCCGGGTCACGAGTTCGGCTACACCGATTTCCCGCGGCGGCAGACGGCGGCGGTCATCACGCTGTGCAAGTCGATTCTCAAACGCCACCCCGGGATCGTCCCCGACCGCGTGCTCGCGCATTCCGACGTGGCGCCCGCGCGCAAGCAGGATCCCGGCGAGAAATTCCCTTGGGAGCTGCTCGCCGACTCCGGCGTCGGGCACTGGGTGCGCGCGGCACCGCTCAACGTGCCCGGCATGACGTTGATGACCGGCTACACCGGCGAGGCGGTCGGCAGGTTGCAGCGGCTCCTGAAGACCTACGGCTACGGCATCGAGGAGAGCGGACACTACGACGAGACGACGCGCGATGTCGTCGTCGCCTTCCAGCGCCACTTCCGCCAGGCGCGCGTCGACGGCATCGCCGATCCGTCGACGTTGATGACGTTGCGCGCGCTGATCGAGACGCGGCCGAAGCCTGAAGACGCACCGCGCTGATCGTAGCGCAGCAACGCGATACCGCACCGTACCGCCATCCACATCGCCGCCGTTAACCTGACGCTAACCATGAACTGGGCAAATCTTGCCGGGTCAGGCGCGATGAACGCCGCGCGGTCGTGGGAAGATACCGGTGCAAGGTTTTTTCGATTTCGTGAAGTCCATGGGTGCACCGCGTTTAGCCGCCATGGGCGCGGTCACGCTCGCGCTCATCGG
This sequence comes from Pseudolabrys sp., assembly GCA_036268675.1. Classification (GTDB taxonomy): domain Bacteria; phylum Pseudomonadota; class Alphaproteobacteria; order Rhizobiales; family Xanthobacteraceae; genus Pseudolabrys. The sequence goes on from DATATS010000109.1 coordinate 939, forward strand.
CTTCTTTGCTTTTCTGATCGTCCGGATGACGACACCGCAGATGGTGCCGTTGTTCACCGATCTGGCGCTCGGCGACTCCGCCTCGATCGCGAAGGACCTCGACCGGCAGGCGGTCACGTATCAGTTCAAAAATGAGGGCGCGATCATCCTGGTGCCGAAGGACCAGGTCGCGCGGCTTCGGATGAAACTCGCCGAGGACGGGCTGCCCAAGGGCGGCGGCGTCGGCTACGAGATCTTCGACAAGTCGGACGCGCTCGGCGCCACCACCTTCATTCAAAACATCAACAAGCTGCGCGCACTCGAGGGCGAGCTTTCGCGTACCATCCGCACCATTGACGGCGTCGAAGCGGCGCGCGTGCACCTCGTGCTGCCGGATCGGCCGCTATTCTCGCGAGACAAGGTCGAGGCCTCGGCATCCATCGTGCTGAAGGTGCGCGGCAGCCTGGCGGCCGGCCAGGTGCGCGCCATCCGCCACCTCGTCGCCAGCGCGGTGAACGGCCTCAAGCCCGACCGCATTTCGGTTGTCGACGAAACCGGACGCCTGCTCGCCGATGGCGCCGGCTCCGACAATCCCTTCGCCGCCGGCAACGGCGACGAGCGCCAGCTCGCCTACGAGAACCGGCTGCGCCAGCAGGTCGAGAGCATCGTCGATTCGGTCGTCGGTCCGGGCCATGCGCGCGTGCAGGTCAATGCCGAGTTCGACCTCAACCGCATCACCGAGACGTCCGACAAGTTCGATCCCGACAGCAAGGTCGTGCGCTCGAGCCAGACACGCGAGGAATCCTCCGCCAATGGCGGCAGCGGCGGCGCGGTTTCGGTGAGTAACGAATTGCCCGGCACCGGCGCCGATAACGGCAATGGCGGTGGCAGCCGCGACCGCGACCACAAGACCGAGGAAACGGTCAATTACGAGATCTCGCGCACGACCAAGACTGAGGTCACCGAAGCGGGCCGGCTCAAGCGCGTGACCGCTGCGGTGCTCGTCGACGGCCTCTACGCCAAGGACGCAAAGGGCAACATGGCGTACCAGCCGCGCTCGAAGGAGGAGATCGAGCGCATCGCCGCGCTGGTTCGCACCGCAATCGGATTCGACGCCAAGCGCGGCGACCAGATCGAGGTCGCCAACCTGCGCTTCGCCGAACCGGCGGCGGAGCCGATCGAGAAGCCGACCGGTTGGATGAGCTACTTCAACTTCACCAAGGACGACATCATGAGCGGCGCCGAGATGGGCGTGATGGCGCTGCTCGGCATCCTCGTGATGTTCATGGTGGTGCGTCCGCTCGTCCGCCGCATCGTCGCTCCCGACGAGGCCCTTGCCGCCCGCGGTCCGCGTACCGCCGTTGCGCTCGGTCCCGGCGGCATCCTGGTCGACGCGCGCGGCCAACCGCTTAAAGACGCCAGCGGGCAGCCGATCGTGCCGGGCAGCGGCATGACGATTTCCGGCCCGGGCGGAGCCAGCATCACCGCAGGCGCCGGGCCGAACGTCTCCCTCGTCGGCGCCGACGAGCAGGTCCACATCTCCAATCGCACATCGGCAATGATCGACATCGCCAAGGTGCAGGGACAGGTGCACGCGCAATCGGTCGAGAAGGTCGGCGAGCTCGCCGAGAAGAACCCGCACGAAGCCGTGTCCATCATCCGTAACTGGCTGCACGAGGAAGCTGCGTAAGCCATGCCGTCCGCCTACTCCGAAGCAAAAGCCGACCAGGATTCAACCGCGGTCCGCCAGGACATTGGCGGCCTGATGGCCGAACTCGCGAGCCGGCCGCAGGTCGCCACCGCGCGCCGCAAGCTGACCGGGCCGGAGCGTGCCGCGGTGCTGATGCTGGCGCTGGGGGAGCGTTACGGCGGCAAGATCTTCAGCATGCTCGACGACGACGAACTGCGCGAGATTTCGGTCGTGATGTCATCGCTCGGCACTATCGAGTCGGAAACGGTCGAGCAGTTGCTGCTCGAATTCGTCGGCCGCATGTCGGCGTCCGGCTCGCTGCTTGGCAATTACGACGCCACCGAACGGCTGCTGCAGCAATACCTGCCGTCCGACCGCGTCCATACCATCATGGACGACATCCGCGGTCCGGCCGGCCGCAACATGTGGGAAAAGCTCGCCAACGTGCAGGAAGAGGTGCTGGCGAACTATCTCAAGAACGAATATCCGCAGACCGTCGCGGTCGTTCTGTCCAAGCTGCGGCCGGAACACGCCGCGCGCGTGCTCTCGATCCTGCCGGAGGAACTCTCGCTCGACTGCATCAACCGCATGCTGAAGATGGAGGCGGTGCAAAAGGAAGTCATCGAAGGCGTCGAACAGACGCTGCGCACCGAGTTCATGTCCAATCTGTCGCAGACAAGACGCCGCGACGCGCACGAGGTGATGGCGGAAATCTTCAACAACTTCGATCGGCAGACCGAAACGCAATTTCTCACCGCGCTGGAACAGGAAAACCGCGAAGCGGCCGAGCGCATCAAGGCGCTGATGTTCACCTTCGACGACCTGGTCAAGCTCGACACCGCCTCGGCGCAGACGCTGATGCGCAAGATCGACAAGGACAAGCTCGGCGTCGCGCTCAAAGGCGCCTCCGAACCGGTGCGCCAGTTCTTCTTCTCCAACATGTCCACGCGCGCCGCCAAGATGCTGGTCGAAGACATGCAGGAAATGGGTCCGGTGCGCCTGCGCGACGTGGACGAGGCGCAAGGCCTGCTGGTCAACCTGGCCAAGGATCTCGCCGCCAAGGGCGAAATCCTGATCTCCAAGAGTCGCGACGACGAGGAATTGATTTACTAGCATGAAACCCGCAGCCAAATATCTGTTCGACGAGGATTTCGCCGCCAGCACGAAGCCGACCATCACGATGGTCGAGCACGAGCGCCGCAGCGCCGACGTCGAAGCGCTCGCGCACCGCAAGGGCTTTGCGGCCGGCGAAGCCAAGGCGCAAGGCGACGCCGCCCAGCGCACCGCAACCGCGCTCGCGCTGATCGCCGAAGGCCTGGAGCGGCTGCACCGCGCGCTCGGCTCAATCGAGCTGAGATTGGAAACCGAAGCGGTCGAAGTCGCGGTCGCGGTCGGGGCAAAGCTTGCCCCCGAACTGATGGCGCGCGAGCCGTTCGCGGAAATCTCCGCGCTCGCCACCGAATGTTTCCTGCATCTGGTGAAGACGCCGCATGTGGGCTTGCGCATCGGCGCCGACATCTATGACACCACCAAGGACAAGCTTGAGGAGATCGCGCGCGTGCGCGGCTTCGAGGGCCGGTTGATGGTTACGTCCGACGCGAGCATGGCGGCAGGCGACTGCCGGATCGAATGGGCCGACGGCGGCGTCGTCCGCGACCGCGCGGCGACCCTTGCTGCAATCGACGACATGGTCGGCCACTACGTGGCGGCCAGAGCGACACATTAGGAATTCCGGAGACCGACGCGATGAGTGACATCGACAACAAGGAAGTGCCCCTTCCCGACCTGGAGAGCGGCAGCGAGATGGCGTCCGTCGCGGACGCAGGTCAGCTTGCGGCGGGCGACGCCGACGACTCGGTCAATCGGGGCGCCGCCGACCTGGAGGCGGTGTTCGACGTGCCGGTGCAGGTGTCGGCCGTGCTCGGCCGCGCCCGCATGGAGGTCGGCGAGCTGCTCAAGCTCGGACCCGGCATGGTGCTCGAGCTCGATCGCAGGGTCGGCGAGGCCATCGACATCTACGTCAACAACCGCCTGGTCGCGCGCGGCGAAGTGGTGCTGGTCGAGGACAAGCTCGGCGTGACCATGACGGAAATCATCAAGGCAGACCGGAACTAGAACGCTAGAGGAATATGTCATGCGCCTATTGATCGTCGGCACATTGGGGGGACAGCTCACCCTCGCGAGCAAGATCGCGATGGACCAGGGCGCCTCCGTCACCCATGCCGAAAGCAACGAGCAGGCGCTCGCCGTGCTGCGCTCGGGCCGCGGCGCCGACCTGCTGATGGCGGACGTTGCCCTCGACATCCGCGACCTGGTGAACCGGCTCGACGCCGAGCGCATCCATGTGCCGATCGTGGCCTGCGGCATCACCAATGATGCGCGCGCGGCGGTCAACGCTATCCACGCCGGCGCAAAAGAATACATCCCCTTGCCGCCGGACCCGGAACTGATCGCGGCGGTGCTCGCCGCCGTCGCTGACGATGCGCGCGAGATGATCTATCGCGACGACGCCATGGCCGGCGTGGTCAAGCTCGCCCAGCAGATCGCGGGCTCGGAAGCCTCGGTGCTGATCACCGGCGAAAGCGGCACCGGCAAGGAAGTGCTGGCGCGCTACGTGCATGCGCGTTCGCTGCGCGCGAAGAGGCCGTTCATCACGGTCAACTGCGCGGCGATCCCGGAAAACCTGCTGGAATCCGAATTATTCGGCCACGAGAAGGGCTCCTTCACCGGCGCGCTCGGCCGCCGCATCGGCAAATTCGAGGAAGCAAACGGCGGCACGTTGTTGCTGGACGAAATTTCGGAAATGGACGTGCGCCTGCAAGCCAAGCTCCTGCGCGCGATCCAGGAGCGGCTGATCGACCGCGTCGGCGGCAGCAAGCCGGTGCCGGTCGATATTCGCATCATCGCCACGTCGAACCGCAATCTGACCGAGGCGGTGCGCGAGGGAAAATTCCGCGAGGATCTCCTGTTCCGGCTCAACGTGGTGAACCTGAAGATTCCGCCATTGCGCGAGCGGCCGGCCGACATCGGCGAGCTGGCGCAGTATTTCGTGAAGAAATATTCCGCCATCAACGGCTTGGCCGTGCGCCCGCTGTCGCCGGAAGCGCGCCGCGCGCTCGATACCAATCGCTGGCCGGGCAATGTGCGCGAGCTGGAAAACACGCTGCACCGCGCCGTGCTGCTTTCGAGCGGCGCCGAAATCGGCATCGACGGCATCCTGACGCCGGACGGCGGGCGCCTCGACCAGGCGCGTGGAACGGGGGCCGCGGCGCATGCCGCGCTTGCCGCCGAGCAGGTCACGCGCAACATGGTCGGCCGCACGGTCGCGGAAGTCGAACGCGATCTGATCCTGGAGACGCTCAAGCATTGCCTCGGCAACCGCACGCACGCGGCCAACATCCTCGGCATTTCTATCCGCACGTTGCGCAACAAGCTCAACGAATACGCCGCCGACGGATCGCCAATCCCCCCGCCCAACGGCGGCGAGATGCTCAAGGGCGCGGCGTAAACTTTCCGGAAAATCCGGCGCGGGACAATTGTCTGCGCCCGCGCCGCCGCTTAATGTGCCCCCGGTCCAATTCGCATGGGGGCAGCCATGAACCTGTTTTTCAGCTTTCACGGGCGCATCAATCGCGCGAAATACTGGCTGGCGGTGCTGGTCTACACCGCGATCGGTATCGTCGTCGCGGGCATCGGCTTCATCATGCTCGGCAACGGCATCCTCGAACTGGCGGATGAGGCCGCCGACGAAGGGATCGTCGTCGGCCTGCTGAGCAAGGGGGTCGGATTCTTCCTGCTCGCGCTGGTCGTTTATGTTCCGATGATCGTCTCCGGCATCTTCATCGGCATCAAGCGCCTGCACGACCGCGACAAGAGCGGCTGGTGGCTGCTGGTCTTCTACGTCGTTCCGTTCGTGCTGACACAAATAGCCTCCGGCTTGCACGGCGCGCTCGCCCTGATCCCATCGCTGGCGAGCCTGGTCATCACGATCTGGGGGCTGGTCGTGCTCGGCTTCCTGCGCGGCACCGCCGGCTCAAACAAATACGGTCCGGATCCGCTCGCGGCCTGACGCGGCAAGCCCATCCCCGAGAATCGGAAAGCCCGGCTCGACCGCCGGGCTTTCCGCATTCCAAAACCACAAGCGATTTGCAGTCAGCGTTCGCCGCCGGCCCGCTTGTCGTTTTTCTGCCGCTCGGTTTCCAACTCGACCGCCTTGTTCATCAACTCGTTGCTGATGACCTCAAGGTCGGACGCGACTTCATTTCCCAGTTTCACCAGCCGCTTTACGCGATCGGCGGTCTCGATCAGGTAGTCCTCGGTTTTAGCCATATCGTCTCCGTAACGTTTTCCGTGCCGATATGTGGTTTTTTTCACAGGCATTCAATGTTGTTATTCGACATGCACCCATGCGCCCGGCGCCGGGTTCCATTTGGCGCGACGGAACCGGCGGCCTATTCTTGAGACCATGACGGCCATCTACAAAATTCTTCCCGCCGCGCTTTGGAGCGAAGCAAAGCGTGCCGGGGTCCTGCGAGGCTCCGAGGTCGACGCGCGCGATGGCTTCATTCACTTTTCTACCGCCGCTCAGGTCATTGAAACCGCCGCCAAACATTTCGCCGGGCAGGAGAACCTCGTGCTGCTGCGGATCGATTCGGAAACGCTGGGCATGGCGCTCAAATGGGAGCCGTCACGCGGCGGCGCCCTGTTCCCGCATCTTTATGCGGTGCTCGATGTGACCGCCGTCACGCGCGTCGATTCGTTACGCTTGGGCGCAGGCGGCAAGCACGAATTCCCGACGCTTGCGGATTGAGCGCATGGCCGTCCTGCGCACGGCCGCGGAACTGTTGCGTTGCAAAATCATTATCCGCTAGGCCGCGCGAAATGGGGTTTTGATGTCAGAACAGATCAGTTGGAGCACATTCCATCCGTCGGCCCTGCGCCATGCGGCTGTCCCGCTGCAATGGGTCGCCGCCACCGCCCGTCCGCAAGGCGGCGCCATCCGCTACCGCTGCCCGATCTCCGACAGCTTCGTGCTGGTCACCGACGAGGCGACGCTGTCCGGCCTTGCCCGCCCACGCGCGCGGCTGCGCTGTGCCGATTGCGGCGAGATGCACCTTTTGACCCTCGACGGCGCGGATGCCTCGGCGGAGGCCTTGCCCTCAATTGTCGTCCCCGCGGCAAAGTCCTAAACTGCCGATCGCGCGCGCCACGCGCGTTTCAGGCTTGGGGGAGCAATCATGCGTTATCTGTTCGTCGCCGTAGCGCTCATCTGGAGCGCAACCGCGGCTTTCGCCGCCGATCCGTCCGGCAAATATACGGTCGAGGGCGCCAATCCGGGTCACGGCTCGAAATACGAGGGGACCGTCACCATCAGCAAGAACGGCGACACCTACCGCGTCGTCTGGATCGTCGGCAACACGCGCTATATCGGCACCGGCATCGGCAACGACAAGTTCATCGCGGTCTCCTACCGCTCCGGCAACGAAACCGGCCTCGCACTCTACGGCGCCGAGGGCGACAACTGGCAGGGCGTGTGGACCTATGCCGGGGGCAACAAGATCGGCACCGAAGTCTGGACGCGGGAGTAGCCGGCCGTCGCGGCCCTTTATGGACCCGACAACACCCGTAAGCTGATCGCCACAGCGCTAAGGAACAACTCAGTGTGCACCGACTTTTCTCTTGGGCGGGGCAACACAGGAGCCTGGTTCCATGAGCAAGACGGCAGCGGACATCCTCATTGATGGCCTCATCGCATGGGGCGTGAACACGGTGTTCGGACTGCCCGGCGACGGCATCAATGGCATCATGGAGGCGCTACGCAAGAAACAGGACAAAATCCGCTTCATCCAGGTGCGGCACGAGGAGGCGGCGGCGTTGGCGGCCTGCGGCTACGCCAAATGGACGGGCAAGCTGGGCGTCTGCCTTGCCACGTCCGGGCCCGGCGGCATTCATCTGCTCAACGGGCTGTATGACGCCAAGATGGACGGCGCCCCGGTGCTGGCGATAACCGGCCTGCAATTCCACGATCTGGTCGGTACCTTCACGCAGCAGGACGTCGAGCTCGACAAGCTGTTCATGGATGTCTGCGTCTACAATGCCCGCATCATGGGCGCCGCCCATGTCGAGAACGTCACCGAGCTTGCCTGCCGGACCGCGCTCGCATGGCGGGGCGTCTCCCATCTCACCATCGCCACCGACATGCAGTCGTTGCCGGTAGACGACGACACGCCCTCACAGCGCAACCTCAAGCATCACGTTTCGAACGTGATGGCCGACGCCGCGCCGAAGCCCCCCGAGCATCAGTTGCAGGAAGCAGCAGGCATTCTCAACGAAGGCAAAAAGGTCTGCATTCTCGCCGGCCGCGGCGCGATCGGCGCCGGCGCCGAACTCGAAGCGGTTGCCGAAAAGCTGAAAGCGCCGATCGCAAAGGCGCTGCTCGGCAAGGCCGCGGTCTCCGATCTCAGCCCGTACTCGACCGGGGGTGTCGGCCTGCTCGGCACGGTGCCGTCGCAGAACGCGTTGGCCGGCTGCGACACGCTTCTGATCGTCGGCTCGTCCTTCCCCTACATCGAGTTCTATCCGAAGCCGGGCCAGGCACGCGCGGTGCAGATCGACTTCAACCCGCAACGCATCGGCCTGCGCTATCCGGTCGACTATGGCTTGGTCGGTGACGCGCGGCAGGTGCTGGCGGGGCTGCTGCCGCACCTCAAGCCGAACAAGAACACCGCCTTCCTCGACAGCGCGCAGAGCGATGTGCGCGACTGGCGCAAGCTCTTGACCGAGCTCGCCGAACGCGACGACAAACCAATGAAGCCGCAGGTCGTCGCGCACGAGCTCAACAAGCTCATCCCCGACAACGCGCTGGTCACCACCGATTCCGGCACCAACACGTCGTGGGCCGCGCGCTATCTCGACATCCACGATGCCATGCAATTCACAGTGTCCGGCACGCTCGCCACCATGGCCTGCGGCTTGCCGTACGCCATCGCGGCGGCCGTTGCCTTTCCCAAGCGCCCGGTCATTGCCCTGGTCGGCGACGGCGGCCTCACGATGTTGATGGGCGAACTCGCTACCGCCGTAAAATATAAGCTCGACATCAAGATCGTCATCATCAAGAACAACAGCCTCGGCCAGATCAAATGGGAGCAGATGGGCTTCCTCGGCAACCCGGAATACCAGTGCGATCTGCAACCGATCGACTTTGCCGGCGTCGCGCGCGCCTGCGGCGCGGCTGGCTTTGCCATCGACGATCCCAAGCAATGCGCCGCCACCTTGCGCGAGGCGCTGGCGACCCCCGGACCGGTGGTGGTCGAGGCCACCGTCGATCCCAACGAACCGCCGCTGCCGCCCAAGACGACGTTCGAATTCGGCAAGAACTTCGCCGAAGCGCT
>DATATS010000110.1:0-14651 GCA_036268675.1 Pseudolabrys sp.
GGAGCGCTCGGCCTGACCATGCGCAATGAAAGTTTCCAGATTTCGATCATGAACAATACCGAACCGAGCGCGAGCGACGTCGCGGCTTTCGAGCGCGACCTCAAGCAGCACAAGGTGCGCGTGATGTTCTACAACAAGCAGGCCTCCGACAAGATCGTGCAGCACTTGGTCGCCATCGCCCGCGCGGCGAAGATCCCGGTGGTCGCGGTCACGGAGACCCAGCCGGCCGGCATGACGTTCCAGCAATGGATGCTGAGCGAAGTGGGCGACACCGAAAAGGCGCTGGCAGGACCGGGCTCTTGAGGCTATCGTCTTTGCCGGGCGCGCCGGAACGACACGATTAAGGCATGAACGTCGTCGAACTCGATCACGCCTCCATCACACTTGGCGCGCGCCGCGTTCTTGCCGACGCAAGCTTCGCCATCCGCGACGGCGAATTCATTGGCGTGCTCGGCCCCAACGGCGCCGGCAAGACCACGCTGATGCGCGCCATTCTCGGCCTGCTGCCGCCAAGCGGCGGCGTCTTGCGCGTATTCGGCAACGTCCCGCGCCGCGGCGATCCCGGCATCGGCTATCTGCCGCAGGCGCGCACCGTGTTGCCGGATTTGCGCATGCGCGGGCTCGATTTCATCGCCTCCTCGCTCGATGGCGAGCGCTGGGGAATGCCGCGGCTCGCGCGCGCCGACCGCGCCATGATCGATGACACGCTGGCACTGGTCGGCGCACGCGATCTCGCCGACCGCGCGCTATCCGACATGTCGGGCGGCGAGCGCCAGCGGCTTTTGTTGGCGCAGTCCCTGATGGGCCGGCCGAAACTGTTGCTGCTCGACGAGCCGCTCATCAGCCTGGACGCACGCCACCAGGAAGTAGCGATCGATGTGGTGCGCAAGGTCTGCCGCGAGCGCGGCATCACGGTTCTTTTTTCGGCGCACGAACTCAACCAGCTCATCGGCACGCTCGACCGCGTACTCTATCTCGGCAATGGCCGCGCCGTGCTCGGCACGGTCGACGAGGTCATCACCGCGCCGGTGCTCTCGAAGCTCTACGACGCCGACATCGAAGTGGTGCGCGCCGGCGGCCATATTTTCGTGCTTTCGCGTGGGCGCGACGTCGAACAGGTCGAGCACAGCCACGATCATGGGCACGGACATGGGCATGGGCACGATCACGGACATCATCACTGACATGTTCCAGTATGATTTCATGGACAATGCCTTCGCCGCCGCCGGCATCGTGGCGGTGGTGTCCGGCGTCGTCGGCTATTTCCTTGTCATGCGCGGGCAGACATTTGCCGGCCACGCGCTGTCGCATATCGGATTTGCCGGTGCGACCGGGGCCGGGCTGATCGGCCTCGCCCCCTTGTGGGGCCTGATCGGTTTCACGCTCGCTGCTGGCATCGTGATGGGCCTGCTGAGCGAGCGCATCAGCAATCGCGATATTGCCATCGGCGTCGTGCTGGCGCTGGCGCTCGGTTTCGGCTTGCTGTTCCTGCACTATTATACGTCGTTCGCAACGCAAGCGACCGCGATCCTGTTCGGCAACGTGCTCGCGGTCGACCGTGGCATGATCGCGACGCTGGCGATGCTCGCGATCGTGACACTGGTGGCGCTGGCGGCGATCATGCGGCCGCTGATTTTCGCAAGCCTGCAGCCCGAACTTGCGGAAGCCAAAGGCGTGCCACTGCGCTTTATCTCGACCGCCTTCCTCGCCATCGTCGCGCTGGCGGTGTCGGAATGTGCCCAGATCGTCGGCGTCCTGCTGGTATTCACGCTCATGGTCGGGCCGCCGGCGGCGGCGCAGCGCGTGACCACGGGATTGTGGAGCGGGCTATTCGTCGCGGCGGCCTTGGCGTTGGCCGAGGCATGGCTCGGCATCACGCTCGCCTATCACACCGACTGGCCCGTAAGCTTCTGCATCGCGCTGTTGAGCGCGCTTGGCTATTTTGCCGCACTGGCCGTGCCGGCAAGACGGGCGGCTGCTGCCGTGATACATCGGCATTGATGAACGATTCCACCAAGCGCGCGGTTTGCATTGGCGAGGCGATCGTCGAGCTCGCGCGCGGCGGCGACGGACGTTACGCGCTGGCGAGGGCCGGCGACACGTTCAACACAGCGATCTATCTGGCGCGCGCCGGCGTTGCGACCGCCTATGCCAGCGCGCTTGGCGACGATCGCTATTCCGATGCGATTATTTCGCTGGCCGCGGCCGAGGGCATAGCGACCGATTTGATCCTGCGCGCGCCCGGACGTCTGCCGGGCCTGGCGCTGATCGATGCCGATCCCAAAGGCGAGCGCCGCGCGCATGCCTGGCGGGACGCCTCGCCCGCGCGTGATCTGTTCGAGCTGCCGCAATGGAGCAGCATCGCCGCGGGCCTCACCACCGCGCGGCTGATCTATTTTTCCGGCATCACGCTCTCGCTTTATTCCAACGTCGGGCTTGGACGTTTCCTCGCCGCTGTCGAGCTCGCACGCAGCGGCGGCGCCAAAGTCGCCTTCGACGGCAATTTCCGGCCGCACGCCTGGCACGGCGATCTCACGCGCACGCGAACCGTCTTTGCCGAGGCGCTCAAGCGCGTGGACATTGCGCTTCCCGCATATGACGACGAGGCGGTGCTGTGGGGCGACCCCTCACCGGAAGCGACCATCGAGCGGTTGCAGGCCTTCGGCATCAACGAGATCGTGGTCAAGAATGGACCGAACAGCGCGCTGGTCGCGATTGCGGGAAATCGCGATACGGTCCCGGTTACGGAGGTCGTCGTTCCGGTCGACGCCAGTGCCGCCGGCGATGGATTCAACGCCGGATATCTCGCTGCAAGACTTTCCGGCCGTCCCGCCGTCGACGCTGCCGCTGCCGCCCACAAGCTCGCCGGCGAAGTGATCCGCCATCGCGGCGCCATTACGCCGCGAAGCGGCGCAGCCGTGCATTGAGGCAAACCAAGATGAGAATTTTGAGAACGCTCGTTTCGATCGTGGCTACGGCCGGCTTTCTGGCCTTCGCGCAGTCGGCGATGGCGCAGCCCATGCTTTGCAGCGGCGAAATGAAGGCCTGTATCGCCGCGTGCAACAAGAGCCCCAATCGCGGCGCCGCGCCAGTCTGCATTACCAACTGCCGCACCCGCGGCGCGATGTGCACGCGCACCGGCTGCTGGGATACGGGGACGCGCAAATATTGCGGAATGACGCGGCGATAGTTGCGCCGTTCACGCGACGCGGCCGTGTATTTACACGGAGTTTACGGATATTTAGCGAATTACAACCATAGTGACCCAAGCCGCATTATTGCGCGGCATGGCCGCAGGGCCCCGTCCAGAAGGACGGTTGAGTATTCGAGGGTAAAGAAATTATGTCTCATCCGGCGCCCAAGAACCAAATCATCAAGGAGATTGAGCAGGCCCTGCACGCCGGCACGAGCGAAAAGCGTGTCGAGACCTTGATGCGGGTGACTGATCTGTTCATCAACAGCGCGCCGAAATTCGGGACAAACGAGACGCAGTTGTTCGACGACGTCATGGGCCATCTCATCAATCATGTTGAGAGCCGCGCGCTTGTCGAACTTAGCCGCCGCCTTGCACCGGTTGCGAATGCCCCGGTCGGCACCATTCTGCGCCTTGCCCGCGACGACGCGATCGAAGTTTCAGGCCCGATCCTGATCTCCTCCACCCGCCTGAGCGACGGCGACCTCATTGAAATAGCCAGCACCAAGAGTCAGGCGCATCTGGCCAAGATTGCCGTGCGCCCGCAGATCAACGAGCAGGTGACCGAAATCCTCGTCGAGCGCGGCGACGCGCATGTCGCGAACGAAGTCGCCAGCAACGCCGGCGCCCGCTTTTCGACGACCGGCATGGCCAAGCTGGTCATGCGCGCCGATGGCGACGATCGGCTCACCGAGTCGATATCGCTCCGCACCGATATTTCTCCAAAACAGTTCCGGCCTCTCATGATCCAGGCGACGGAGGCCGTGCGCCAGAAGCTGCTCGCCTCGGCGCCGCCGCACCAAAAGCAGATGATCCAGCAGGTGCTGGATCGGATTTCCGCGCAGGTCGGCAAGAATCCGGCCAAGCCGCAAAATTATGCCGAGGCTCAGCGGCTGGTCGCCGATATCAGCCAGGACACCGAGCTCGCCAAATCGAAAGTCCTCGAATTCGCCGACGCCCATCGCGTGGCCGAATTGGTCGCCGCGCTGTCGGTGCTCAGCGGCATCCCCGTCGATCAGATCGACCGCCTACTCCGCACCTCAAACGAATTCGGCATGATGGTCATCTGCAAGGCCAGCGTGCTGGAGCTGGATACTGCCTATGCGGTCGCCGTGGCTTGCAATGGACAACCGGTCACGGCCGACGCGCAAGCATTCGAGGATTTCCACGCACAATATGAAGGGCTGTCGGTTTCCTCGGCCCAGCGCGTTATCCGTTTCTGGCAGGGCCGCCAGAAAATAATGCGGCATTTCAAGTCGAACGAAGCCTAGCGCGATCTAGCCGACCGTTTCGGGATTCAACGTCGTTGCGGGCACTGGATGATCGAGTGAAGGGGCCACCGGAGGATCGACCGGTTTATCGAGGCGGCGCGACATGCCCTCGAACAGCGCGTCCTGCTCGATGGACAGCGATTTGTTGAAGATTTCGCCGTCCACCACCGCAGTGCTCTCCAGCTTGACGTTGTTGCCATAGATAGTGCCGCTGAACGTCCCTTGGATAACCGCGTCCTGCGCCACGATCTTGCCCTCGACTTGCGCGCCCTCGCAGATGACCAGGTGAGACGCCTGGATATCGCCATTGACGCGGCCGTAAATCTGCAAGGCGCCGGGACAAACGATGTTACCGGTGACCACCATTCCGGTGCCGAAGGTCGAAAGAATTTCCGGTGACTTGGAGGACGTGAATCCGGCATCGAGCCGCGGCTCGTTGGCAATCTGCTTGACGGCCTTCATGTCGCGCTGACCTTTCGACTGGGAAAAATAGTTCACCGCCATTCTCCTCTGGGCACGGCTACGCAGCGTTCGTGCGCAAGCTGGCCGCGATGCTCATGAAATCGATCTGAATTCAATATTTCAACATCGCGGCCGCACCGGCCAGCGGGAACCGAAATCATCACTAACGCGGAGACCGCGCGGGCCTCACGTTAACTAAGTCCGCAGCGCAAACCGTCAGAACGCTTGTATCGATGACAGCACGCGGGCTTAGCTCTCGGCATGGACGAGCAGGCATTGACCGCGGCTATCGGCCGATTCGTTAAGTCGGTCGGCTTCAGCGCGCAGCGTGAACTGGAAAAGGCTCTTCGTGGCGCGCTTGCGAGCGGCAAGGTGCAGCGCGGCGAGACCTTCACCACCGCGGTGACGCTATCGAGCGACAAGGTCGACCTCGACATCACGATTTTCAGCAAGATTGAGCTTTAGCGGATTTCGTTTTTTTCGCGCCGCTGTGGCCGCCTTCACTCCATCGGCCGCAAACCGAGCTTATCGAGTAGCCGCAGGTCGCGATCGCGTCCCGGATTCGGCGTGGTGAGCAACTTGGGCCCGTAGAAAATCGAATTGGCGCCGGCGAGAAAACACAAAGCTTGCGTTTCCTCGCTCATGTCTTCGCGTCCGGCCGACAGCCGCACCATCGAGGCCGGCATCGTGATGCGAGCGACCGCAATCGTGCGCACGAAATCGAGCGGGTCGAGCCTGGCGGCGTCGGCCAACGGCGTGCCCGCCACCTGAACCAGCATATTGATCGGCACGCTTTCCGGATGTTGCGGCAGGCTCGCCAAAGTCGCGATCATGCCGACGCGATCGTCAAGCGTTTCGCCCATGCCCACGATGCCGCCGCAGCAGACATGGATGCCGGCTTCGCGTACGCAATCGAGCGTGTCGAGACGCTCCTGGTAGGTGCGCGTAGTGATGATGGCGCCGTAATATTCCGGCGAGGTGTCGAGGTTGTGGTTGTAGTAGTCGAGGCCGGAGGTCTTCAGTCGTCCAGCCTGCCTGGCGGTCAGCATGCCGAGCGTGACGCAGGTTTCCAGGCCGAGCGCCTTGACGCCCTCCACCATGGCGCAAACGCTCTCGAGGTCGCGGTCCTTCGGCTCGCGCCAGGCCGCGCCCATGCAGAAGCGGGATGCGCCACCGGCCTTGGCCGCGCGTGCCTCACTGAGCACGGCGTCCAGGCTCATCAGCTTTTCGGCGTCGACACCCGTGTCGTAGCGCGCGGCTTGCGGGCAATAGGCGCAATCTTCAGGGCAGCCGCCGGTCTTGATCGAGAGCAAAGTCGAGATTTGCACCTCGGTCGGATCGAAATTCTCGCGATGGGTCACCGCTGCACGGAACATCAATTCCGGCAGCGGCAGCGCGAACAAGGCGGCAACCTCGGCGCGCGTCCAGTCGTGGCGCGGCCCGCCAAATCCAATGCCGGGCCGATCTTGCGTTGCGAGCGACATTGCCTTCCTCGACGGACCCCTGCTTTGCCGGCCAGCGCCGGGCCTCGGCTTCTCCTAGCACAATTCTTGCGGTCTTTCCGCTCCCTGATTGAGACGGCGCCGCTTGCCCGGCAGCGGCTGCAACTTCTCACCCGCTACGATTTGGCCTAATATGGCAGCGGTGCCGGGTGCGGCCCGGGGCGAACGGCGAGGACGAACATGCGTGTCGGTGTGAGGCTTTTCTGCGCGACGCTGTTGGCGGCGAGCCTGTTGCCCGGGCTGGCTTTTGCGCAAGCATCATTAGATGTCGGTGACGGCAAAAGTAAAGACAAAAGCCCGGTGGCCCAGCAAGCGGACGAGCGCCGGAATCGCCGCAAGGAAATCGACAGAGAATACGACGCCATGCGGCGCAACACGCAGACCGACGACAAACCGGTCAAGGTCGACCCATGGGCCGCCATGCGCTCGCCCAACGACAACCAAAAACGTTAAGCGCGCCGCAAGCAGCCTTCATGTCATCGGGAGCGCGCGAGGCAGGCGCCGGCGTCGACTCCTACCAGCGACGCCAGTAGCGGTGCCGCCAATACGGTCCATAGCCGTAATAAACCGGTGGCGGCGCGCCGTAATAAACCGGCGGCTCGTCGACCACATAGCCGGCCGGCGGCCCGTAGGCCGGGCGGCGGACGGTACGATTCGGCACATGACCGCTGAGGTCGAGCGCGGTCTGGATGGCGAAGCCGCTCTTCTCCTGCCAGGTAACCGCGCACCAGCCGTCTGTGCAATTATCGGCGTCGACCAGGCTGCCGCCGGGGATCTTGGTGACAACCTCGCTGGTGGTGCCGGGTGCGGCACGCATGTTCACAGTGGTCAGAACATAGGCGGGCTTGGCGGCCGCCAACGAGGCGGAGCCCAGCAAAACCACAAAGCACAATAATCCGCAGCTCAATCGCATGGCTCTGCCCTATCATTCCTTGCCGGCCCTCGGCTAGCCTGCCGGACGGGCGGAATGATCATCCGCCAAACGTGGCGGAACCGGGGCGACCGGCGGCTGCAATATTGCGCGAAAGGGCGTCGGCACGGGAGAGGACAAAAATGAGCAAACTGGCGCTGATCAGATTCGCTTCGGTGCTGACGGGCGCCGCCGTCCTCTTCGGCCTTGAACAAGGCCTAAAGAGCAGCCTGTACATTGCTGTGCCCGCCGGCGTAGCGGCCTATGTGGTGGTGAAGGTCGGCCTCGGCCTGTTGCTCGGCGTCGAGCCTGAGAAAAAATAGCGTCCGCACATCCAGGATTGGCCGCGGCCATGATCGTGCCTCAGACCATGCCGTACGAACCAAATGACGACGACTTGCACGCCAATATCGCGCGCATCGAGACACGCATCGAGGAGTTGCGCGAAGCGCTCGACCGCTGCGTCAAGCTTTCGCTTGCCGCCAAGATTGCGATCGGCGCCGGCCTCGCCTGGCTCGCGCTCGCGCTGATCGGCCTGGCGCCGCCGATTTTCTCGATCGCTGTCGCCGCCATGGCGGCGGCCATTGGCGGTGTCGTGCTGCTCGGCTCGAACGCCACCACCTGGGCGCAGACCGAAGAGCGTTTGCGCGCTAGCGAAGCGATGCGCGCGAGCCTCATCGAACGACTGGATTTGCGCGTGGTGGACGAAGGCGTGCGGAGATTGCATTGAGCGGGCGTGCGTGAGACAAGCGCGCAATGGCAAACGCCGCACCCGACGCGCCGCCCGACCGCCTGAGCAACGACCCGCGCAGCCCCTATTTCAATACCGAGGCGCTGGCCCGCGACGTCGGCATTCGCTTCAAGGGCGTCGAGAAAACAAATGTCGAGGAGTATTGCATCAGCGAAGGTTGGGTCCGCGTCGCCGCCGGCAAGGCGCTTGATCGCCACGGGAATCCGCTAACCATCAAGCTCACCGGCACGGTCGAAGCTTATTTCAAGAATCCGAAACCAGGCTGACGCGCGCGCAAGCGGAAGCGCTCCTATTCTTTGCGGCACGGGGGCACCGTCGTCGCCTCCCGCCGAAGCGGGGCCTCTGCCGCCGCGTCGGAGAGGCCACCAAACCGACCCCGCTCCGGTGAATGATGGCTGCGGCTGATCTCCCCACGCCGCGGACGAAGTCCGTGGCGTCCCACCAACCTTAATCTGCCTGGCGGTCGATGTTGACGGGATTGCAATTCCGCCGGCCGGATTCGAAACATTCTTCGGTCTTGCGCGCATCGACCATGGCGTTGACCAGCCAGACACCGCCGCCGATGAAAATAACTGCGGCGACCAGAAGAAAGATATTGGTCGCGCGGCGGTCGCGCTCGTCCTCATCCAACTGCTTGCGCTCGTTCATGGCCGGCTGGAATCTTATTCCGCGGCTTCCCGCTGCGGCAGCGCCTTTTCGACCTTCGCGGCACAGAACTTGAACTCGGGGATTTTGCCGAACGGATCGAGCGCGGGGTTGGTCAGCTTGTTGGCCGCCGCCTCGAAGAAGGCGAAGGGGATGAACACCACGCCGTCGGGGATTGCGTCGTCCTGGCGCGAGGCCAATTCCACCTCGCCGCGCCGCGTGGTGACGTGCACCATGTCGCCGGGCTTGATGCCGAGTTTCTCAATGGTGCCGCGTGACAGCGCCGCGGTCGCGCCCGGTTCGATGGCGTCGAGCACGGTGGCGCGGCGCGTCATCGACCCGGTATGCCAATGCTCGAGCAGGCGGCCGGTGGTGAGAATGAACGGATAGTCGTGATCCGGCGTCTCGTTCGGCGGCAGGAGCTTAGCCGCCACCAGCTTGGCCATGCCGTTCGGGCGCGGGAAACCCTTGTCGAACACGACGTCGCGGCCGGGCACGTCGGGACCGTCGACCGGATAAGTGACGTGATTCTCGCGCTCGACGCGGTCCCATGTGATATTGTCGAGCGCCGGCATCAGCCGCGCCATCTCCTCGAACACCTCGCTGACATGTTTGTAATTCCACTTCTCGCCCATGCGTTGGGCGAGATCCTGGATGATCCACAAATCCTGCCGCGCATCACCCGGCAGCGGCAGCGCCTTGCGGCCCATCTGAACCTGGCGATTGGTGTTGGTGACGGTGCCGTCCTTCTCCGGCCAAGCCGAGGCAGGCAAGATGACGTCGGCATAGGAGCACGTTTCGGTCACGAAGATGTCCTGCACGACGAGATGCTCGAGATGAGCGAGCGCGCCGCGCGCGTGGTTCAAGTCGGGATCGGACATCGCGGGATTTTCACCCATGATGTACATGCCCTTGATCTCGTCGGCATGCACCGCGTCCATGATCTCGACGACCGTCTTGCCCTTCTTTGGGTCGAGCTTCTTGCCCCAGGCCTTCTCATACTTGGCGATCTGCTCAGGGTCTTCGACCGATTTGTAGTCCGGGAAGAACATCGGGATCAGACCGGCGTCGGAAGCGCCCTGGACGTTATTTTGGCCGCGCAGCGGATGCAGGCCCGTGCCCGGGCGGCCGACCTGACCGCAGATCAACGACAGCGCAATCAGACAGCGTGCGTTGTCGGTGCCATGGGTATGCTGCGAGACGCCCATGCCCCAGAAGATGATGGCGCTTTCGGCGCGCGCGTAGGCGCGTGCGACGTTGCGGATGGTGTCCGCGGGAACGCCGCAGATCGGCTCCATCTCCTCGGGCGTAAAATCCTTCACATTGTTGGCAATCTGCTCGAAGCCTTCGACGTAGGTCTGGACATATTGCTGGTCGTAGAGCTTCTCGCCGATGATGACGTTGAGCATGCCGTTGAGCATGGCGACGTCGGTGCCGTTCTTGAATTGCATCATTTGCCAGGCGTGACGCTTGAGCGCCTGACCGCGCGGGTCCATGACCACCAGCTTGGCGCCGCGCTTGGCCGCCTGCTTGAAAAACGTAGCGGCGACCGGGTGGTTCTCGGTCGGGTTGGCGCCGATGACGATGATGAAATCGGAATTCTTGCACTCGTTGAAGGTCGCCGTCACTGCCGCCGAGCCGACGCCTTCGAGCAGTGCTGCCACCGACGACGCGTGACAGAGCCGCGTGCAGTGATCGACATTGTTGGAGCCGACGCCGGTGCGGATCAGCTTCTGGAACAGGTAGGCCTCTTCGTTCGAGCCTTTGGCCGAACCAAATCCCGCAAGGGCGCGCGGGCCATCGCGGTCGCGGATTTTCTTCAGGCCCGACGCCGCGCGCTCCATCGCCTCTTCCCACGTGGCTTCGCGGAAATGCGTGAACGGATTGGCCGGATCAACCAGGTCGTCGGCGGCTTTCTTGACGCCGTCCTTACGTACCAGCGGCTTGGTCAAACGCTGCGGATTGCTGATGTAATCGAAACCAAAGCGGCCTTTGACACACAAGCGTTGTTGATTGGCCGGTCCGTCGCGGCCGGAGACGTAAAGCAGCTTGTCGTTCTTGATGTGGTAGGTGAGTTGGCAGCCGACGCCGCAATAAGGGCACACCGAGTTCACCTCACGGTCGGGAAATTCGGTGCGCACGTTGTTGTCATTGACGACCGTCGCCGGCATCAGCGCGCCGGTCGGGCAGGCTTGCACGCATTCACCGCAGGCGACGCAGGTGGACGCGCCCATCGGATCGTCGAAATCGAACACGATCTTTTCGCCGTGGCCGCGGCCCGCCATGCCGATGACGTCGTTGACCTGCACTTCGCGGCAGGCGCGCACACAAAGGTTGCACTGGATGCAGGCGTCGAGATTGACCGCCATGGCGACATGGCTGCGATCGGGCGCGGGCTTTGCGCGTTGGCCGAAGCGGCTGGTGTCGATCTCCATGCGATCGGCCCAGGCCCAGAATTTCGATTGCGGATCGTGCGAAGTCTCGCGTTCGGGTTGATCGGCGATCAGAAGCTCGAACACCATCTGCCGCGCGGTCTTGGCGCGGTCGGACGCCGCTTTTACCTTCATGCCTTCGCTCGGCTTGCGGATGCAGCTTGCGGCCAGTACGCGCTCGCCCTCGATCTCCACCATGCAGGCACGGCAATTGCCGTCGGCGCGATAGCCGGGCTCGGGCGAATAACACAGATGCGGGATTTCGATGCCCTGGCGCTTGGCGACCTGCCAGATGGTCTCGCCCTCCAGCGCGGTCACTTCCTTGCCGTCGAGCATGAACTTGACGGTCTTGCCCTTCCCGTTCGGCTTGCCGGACACCTTGTCGACCGGCGCGGTGTGCGCAACGCCGGGCTTTCCGGCGCCGACGTTCGCGCCGCCTGCTTTGCCTTTTTGATCGTCGCCGTAACCGGCCGGCTTTTGTCCGTTCGTATCAGCCATGTGTCACCAAGTGCCCAACGGTTTCGTCAGTTCGTCCGGAAAATATTTCAGCACGCATACAAGCGGATTTGGCGCCGCCTGGCCGAGCCCGCAAATCGACGCATCGCGCATGGCGGTCGATAACTCGGTCAGAAGGGCGGGCTGCCACGGCCCTTTGGCCATCAGTTTGACTGCCTTCTCGGTGCCGGCGCGGCAGGGCGTGCACTGGCCGCAGCTCTCGTCCTCGAAGAATCTCAGCAGATTGAGCGCGACAGCCTTCATATCGTCCTTGTCGGACAGGATGACAACCGCATGCGACCCCACGAAACAGCCGTATTTTTCAAGGGTTCCGAAGTCGAGCGGCTCGTCCGCCATTGAAGCCGGAAGGATGCCGCCGGAGGCGCCCCCCGGCAGATAGCCCTTGAAGCTATGGCCGTCGGCCATGCCGCCGCAAAACTCCTCGATCAATTCGCGCACGGTGACGCCGGCGGGCGCAACCACCACGCCCGGCTTCCTGACGCGGCCGGACACCGAGAAACTGCGGAAGCCCTTGCGCTCACGGCGGCCTTGCGAGGTCATCCATTCCGCGCCCTTTTCGATAATGTCGCGGATCCAGTAGAGCGTCTCGACGTTTTGTTCGAGCGTCGGGCGGCCGAACAAACCGACTTGCGCCACATAAGGCGGGCGGTGGCGCGGCAGGCCGCGTTTGCCCTCGATCGATTCGATCATCGCCGACTCTTCGCCGCAGATGTAGGCGCCGGCGCCGCGGCGCAGATGCAATTTGGTGTGCGGCGAGAGCCCGGCATCCTCGGCCTTGGCAAGCTCCTCGGCGAGCATCAGGCGCAATTCGGGATATTCATCGCGAATGTAGAGATAGGTTTCCGGTGCCTCGACGACCCAGGCCGCGATCAGCATGCCCTCGATGAAACGGTGCGGATCGCGCTCGAGATAAAAGCGGTCCTTGAAAGTGCCGGGCTCGCCTTCGTCGGCGTTGACCGCGAACATGCGCGGTGCGGGCTCCGCGCGCACCAACGACCATTTGCGTCCCGTGGGAAAGCCGGCGCCGCCGAGACCGCGCAGGCCGGCGTCGCTGACGATCTTGATCAGCTCGTCGCGCGTGCGCTCGCCGGAAAGGCAATCCTTCAGCAGCTTGTAGCCGCCCGCTTTTTGATAGGCGGCAAAGTCGGCATCCGGCTTCCAGGCATGCGGATGTTTATGCGCCTTCACGTCGGCTGCGATCTTGTCCGGCGTTGCCTCGAAGGTTTGCAGATGAGCGACTGCCGCCACCGGCGCGCGGTCGCAGGCGCCCATGCAGGGCGCGCGCACCACGCGCACATCCTTGCCCAGGATGCCCGGCAATTTAGCAAGCAGTTTTTCCGCGCCGGCCATGGCACAGGACAGCGAGTCGCACACCCGCACCGTTACCGCCGGGGGTGCCGGACCATCCTTGACCACATCGAAATGCGAATAGAACGTCGCGACCTCGTAGACCTCGGTGAGCGCCATCTTCATCTCGGACGCCAGCGCGGTAAGGTGCGCGGCGGAGAGATGGCCGTAGTGATCCTGAATGAGATGCAGGTGCTCGATCAGCAGATCGCGCCGGCGCGGCCGATCGATCAGCAGCGCGCGCACCTCGTCGAGCGCCGCGGGATCGACCTGACGCCCCTTGGGCGTGCGCGGCGGCCGCCGGCGGCCTTTCGGCGGCGGCGCTTTTACATCTTGGCCTGAAAGGCTCATCGCATCCTCCGGGCTTAGAAAAGCTCTTTAGAATCAATACGAACAAGGTCATTTGGCGAATGACCCGATAGATTTTCTCTATCAAAACAAGGCCTATCCGTGTAAATTCCAATTAAGACCTGATCCCCCCTCTTCGCAAGAGAACAGCCGTGCTCGACAAGCTCGAATTTCTGCTCGCTCTCGCGCGCGAGAAACATTTCGGCCGCGCCGCCGAGGCCTGCGGCGTGACGCAGCCGACGTTGTCGGCGGGCGTGAAGCAACTCGAGGCGTCCTTCGGGGTCTTGCTGGTCAACCGCGGCTCCCGTTTCCAGGGCTTCACGCCTGAGGGCGACCGGGTGCTTGATTGGGCGCGCCGCATCGTCGGCGACATGCGCGCGATGCGCCAGGAAGTTCACTCGCTCAAAAACGGGCTCGCCGGCCGGCTCAATATCGCCGCGATTCCGACCGCGCTGGCGATGGTGGAAACGTTGACGACGCCGTATCGCGCGCGTCACCCGGATGTGCAGTTTACCATTCTGTCGCGCACATCGACGGAAATACTCGCGCAACTGGAGAATCTCGAAGTCGACGCCGGTATCACCTACCTCGACAACGAGCCGCTCGGCCGCGTCACCAGCGTGCCGCTCTACCGTGAGCGCTACCGTCTCCTCGTTGCCGCCGATGCGCCGCTGGGCGACCGCGAAACAGTGACCTGGGCGGAGGTCGCAGAGGTGCCGCTTTGCCTGCTGACACCCGATATGCAGAACCGCCGTATCATCGAGCGCCTGTTGCGCGACGCCGGCGGCGATCCGCACATCACTCTCGAATCGGATTCGATGATTCTCCTGTTTTCGCATGTGCGCACCGGCCGCTGGGCGAGCGTCATGCCGTCCCGGCTTGCCGCGACACTTGGCCTCACGGATGTGTTGCGCTCGATTCCGATCGGTAATCCGGATTCGATCCATACGATCGGTCTGGTGGCGCCGGCGCGCGAACCGATGACGCCCTTGACCGCAGCATTGGTTGCGGAAGCCCGGCGCGTCGCCGCATCGCTGGACGATTGATCCACCGCGTGTTTGGCATGCGACATTAGTCGAACACGAGGCGCCGCTTGTTGCGGTGCAAAATTTTTCAGTGCACCCGCCGTAGCCAGCATAGCCCTTCGCTATCGCATCATTTTAATTTTCTATGACACGATAGGAAATCATTTATTGATTCAACAAATGCCCATCCGCACTGTGTAATCAGCAGGCTTGGGGGGCAATAAGGCTTGTCCGCAGTCTGTAAGAAAA
>DATATS010000111.1:0-26395 GCA_036268675.1 Pseudolabrys sp.
CCCGAACTCGCGAGCTTGACGCGCACTTCGCCGGGACCGGCCTGCGGCGTTTCGACCTCAGCCACCCGCATCACCTCACGCGCCGAACCATTGCGCTCGTAATAAGCCGCCCGCATGTGACGTTTTCTCCCTGCGGAACAAAGATAGCATGCGCGCCGGACAGGGACAGCGCGGGGGGAACAGGGATGGACTTTTGCGCGTTTTCACTGTGACACAACCAGTTCCCCGGAACGCGTTTTCTCCCGGCTTTACGGTGTGGAGCAATGGGCGCCGGGAAACCGTGGAACACAAACAATGAGGTGTGACGATGCGATATCGCGTTTATAGCGGGCCGCGCGGCGCCGACGATGTCTCGGCACTCGGCAAGGAGCAGATGCTGTTCAAGGAATTTGCTGCCCTCGACGATGCACTGTCATGGTCGCGCCATGTCGAGAAGAACGGCCGGGTGCCGCTGCTGATCGAAGGCGACGATGGAACTCGGATGGATAGGCGCGCCATTGCCGACGCTTTGGGGGTCGGGATGCGCGAGGAAGTAGGCGCGCCTTCGGCCGCCTAGCTTTTGGACAGGTACGACCGTGCCCCTTAGCCGGCGAGATGGGTCCATTCGTGACGGGCGCGGACGGTCAGCCGGTCCCATTTGGTGGCGACCACGTCCCAGTTGACTAACGGCCGATGGGTGCCTGCCTGGTCTTTGGTTGCGGCAAGAGCGCTGTGGGAATCGTAAACGTACGTGGCGCCGACGGTGAGTAGCGCGCCAAGAATGATCCCGAACAAGACTCGCATGGGTATCCCTCCTGTCGTCGTCCACAGAACGCGCCTGATGAGCGACCGGTTCCGTCAATCGCGGGATGGATTGTCAATTTGACCCGCAAACAGGGCCGTTTTTTGCAAGCGGGCAGAAGTTCTCGCGGCGAGCCAAGCGCTTGTTATAACCCATTGATAAATAAAGAATTCTCACATTAAAAACTTCGCACCCGGCCAAAATATGATGCTATATTGAAGCCATGAGTAGGTCTTCAGTCAAAGATGCCCGGCGCCCCGCCAAAGCGGCCCGCCGGACAGTCAAAAAGGGCGCCAAGAGCGCCCGCAGTTCGGTCAAAAAGGCGTCGAAAAATGCCCGGCGCTCGGTCGGCAAGACTCAGCGCCAGTCGCGCAGCGTTGCCGTGCGTTCGCCCAGCGTCGCGCCCAAGGCGGGGTCAAACATGACCGCGTCCAAGACGGCAAGCAAGACGGCCAAGATGATCCGCACGCAAAGCCCCCCGATGCAGCCGGTGGCTGCGCCCGATCTTCCGGTGCGCGCGCACAAATACCAGATCGGCGAAGCCGTCTATTACACCTCGCCGACCTTCGGCCGCGCCGCCGCGATCGGCAGCTATACGGTTGTGAAGCTACTTCCGTCGGAGAGCGACGATTACCAGTACCGGATCAAGAGTTCCGGCGAGGCTTTCGAACGCGTGGCCAAGGAAAGCCAGCTCGACCGCGCTTGAGCCATGCGATCGGACTAATCGCCCCCGCGTATTCGACACCACCATCGTTTATGATGCGTCCTGAATCCGGCGCAAAGCTTCGGCTATCTGGAGATCACGCCATGCCGATCTACATCACCCAGGGGCGCTACAGCCGCGATGCCGTCAAGGGCATGATCGTGCGGCCGGAGGATCGCGCCGACGCGGTTTCGCGCCTGGCCTCGAAAGCAGGCGGGCGGCTCATCGGCTACTATCTCACCTTCGGCGAGTTCGATTTCATGGCCATCATGGAAATGCCCAATGACACGCAAGCTGCAGCAGCGCTATTGGCGGCGGCCGGTAGCGGCGGCGTCACCGGCTTGCGCACGACCGTGGCGATGAGTTCGGTCGAGGCCATGGGAGCATTCGCCGCCGCAAGCGATTTGGCGCCGGGCTTCAAGTCGGCCGGCGGCGCCTGAGCGGCGGCTGACCATGGATGGTGCAACCCTGAACGGCTTTTTATCGACGTCGCTGGAAATACCGGCTTCGGTCGCCGGCGCTCTGGCTGCGTTGTTTTTAGTACTGCTGCTGCTCTCGCTCAAGCGCGCTGGAACCGGTATGGCGCGTCTGATGATGGGGTTTGTTGCGCTGGCGGTATTCACGGCGGCAGTGGCGGTTATTGTCGATCGCATGGCAGCGGCGGAACACGCAGCCGAGCGCCGGGCGATCCTGGCGCGCAATGTCGAATTGACGGCCGGGTCGTTGGCACCCGGTTCGATGCTCGCCTGCCTCGATGCCGACGCTGGTGAGGCGATCGAGAATTCGTGCGAGCAGGCGGTGTTCGCCACCCCCGGAAGCACAGCCGGCGCGGTCGCCTATATCGGCTCGCGGCTGACCTTGCTCTCGGACGCGGCGGGGCTCGCGCACGATCGCGATCCCGCTTTGCTCAAGGCATTCTCTGCCGTGCGCCGTAGTATTGAACTCGACCGCTACGGCATCGCCGCTCATGTGCTGGCCGAACGCGACGGCTGCACCGCCGAGCGGTGCCCTTCGTTCGCCTTCCTGCGCGACACTGCGGCGCTTAAAGCCAATTTGCGAGTGCATGCGTTCGATACTTACGTCGCGCGCTACGCCGGCGCCTGGAACAATGTCGCGGCGAAGCCCGCGCCGGTCGCCGCACTGCCGCCGGCTAGCGCCCCTGCGATCGCCAGCGCCCCGGGGCCGACGCATCAGCCGGTGCCGAGCAAATACGACTTCCCCTCGGCGGCTTCGATCCCGCCGGTGAGTATCATGAATGCCGAGCCGCTCTTGCCGAAGGATCCCGCGCCGGCTGCCGGCGAAAATCCGGCGCCGACGGCCAATCTGCCGGTGCCGCCGAAACGTCCGCAAAGACAAGCAGCCGAGCCGCCCGCGCGCTAGTATCGGGCTTTATTGTCTGCGCATGATCTGTTTTCGAGAACACGCGCTAAGCCGGGCACTCGATGTTCAAATCCGTTCTCATCGCCAATCGCGGCGAAATCGCCTGCCGCATCGCCCGCACCGCCAAGCGGCTGGGTCTGCGCACCATCGCGGTCTATTCGCAAGCCGACCGCGATGCCCTGCATGTGCGACTTGCCGACGAGGCGCATGAGATCGGGCCGCCGCCTGCCGCCGAAAGCTACCTTCGCATCGACAGACTGATCGCGGCCGCCCAGGCGGCGCACGCCGATTGCATTCATCCCGGCTATGGATTTCTCGCCGAAAACGCCGATTTTGCGCAAAACTGCATCGACGCCGGAATTGTGTTCATCGGTCCATCGCCCGCCGCGATCCGCGCCATGGGCCTGAAGGATCGTGCCAAGGCGCTCATGGAAAATGCCGGCGTGCCGGTGGTGCCGGGCTATCACGGCGACATGCAGGAGGCGAAATTCCTCCACCGTAAGGCCTACGAGATCGGCTATCCGGTGCTGATCAAGCCGGTGGCCGGCGGCGGCGGCAAGGGCATGCGGCGCGTCGACAAACACGCCGAGTTCGAGGCCGCGCTTGAATCCTCCCGGCGCGAAGCCAAATCCGCCTTCGGCGACGAGCGCGTGCTGATCGAAAAATACGTCAGTGCGCCGCGGCATATTGAAATGCAAATCTTCGCGGATCGGCGCGGCAACGCCATCCATCTCAACGAGCGCGATTGCTCGCTTCAGCGCCGCCACCAGAAGGTCATCGAGGAGGCGCCTGCGCCGGGGATGAGCGCCGAGCTGCGCTCCGCGATGGGTGAGGCGGCGGTGGCTGCCGCCAAGGCCGCGGCCTATGAGGGCGCCGGCACCGTGGAGTTCATCGCCGATGGAACGGGCGGGCTCAAAGCAGAAGGCTTCTGGTTTCTGGAAATGAACACGCGACTGCAGGTCGAGCACCCGGTGACCGAAGCCATCACCGGCCTCGATCTGGTTGAATGGCAATTCCGCATTGCCAGCGGCGAACCATTGCCGCTCGCACAAAATCAAGTCCCGCTCGCCGGTCACTCGGTCGAGGCTCGGCTTTATGCCGAGGATCCCGAGCGCAGCTTTCTGCCATCGACGGGCCGGTTGATTGCGTTGCAGTTTCCACAGACTGGCGGCTTGCGCATCGACGCCGGAGTCGAAGCCGGCAGCGAGATCACGCCATTCTACGATCCGTTGATCGCCAAGCTGATCGCGCACGGGACGACGCGCGAGCAAGCGTTGGACCGGCTGGCGGAGGCACTTGAGCGCACCATTGCGGTCGGTCCGCGCTGCAACACCGGGTTTCTCGCAACGCTCTGCCGGGCGCCGGCATTCCGATCGGGCGACTTCGACACCGGCTTCATCGATCGGCATTTGAAAGAGCTTGGCGCCGGGGAGCCACAAGGTCTCGACCGCGCCGCCGCTGCGCTGGGCGCGGAGAATCTTTTGGCACGCGAGCATAAGCGCATCGCCGCCACCATCGAACGTGCGCCCGATGAGCCGGCCTCTCCATGGGATGCCGCCGATGGGTTTCAGCTTTCCGGCGTGCGCAGGCTGGAGCTGCCGATCCTCGCCAACAGTGAAAGCGCTGTTGCCGAATTGACCTTTGGCTCACGCGGAGCGGTAGTCGCTGTCGATGGCGTCAAACCGGCAGATGATGCGTTTGCGCTCGTCGCGGCCGACGCGGTCTATGTGCTGCGCAACGGCAGGCAGACCAAAGTCACCCTGCGCGACCTCGCGCTTGCCGACACCGGGAATAACGGCTCAGGCGGCCTCGTACGTGCGCCGATGCACGGCAAGGTGCTTGCCGTTCTGGTCGAGCAGGGGGCGGCGGTCACGCGCGGACAAAGCGTGGCCATCATCGAGGCAATGAAGATGGAGCACACGCTCACGGCGCCGATCGACGGCAAGGTTGCCGAGATAGCCGTCGCGCCGAATGCGCAAGTCCCCGAAGGCGCCAGGGTCATGGTGATCGCGCCGGCGCAAGCAGCGCCTGCGGGCGAGGTCTGAACGCTCAGGCGTGGATCTTGTCGAGCTCCGGCAGTAGCACGACGCTCTCCTGCTCTTTGGGATCGGTGCGCGCGATAACGGCGATGCACGGTTCCGTCTTGCTCGTGTTGTAAGGCAAATGCGGTACGTTGGCGGGGATATAGACGAACTCGCCCGACCGCGAGACGAGATGGTGTTCGAGCCGCTCACCGTAATACATGCCACCTTCGCCGCTCAGCACGTAGATCGCCGTTTCATGCGCCTCGTGCTTGTGCGCCTTGGCACGGCCACCTGGTGGGATGGTGAGCAACTGCATGTGAATGGCCGAGGCGCCGACCGTCTCGGCGGAGATCGCAGGCGCGTATGAGAAGCCCTGCTTGCCGACGAACGGCTCGCCCGCGCGCAGCATCGCGCATATCGCTCGTTCGGCGACCTTGGTGTCTTGTTGCGGCATGATCGGCCTCATGTGTGGAAATCACGAATGGAGTTGCGCACAACGCCGCTTGACAATCTAAGCCGTCCGAAGCGCCATGGTAAGACGCAATCCCGTTCCGAAGGCCAGCAATGCCGCTTCATCTCATCAAGCTCTGTGTCGGCTGCGATTCAATCGCCGATCTCGAAGATTGGATCGCCCAGAAGCTCAAGGACAAGAAGAAGCGCCGGCAAAAACCGGAACATATCCACACGACCCGCATGTTGCCCAAGCGCGCCGAGGAGCTCACCGATGGCGGCTCGCTTTATTGGGTAATCCGCGGCCAGATCGCCTGCCGCGAGCGCATCCTCGATATCCGGCCATTCACCGACAAGGACGGCATTGGCCGCTGCCGGGTGGTGATGGACGGCAAGCTGGTGCTGGTTGAGCCGCGTCCGCGCTCGGCTTTCCAGGGCTGGCGTTATCTGGAAGCCAAGGACGCCCCGCGCGATCTGTCGCGCGCAGCACCGGGCGCCGCAAAAATGCCGGAGCAGATGCGCCGCGAACTGCGCGAATTGGGTCTGCTCTAGACCGCAAAATTGTCGATTAGGCGCGTCTTGCCGATCTTTGCCGCCACCAGCAGCCGGATCGGCCCATCCCTGCGCGAGGTTACCGGCGCCAAAGTCAGCGCGTGGCGCGCCTCCAGATAATCCAGGGTGAATCCCGCGACGTCGATCTCGATGCGGCTGACGACCAGGACGTGTTCGATCGGTTCGCCCTGTTTGATGCGTGCGGCGGCGGTCTTGAGCACCTTGTGGAGCATCGGCGCGACGCTGCGCTCGGCCGCCGACAGATAGGCGTTGCGTGAGGACAGCGCCAAACCGTCTTTCTCGCGCACGGTTGCAGCACCGACGACTTTCAGCGGCAGGTCGAAGTCTTTCGCCATTTGCGTCACGACGCGCAGCTGCTGGTAGTCTTTTTCGCCGAATATTGCCAAATCGGGCGCGACCTGCGTGAACAGCTTGGCCACCACGGTGGCGACGCCGCCGAAGAAATGCGGTCGGAACTTGTCCTCAAGGCCGGCTTTGGCCGCACCCCACGGATCGACGCGGGTGACAAAGCCTTCCGGATACATGACGGCGGGTGAGGGGGCCCAGACCAGGTCGGTCTTGGCCTGCACCGCGGCAAGATCCTCGGCAAAGTTCCGCGGGTAATTGTTGAAGTCTTCGGCCGGTGCGAACTGGGTGGGGTTGACGAAAATCGAAACGACGATACGGCGTGCACGGCGGCGCGCCTGCGAAATCAGCGCCAGATGCCCGGCATGCAGGGCGCCCATGGTCGGAACCAGCGCGATCTTCTGGCCGGCGCGCCGCCAAGGGCCAAGCGCACGGCGAAGCGCTGGAACCGTGCGCGCCACGATCGGCCTGTTAGCCATGATGTCGGTCCCTGTCGGCGAGTTGTCGCAAAACCGGGCTAGGACCTAGCAAGACGGGATTGATCCGGCTATGCGGGTTAATGGTTAAATGATGACTACCTTGACTAAAATGCGGTAATATCTTGAGAATTGCCGGATCAAAGGGCGCGTCATGTTAGTCCAATCGATCCAAGAGAGTCCGCAATCCGCGCATGTCGTCGTGCTCGGCAACGAGAAGGGCGGCTCGGGCAAATCCACCACCGCTCTGCACATCGCAGTCGCGCTGCTCAAGGCCGGGCAACGGGTCGCGACGATTGATCTCGACAGCCGGCAGAAGAGCTTCACCCATTACATCGAAAACCGCCGCGATTGGGCTGAGCGCGCGCGCATCACGCTCGAGCAGCCGACGCATTTTTGCGTCGAGCGCGCGGAAGGTCCCTCGGTCGAAGCCAACGAGGCGCAGGAATTCGCCAACTTCTCGGCCGCGATCAGCAAGATTGAGCACAGCCACGATGTGGTGGTGATCGACACGCCGGGCAATGACACCTACCTGATGCGGCTCGCCCATTCGATGGCCGACACGCTGGTCACCCCGCTCAATGATTCATTCCTCGATTTCGACGTGCTCGCCTCGCTCGACCCGACCGATTTCACCGTCACTGGCGAAAGCCATTACGCCGAGATGGTGCGCGAGGCGCGCCGTCAGCGCCGCCTCGTTGACGGTCAACTCAATGATTGGATCGTGGTGCGCAATCGGCTGTCCACGCTGAGTTCGCGTAACAAGAAGCTGGTTGGCGATGGCCTCGTCGAGTTGTCCAAGCGCATGGGTTTCCGCTCCGTGGACGGCTTCGCAGAGCGCGTGGTCTATCGCGAGTTCTTCCCGCGCGGATTGACCGCGCTGGACGATCTCGACGAGGCGGTGCTGGGCACGCGGCCTAACCTGTCGCACGTGACCGCGCGCGAGGAAGTGGTGGCGCTGCTCAATGCGCTGCATTTGCCGCTGTCGGAAAACGGCAGGCGGCGAGCCGCCGCGCGCGCCGAATGGTATTCAGTCATGGACCAGCCTTTGCAGGTCCACGACGTGATTGCCTGACGGCCGCCGCTCAAGTTCTCAGCACATTTTACGACGATGGCGAGCGCCAAGGCGCGCGAACCGGTAATCTCCGCGCCCGATGAGAAGTCGTTAACGAATTGCTTACGAGTCATTAACCGCAAAAAAACACCCCGTGGAATACCGTTGCCATTCGGGCTGCATATTGGGCCGGCTTTGCAATGTTTTTTTCGCTGATGACGAAGCGCACTTCGTGGATGATCCCGGTTGTCGGGCTCGCCGTATTTGTGGGCAGCTTTGGCGCTGTTACGGCGTTCGCTCCGGGCCTCGCTGCAGTCGTATCGGGTCTTTCCAAGACCACTCTCACAGTTGTTCTCGCTGCGATCATTGCGCAGATGGCGATGAGCGTCATCGGCGCGGTCCAGGCACGGCACCAAAGCCGCGAAATCGAGCAGATGCGCACGGCCATCGATAGCATGGCGCAAGGCCTGTGCATGTTCGACGCAGCCGAGCGGCTGGTTGTCTGCAATTCGCAATATTACCAGATGTACGAATTGGCGCCGGACGACGTGAAGACCGGATCGACATTGTCCGAGGTGCTGGCGAGGCGAGTCGCCAAGGGCACGTTCTCGCGTGAGCCACAGCAATATAGGAAGGAATTTCTGGCCGCGGTCGCCGAGGGGCGCACGATCGTGCATGAGGTCAAGTCCAAGGGCGGACGCCTTCTGCTGGTGACAAATCATCCAATGAGGGATGGCGGCTGGATCGGCACGCATGAGGACATCACGGAACGCCGGCAAACCGAGATGCAGCGTGACACGATGCAACTCCAGGAAGAGCGCCGCGATATCATCGAGAAGGCGATCTCGGCGTTCCGCGGTCATGCCGAAAATCTGCTGAAAACCGTCGCGGACAGCGCGGGCGTGATGCGCTCGACCGCGGTAGGCCTGTTCAAAGCTTCGGATCATACCTCGCAGCGCGCCGAAAGCGCGGTACAGTCGTCGAATGAGGCATCGACCAATGTGAAGACCGCGGCTGTGGCCGCCGAAGAAATGTCGATTTCAATCGCCGAAATCGGGCAACGCCTGCATCGGACAGCCGAAGTGGTGCGGGTGACGGTCGGTGAAGCCCGCATGACCAATCAGGATATCGACGCGCTGGCGCGGGGCGCCCAGAAGATCGGCGATGTCACAAAGCTCATCAGCAACATCGCCGCTCAAACGAATTTGCTGGCGCTCAATGCCACCATCGAGGCGGCGCGCGCGGGGGAAGCAGGTCGCGGTTTTGCAGTGGTCGCGTCCGAGGTGAAATCGTTGGCCGTTCAGACCGCGAAGGCCACCGAGGACATTTCCAGCCAGATCATGGAAGTGCAGTCGTCGACCGGCAAAGCCGTCGAAGCGATCGGGCGGATTGCGAGCCGCATGCAGGAGATCGACGAGCATACGTCTGCGGTCGCCGCGGCGATCCAGCAGCAGAGCGGCGCGACCGGCGAAATTTCGCAGAATGTCACGAGCGCGGCCGACGGCGCGATGCTCATTGTCGGAGTTCTGAGCGAAGTGGCAGATGCGGCGACGCAAACGCGGCGATCAGCGCAAACCGTGCTCACCGCGTCGGAATCGGTGGAGCAGGCCGCGGCAAATCTGCACGCCGAAGTCGAAACCTTCCTCGGTAAAGTGGCGGTTTAACGGAGCCGCGTGCGCGACCGGCTTTAAATCGGTATAGACTGCCGACATGAGCAGGGACGACAGAACTCCGGCCGCGCCGCCATCCCGGCCGGAAATTTCCGAATTCATCGAGCGCGTGCGCTCGCTCGGGCCGGCATCGGGCGCCGACAATCACGGCCGGTTGATCTTTGCACTCGACGCCACCATGAGCCGGCAGCCGACCTGGGATACTGCTTGCGCCTTGCAAGGCGAGATGTTCCGGGAAGCGGCTTCCGCCGGCGGGCTCGACATTCAGCTGGTATATTTCCGGGGCTTGAGCGAATGCCGCGCCTCCGGTTGGGTGACCACGGATAAACTCGCATCGCTCATGTCGGGGATCGATTGCCGAGGCGGCCACACCCAGATCGGCAAAGTCTTGAGCCATGCCCGGCAGGAATATGGCAAGCGGCGCGTGCAAGCGTTGGTCTTTGTCGGCGACGCGATGGAGGAGTCGATCGACGATCTGTGCAAGGCGGCCGGCGAACTTGGTCTGCTTGGAATGCCGGTCTTCATGTTCCAGGAGGGCAGCGACTCTGTCGCCGAACAGGCCTATCGCGAGATCGCACGGCTCTCGCGCGGCGCCTATTGCCGTTTCGACACCGGGGCTGCGCATGAATTGGGCGGGTTGCTGCGCGCGGTTGCGGCCTATGCGGCTGGTGGCAAGAAGGCGCTGGCCGCACTGTCCGCCCGTGGCGCTGGCGGCGCAAGTAAACTGCTGGCACAACTCAAATAAAATCACGGTGAATGGCGCATGCCCGAGATCATCTTCGGCTTCGTTGTGCTCGTGCTCGTGCTATGGGTGATCAACGTCATCTCCAAGGTCGATCCTAAAATCGGCGCGCGCGTGCTCAAGGCCGGCGGTGGGACGATTGCGTTGGGTCTCGCAGCATTTTTGGGGTTGCGCGGGGAGATTGGTGTCGCCATTCCGCTCGGCGTGTTTGGGCTCGGTCTGCTTGGCTGGCTGCCGTTCGGCGCGTCGAGTTTCTCGTCGCGCACGCAAAAGAGCGGCGGGCAAACCTCCCAAGTACGCTCGGCCTATCTGGAAATGCAGCTTGACCACGATACCGGCGCCATGCGCGGACGCATCGTCGCCGGCCGCCATCAGGGCGTCGCGCTGGAGCGGCTCGACGTCAAAACGCTCGCCGGCCTCTTGAGCGAATTCGACGAGGAAAGCCGTGCGCTATTGGTGGCGTATCTTGACCGCCGGGATGCCGGCTGGAGTGAACACGCGCAAGGTGACGCGGCAGCGGGGCGCTCGACTGCGTCCGGAAAAATGTCGGAACAAGAGGCCTATCAGATCCTTGGCGTTGAGCCCGGCGCGGACGCCGACACCATCGCCCGCGCGCACCGCACGCTGATGAAGAAACTCCATCCCGACCAGGGGGGCTCGACGTATCTTGCGGCCCGGGTCAACGAGGCCAAGGAAATCCTGCTTCGCCGCCATCGCTGAGGCACTCCTTACGCAACACCATCAGCGGCTCCTGAGCTAAGTTCGACGTATCCCTATTTGTCAGTCTAGTTTTTTATTTTGTCTGCGCGGGACACCGAAAACTGGTTCCCACTTTTCGGTGTCACGCGCTAATTCCTCAACATCATGCACGGTATTTCGCTGCGTTTGAGATGCTTGCAGGCGGTTTCGGCCTGCGACTTTTCCAGACCGGCAAAGCGTGCACGGAAGAGCGCCTTATCGCCCTTGGCCACTCGTTCCGTGAACGGGTCGGCCTTTTCGAGCTGCTCCTTGGCCTTGCTTTGCGCCAAGGTGAGACGCTGCTTGGCATCTTTCTCATCATCGAAGGCGCCGACCTGGATCATCCAGCCGCTGTGCGCCTTGGCGGCGGCCTCGGAAACGGCGTCCGAGATCGGCGCGCTGTTACTCGCAGAAGCGATCTTTTCTACCGCCAGCGTTCCGAGCATGCCTTGCCGCGATCCGGGCAATGATGGCGGCGGAGGCGGGTCGCGCTTGACGGTGGCAATCGTGGTGACTGCGGTTGGGTTGGCGGTTGTCGGTGCCGGCATCAGTTTGCGAGCGCCGGAGGGCAGGGGCGAGAGCGAGGCGGTATGCATGAGACCGCCCTGCACGGCGAACGTCTTCACCGGATTAGGCTTGATCGGCGCGGTCGAGCCCTGCGCCGGCGCCAACGGCTGTGCCGGTGCATCTGAAGCAAGCTTGGCGGCGGCTCGTTTTGGCTCCCTGACGTCTTTGGCGCGAGCGATCGCAGCCTCCCATCCCTCGACCACCAGCGGCGCCGTGCGTTTTACCGCGGCGATGTTGATGTTGTTATCGAGCAGGCTGCGCATGCGCGCATCGCGCGCCGCGGCAGTGTGTCCGCCGAATACGACGGCCACGATGTGGCGGCCGTTGCGGCGCATCGAGATGACGATGTTGAAGCCGGATTCGTGGATGTAGCCGGTCTTGATGCCGTCGACCCCTGGAATATTGCCCAGCAGGTGATTGTGATTGCGCATTTCGTTGCCGTGGAAGGTGAAGGTGCGCGTGGAAAAGTAGTGATAGAATTTCGGGAAACGGTCCTGGATGGCGCGGCCGAGAATGGCCATATCGCGGGCGGTCGTGAGTTGTCCCTCGTCGGGCAGGCCGGACGCGTTGCGGTAACTCGTGTGCATCATGCCGAGAGCGCGCGCCCTGGCGGTCATCAGCTTGGCGAAATCGGCTTCGTCGCCGCCGAGCGCTTCGGCCACCGTCACCGCCACGTCATTGGCCGATTTGGTGACAATTGCGCGGATCGCGGTTTCGACGTCGATGGTCTGGCCGGGCTTGAGGCCGAGCTTGGAGGGCGCCTGTGCGGCTGCGTGCGGCGATACGCTCATCTCGGTCGACATCTTGATCTTGCCGGCCTCCAGTCGTTCGAACAGCAGATAGAGGGTCATAATCTTGGTGAGCGAAGCCGGGTGACGCAGGCTGTCGGCGTTCGTTGCCTGCATGACCGCGCCGGAGTTGGCATCGATGACGATCGACGCATATGAGGGTTGGTATGCTTCGGCGGCGGCTTGATGATGACGGGCGTGGTGACGCCGAGCACGGGCATCGGCACTGCCAGCGGTTGCGGCCGCGGCCAGCAGCACTGCCAGACCCAAAACGGCCCAACGCCGATCGCGTTGGACAAGGGCTCCTCTACGCAACATCCGCTCTCCCCAGCCCGTGCTCGGGCGGTCTCTAGGCCGCCAACAAGGCCGATTTATAGCGCCCCCGCGATGCGATAAATTACAATCCTAGGGAAACGCGGTTTACAAATTGTTAATACAATGCCTTGGTTTCCAAGGCACTTTTTGCAGTGCGAAATAATTATTGACTTTATTGTGCAGTGCAGTATAAATGTGGCCATTCCCGGTTGGACCGGGATTTCGCTTTGGCCAGCACATTGGCGCCGCATAGCGGCCCGGGAAGGGATGCACCATGATGAAGAATTTCGAGGACCTGCAAGAGGTCAGCAAAGAAAACGTCGAACTCGCGCTCAAGTCCGTTGGCGCGCTTTCCAAGGGCAGCCAGGCGATTGCTGTTGAGGTCGCCGACTATTCGAAAAAGGCTTTCGAGGACAGCTCCGCGGCGCTGGAGAAGCTGTTCGGCGTCAAGTCGTTCGAGAAGGCGATCGAAGTGCAGACCGAATATGCCAAGGTCGCCTACGAAGGGTTCGTCGCCAAGGCGTCCAAGATTGGCGAGCTCTATGCCGATCTCGCCAAGGAGACCTACAAGCCGTTCGAAACCATTATGGCGAAGGCGAAGGTCGCGTAGTGTAAGCATAGTCGCTGACTCATCGCTTGTTTGGCGAGGGGTCGGAGATAGCAAAGCCCGGCTCATTGGCCGGGCTTTTTGTTTGTTGTAGGCGAAGTGCGCTTATTTGGCGACGTATAACTGGCTGAGGTTAGTGCCGATCGAGTTGAACGTGGTCAATATCTGGCTTGCCGACGTCAACAGGTAGAACTTCGTCGAGTCGGTCGCGCAGTTCTGCAACAGGGTCGAGGTTGGATCGCCGCCGGTGTTCACCTGGATCGTATAGAGCGTAATGCCGGCCGCCTTGATGTTGTTACAGGTGAGCTGCTCGCGCGCGTCGATCGAACTCTGGCTCGTATACCAGCGGTCCTGCGTATTCAATCCGTCGGTCAGCAGAATGATGATCTGCTTGTACTGGTAGTTCGGATCCATGGCCGGGGACGTGAACGGTCCGCCGCCGACGAGCGACATCCACCCGAGCTGTAGCCCGATTGCCTGGTTCGTATTGCCGTTCGGAGACATGTTGCTGACAAGCGTCGACATCGACGACCAACTATAACTAAGCCCCATCGCGGCTTGCGGGCAGGTGCTGTATTGCTCGGTCGCGTACAGCGTCGCGTTGATCGACGTGCTCGGCTCGGTGACGTTGGCGTCGTAATTGCCCGAATCCGGCGCGGTTGAATTGCCGCGATCGACGACGCAACCGTTCCAGGTGCTGTGATTGTCAGGCGTCCAGGTGTAGGCGCTCCATACGCCCGGCGTCCAAGATCCAGTCGTCCACGTCCCACCGGCTGTCCATGTTCCGGACGTCCATCGTCCGGTTGTCCAGGTTCCGCTGTGCTGCGAGCATGTGCTGCTCGACGTGTATTGCGATCTCGAACAGACGCCAGCGCTTGTGCAACTGCTCTGTGAGCTATGGCCCGATATAGAGCAGGTTCCCGCGCCTGTGCAGCTGCTTTGGCTGGAATATCCGGATATCGAGCACGAGCCCGCCGTGCAGCTGTTCTGGCTCGAACGGCCCGATATGGAGCAGGTTCCCGCGCCTGTGCAGTTGCTTTGACTCGAATAGCCCGACAAAGAACACGTGCCTGCATTCGTGCAGCTGTTCTGGCTGTTGTAACCCGATATCGAGCACGATGAGTGCGAGGTACAGCTGCTCCGGGTCGAGTAACTGCCGGTGCTGCATCGTCCGTTATTGGCGTCCCAGGAATTGTTGTCGGTCAGCGACGGATCCTGAGCCGAGGTCCCCCAATAAAGATAATCCGAACTGTAATTGGCCGCTCCGAGGTTGACATCCTTCACGAATGGAATGATCGAGACATAGACGTCGCCATCATTCGATGCGGCGCCTTGCAACTGGGTCAGCAGACTGGCGGTCGCGGTCTTGAGCGCGCCGATCTTGCCGTCGTCGGCCATGGAGCCAGTATTGTCGAGCACCAGTGCGACGCGCAGACGTGACGATCCCCATTTGACGGTCGACGTTCCAGTTACGTTGATCGTACTAACGCCGACCATTTTCATGAAATCAGTCGGAACCACCACCGAACCGTTCAGAACAATCTGCGTGCCACCGGTTGTCGTATAAGTCGCTGAAACCGAACTTATCGTGGTACCAGGTCGATTGAAATTCGCCGAAACATACTTCAGGGCATTCGTCTGCAGCTGATTGCTGGTATCGCTTGACGCTTCTCTCGAAAGCATCAGTGCGGCGGAATCGAGCGAAGCCTGCAGATCGGCTCTGACCGAATTGCCGCGACTGTAGTCGACGGCGGCCCCGACGCAGCCGATGACCGGGATCGTCGCCAAAGCAAAAGTAATGGCGACATTGGCGCCGTTGGCCCTGCGGAAATCACTGAAGACGCGTTGCAGCGTCGTCCAGATGGTATTCATGACGGTTCACCGAGTACGGTTGAATTCGGCTGCCGTCATAAGCCTCGCTGCTGAAAGGCCGGTTTATGGATAGGCCACAAAACCGCCCGGCGCGGTTAAGCGTCAAAAGCGCAATTCGGGCGCTCTCGGCGCTCGGCCAAGGACTTCGATGGTTAACGCCGTCTGCCTGCAATAACGCGAATGCCGGATAGTTCTTAGTAGACGTCGTTAATGGACCGTTGGCGGAACGCTCGTTTCTCCCTGGTTTGCCGCGCCGGCGCGGCGGCACAGCCGCTTACTTCGCCACGCGCAACTTGGTCAGATTGCTACCGATGCTGCTGAACACGTCGCTGATGCCGCTGGCGCTGGTCACCAGGAAGAATTTGTCGCTCGAACTCGCGCAGTTTTTCAGCAGGGTCCAGGTCGGGTCATGTCCGGTGTTGACCTGGATGGTGTAAATTGTGATGCCGTCAGCCTTGATGTTGGCGCAGGTGCCATTTCCGCTCGAGTCGTACATGCGATTGTCGACCTGCGACTGACTCGAATACCAGCGGTCCTGGGTGTTCAAGCCGTCCGACAGCAGAATGATGATCTTCTGGTATTGGTAGTCGGTGCTCATGAGCGGGGCGACCAGCGGGCCGCCCCCGACCAGCGACTGCCAGCCCCAAACCAGACCGACCGGCTGGTTGGTGTTTCCGTCCGGCTGCATGGTGTCGACCAGGCTGTTCATCGCCGTCCAGTTGTAGTTCAGCCCCATCATCGCGACCGGACAGCTACTGAATTGCTCGGCCGGGAACAGTGAATCGGTCAGGCTCGAATCCGGGTTTTGCGCCGACTGATCGTAATCGACGGATGTACCGGGGACTTGCGTCTTGTCACGGTCGGTGATGCAGCCGTTCCAGGTGTCGTGATCGTCCGGCACCCACTGCGTGGTGGTGGTGCAATGACTGCTGCCGCTATGCCCGTGTCCATGGCTGCCAGAGCTGTTGCACGTCGTTGTGTTCTGGTTTCGGCCGTTGGTGCTGTCCCAGTCGCTCCAGTCGATCCAATCGCCGTTGTAATTGGTTGAGCCGACATTGACGTCTTTATTGAAGGGAATGATCGAGACGTAGACGTCGCCATTGGTGGAAGCGGCCGATTGGAGCTGTGTCAGCAAACTCTTGGTCGCGGTCTTCAGTGCGGTCATCTTGCCGCTGTCCGCCATCGACCCGGTATTATCGAGCACCAGCGCAACGCGCAGCCGGGATGAGCCCCATTTGGTGGTGGAGGAACCATCCACGGTGATGTCGTTGTAGCCGATGATGCCAAGAAAATCGGTCGGCACATCGACCGAACCGTTGACCTGGACTGTCGAGCCACCCGTGGATGTGTAGGTCGCATGAACGACGATATTCTGGGCTTCTTCCTTGGTGAAAAGTGCGTTGAAATAAGACGTCGCCTTGGTCTGCAACTCGTTGTCGCTCAGCGTCGCCGCATCCTTGGCCAGCATCAGCGCGGTCGAGTCGAGCGCGGCCTGCAGCGCGGCCTTGACTTCGTTGGCGTGGCTGTAATCGACGGCTGCGCCGACGCAGCCGATGATCGGCAGCGTCGCCAGCGCGAACGTGATCGCAACGTTGGCCCTGTTCTCGCGGCGAAAACCGCGCAGCGACTCCGTGATACAAAACAGAATTGAACGGAATGCCATCGGTGAAACCACTCTACGGGCTGACTTGTCGTTGCTGGTCGTAAGACCGGCGACGTAAATGCCGCGTAAAATCGGGTTCAAAATGATACGCCGACGGCACGATAAATCGCGTTTCGACGCGCAATAGCTAATGAACGGTAAATGTTAACGGCTTTCGTGAGCGGTAAGCCACGCGCGGAAAATTTGCCGGCGCGTCGCGCGCGCCGCTCAAGGCTATGAAATCGTACGGTGGGCGGAAACGCTATTGCGCGATCCGCAGATTGGAGAGTGCGGTGCCGATCTGGGCAAAGGTCGTGACGATCTGGGTCGACGACGTCAACAAAAAGAATTTGCTCGTGTCGCTTGCGCAGTTTTGCAGCAACGTCGAGGTCGCTTCATGGTCGGTATTGACCTGCACGGCATAGATCTTGATTCCGGCCGCCTTGATGTTGTCGCAGGTTTTCCGCTCACGTGTATCGATTGATGAGGCGCTGGTGTACCAGCGGTCCTCGGTATTCAAGCCGTCGGTCAGCAGGATGATGACATCCTGGTAGGTGTAATTCGAATCCTTCGCCGGGATTGTGAAGGGCGACGCCGTCAGCGACTGCCAACCCATCTGCAAACCGATCGCCTGGTTGGTATTGCCGTTCGGCTGCATGGCGGTGATCTCGCTGCCAAGCGCGGCCCAGTCGTTGGAGAGGCCCGTCAATTGGGTCGGGCAGCTGTCATACTGCTCCGCCGGATACAAGGTGCTGCCTGCTATCGGTGCATCGTTAGTGGTGTCGTAGTTTTGGTCGCGGTCGGTGATACAGCCGTTCCAGGTACTGTGGTTGGCCGGCGTCCAGGTCTTGTTATGCGAGGTGCATGTGCTTTGTGTTGAGTAGTTCGAATTGCTGCACGAGCCGTTGACGGCTTCCCATAAATCCCAGCGTAGCCAGGACGCGGTCACGTTGCCGGTTCCGACATTGACGTCCTTGCTGAATGGAACAATCGAAACATAAACGTCTTCGGCATTTACCGCCGCGGCCTGGAGCTGGGTAAGCAGGTTTTGTGACGCAGTCTTCAACGCGGTCATCTTGCTGGAATTCGACATCGACCCGGTATTATCCAGTACCAACGCAACCCGCAGCCGGCTGTTGCCCCAGGTCGAGGTCGAGGTCGCGCTGATCGGCAGGCTGCTGTAGCCGAGGATGCCGAGGAAATTGGTTTGTACAGTCGCCGTGGCAGTCAGCACGACCGTCGATCCGCCGGTTGACGAGTAGGTGGCGGAAATTACGACACCGCTCGTATTTGGCCGACTGAACAGCGCGTTGAAATAGCTCGTCGCCGTGGTCTGTAACTGAATCCCGGTCTGCGTTGCCGCTGTCTTCGAGAGCATCAGCGCGGTCGAATCGAGGGCAGCCTGGAACGCGGCCTTTGTCGCGTTGGCTTGTGAGTAATCCACAGCCACGCCGACGGCGCCCATCAGGGGCACAAGCGTCAGCGCGAGCATGGGGGCGACGCCGCCATGACGGTTGTTCCAGAAACGAGCCAGAGGCATGGCGCCGCCTTTGTCGAAGCTACCGGTCCCGGGCGGTAGTCGGGCGCAGGTATGACGGTGCGGCCTTGAAAAATCGTGCGAACTGCGGCGCGAATTAGGGGAAAAATCGCCTCAACTTGTTCGCGGCCGGGTTGAGATCGGGTAACCAATGGCTAGCTTGAGTCAAATGCTTGGAACCGTCGGCAATCCGCCATATTTGTCCCGGAGCGGGACAAATTGACCGCTTGGACGGACGATACCGGGGTTACTATGATTGCGGCCGGGCCGGGTATCGGGACTAAACTCGGCCAACCGTTCTAGGACGATCGCTCTCTTCGGCAATGCCATCCATGATGACGACCTACACGACCGACCCAGCCGCACCGGAGGCAGCCGCCATCCTCCAGCAAGGCGCGCGCGCCCCCCGCATGGCGGATGACGACCGCAAGCGCAAGGGCGGCAACTTGGGCGAGCCGGGCGGACCGGGAACCGCGGTCATCACCAAGACCAAGCCGCAGACCAA
The DNA here is from genome assembly GCA_036268675.1 of Pseudolabrys sp. Classification (GTDB taxonomy): domain Bacteria; phylum Pseudomonadota; class Alphaproteobacteria; order Rhizobiales; family Xanthobacteraceae; genus Pseudolabrys. The sequence goes on from DATATS010000111.1 coordinate 18,770, forward strand.
GCGGCCCAACATGTACCGCGTGCTGATCCTCAACGACGACTACACACCGATGGAATTCGTCGTGCACGTATTGGAGCGTTTCTTCAGCAGGGATCACGAAGCCGCGACCCGAATTATGTTGCATGTGCATCACCATGGAATCGGCGAATGCGGCATCTATACGTATGAGGTCGCGGAGACCAAAGTGACGCAGGTGATGGACTTTGCCCGTAAACATCAGCATCCTCTGCAATGCGTGATGGAGAAAAAATGAGTCTCGGCAAGAAAATCCCCGGGGAGAGGCGTTCAATACAAATGACAATGGAAATCTGATGCCAACTTTCTCGCGTAGCCTCGAGCAGTCGCTCCATCGGGCGCTTGCCCTCGCCAATGAGCGGCATCATGAATATGCGACGCTGGAGCATCTGCTGCTGGCGCTGATCGACGACTCCGACGCTTCCGCGGTGATGCGCGCCTGCAATGTCGATCTCGACAAGTTGCGCCGCAGCCTGGTTGCCTATCTCGAATCCGAGCTTGAAAATCTGATCACAGACGGTGCCGAGGACTCAAAGCCGACCGCCGGATTCCAGCGCGTGATCCAGCGCGCGGTCATCCATGTGCAATCTTCCGGCCGCGAGGAGGTCACCGGCGCCAATGTTCTGGTTGCGATCTTCGCCGAACGCGAGAGCCACGCGGCTTATTTCCTGCAAGAGCAGGACATGACGCGCTACGACGCGGTCAATTATATCAGCCATGGCATCGCCAAGCGGCCAGGCCTATCCGAAACGCGGCCGGCGCGCGGCATCGAGGAAGAAGCCGACACCAAGGGTGGAGACGAGCCAAAGAAAAAGGGCGACGCGCTCGAAGCCTATTGTGTCAACCTCAACAAGAAGGCCAAGGACGGCAAGATCGATCCTTTGATCGGGCGCGATTCCGAAATCAACCGGACGATCCAGGTGCTCTGCCGCCGCCAGAAGAACAATCCGTTGTTCGTCGGCGAAGCCGGCGTCGGCAAGACCGCGATCGCGGAAGGGCTCGCGCGCCGCATCATCCATGGCGAAGTGCCGGATGTGCTTAAAGGCGCAACCGTCTTCGCGCTCGATATGGGCACGCTGCTTGCCGGCACGCGGTATCGCGGCGACTTCGAGGAACGGCTCAAACAGGTGATCAAGGAGATCGAGGCCTATCCCGGCGCGATCATGTTCATCGACGAAATCCACACCGTGATCGGCGCCGGCGCCACATCGGGCGGCGCGATGGATGCGTCCAATCTGCTCAAGCCGGCGCTTGCGGGCGGCACAATCCGCTGCATCGGTTCGACCACCTACAAGGAATACCGCCAGTATTTCGAGAAGGATCGTGCGCTGGTTCGCCGCTTCCAGAAGATCGACGTCAACGAACCGTCTATTGCGGACGCCATCGAGATCATGCGGGGTCTGAAGCCCTATTTCGAGGAATATCACAAGCTCAAATACACCAACGAAGCCATTAAGGCGGCGGTCGAATTATCGTCGCGCTACATCCATGACCGCAAGTTGCCCGACAAGGCGATCGACGTGATCGACGAGTCAGGCGCGGCGCAGATGCTGCTGCCGGAAAGCCGCCGCAAAAAGACGATCGGCATCAAGGAAATCGAAACGACCATCGCCACCATGGCGCGGATTCCGCCTAAAACGGTATCGAAAGACGATGCGGCTGTGCTCCAGCATCTTGAGCAGACGCTCAAGACCGTCGTGTACGGCCAGGACAAGGCGATCGACTCGCTCTCGGCCTCGATCAAGCTCGCGCGCGCGGGGCTGCGCGAACCTGAGAAACCGATTGGCTGCTATTTGTTTTCCGGGCCGACCGGCGTTGGCAAGACCGAAGTCGCCAAGCAGCTCGCCGCCGCGCTCGGCGTCGAGCTCATCCGGTTCGACATGTCGGAATACATGGAGCGCCACACGGTGTCGCGCCTGATCGGCGCGCCTCCGGGCTATGTCGGCTTCGACCAGGGCGGCTTGCTCACCGATGGCGTCGATCAGCATCCGCATTGCGTGCTTCTGCTCGATGAAATCGAGAAGGCGCATCCCGATTTGTTCAACGTGCTGTTGCAAGTGATGGATCACGGCAAGCTGACGGATCACAACGGCAAGTCGGTCGATTTCCGCAATGTGATCTTGATCATGACCACCAACGCGGGCGCCGCCGACATGGCCAAGCAGGCTTATGGCTTCACGCGCACCAAGCGGGAAGGCGACGATCACGAGGCAATCAACCGGATGTTTGCGCCCGAGTTCCGCAATCGGCTCGACGCCACCGTCACCTTCGCGCATCTGTCGCAGGACATCATCGCCAAGGTGGTCGAGAAATTCGTACTCCAGCTCGAGGCCCAGCTTGGCGATCGCAACGTCACCATCGAATTGTCCGAGGAAGCGACGCGCTGGCTGATCGCCAAGGGCTACGATGAATTGATGGGCGCGCGCCCGATGGCGCGCGTTATTCAGGAGCACATCAAGAAGCCGCTGGCCGATGAGGTGCTGTTTGGCCACTTGAAGTCCGGCGGCCATGTGCGCGTCATCGTGGCCAAGGACGAGGACGGCCGCGACAAGCTTGGTTTCGAGTTCCTCGATGGGCCCGTCACGCCCAAGCCGGACAAACTACCGGCGGTGCGGCCCAAGACCAAGCGTCGCTCCTCACCGCGGCCCAAGGCCAAGCGCGGCTCGGTGCCGAAAGTGCCGCTGATCAAGGCTTAAGGCGGCCTGAACACACGACCACATGCAAGGTCGGGCCATTTGCCCGGCCTTCGCCATTTGCGGGTCGCGCATGCGTATCCCGCCGGTTGTGCGCGCAACGCCGCTGTGGGACAGGTCATAACTCATGCCTGCATCCCGCGATTTCAGCACCAACAGCGCCGCATTTTTCGGTGGGGTGCGCGCGGCGCTGACGTCGGTGTTTTTCCTGGTGCTCAGCGGCACGTATATCGGCATGGGCGCGCTTGCGCACGGATTTGGGCTGGCCTCGTGGTGGCTGGCTTTGTCCACGCTGCTGGTGTGGGCGGCGCCCGCCCAGGTCATCCTCATTTCCGCACTCGGCACCGGCGCGCCGCTGGTCGAAGTGGCGATCGCGGTGAGCTTGAGCGCAATCCGGCTGTTTCCGATGGTTGTCGCGCTTATGCCGTTGCTGCGCGGGGAGGGCAGGCGATTGCGCGACCTGTTGCTGCCGACCCACTTCACGTCGGTGAGCATGTGGGTCGAATCGCTGCGCTTGCTGCCGAACCTGCCACGCGAACGGCGCGTCGCTTTCTGCAATGGTCTTTCGGTCGGCTATATGGGTACAGCCGCGACTTTCGGCTTCGTCGGCTATTATCTCGCGGCCGAGTTGCCGCCGCTGCTGGCCGGCGCGCTGTTATTTCTCACGCCGATGTCGTTTCTGGTTTCGACCGCGCGCAACGCCAGAACAATGGTGGAGCGGTTGGCGCTGGTGCTCGGACTGGTGCTCGGGACGGCGCTGACGGCCGCACATGTCGAGCTCGATCTGCTGTGGACCGGAATCGGCGGCGGCACGCTTGCCTATGCGGTTCATCGGCTGCGCGAGGCGGCCGCATGAACACTCCCGCGGGCGAGTTGTGGCCATATTTGATGCTGATTTTAGTTGGCTTCCTGCCGAACGAAATCTGGCGCGCGCTCGGCCTGGTGCTAGCGCGCGGGCTCGACGAGAACTCCGAAATCGTCGTGTGGTCGCGCGCGGTGGCGACCGCAATCCTGGCCGGCGTGATCGCCAGACTCATCGTCTTTCCAAGCGGGGCGCTCACCGGCATCCCGCTGCCGGTGCGGGTGATGGCTGCCGTATGCGGATTTGTCGCCTTCCTGGCGGTGAAGCGGTCGGTGTTCGTCGGCGTTGCGGTCGGCGAGGCGGTCTTGCTCGCGGGCGGATTTCTGTTCGTGCACTAGGTCGTATCTATTGCTCGACGGCCGCGGCAATCACCGCGGTTCGCCAGCGAACCCCTGGCGCAACGCCGTCAGCCGCTCGATCGCTGCGGCCGGCAGCGGGCCTTTTTGTACCGCGGCGAGCGCATCATCGAACTGCTGCGGTGTCGCCATACCGACCAGGATCGTGCCCATCGCTGGATGCGAGATCGAAAACCGCGTGGCGGCTTCGGTCAGGCTTTCGGCAAACCCCTCGTCAACCAGCGGCATCAAGCGGCGCGCGCGCGCGACGTCGCCTTCATAGCTGACCGCCGAGCCGATCGGTTCGGGGGCAGGACTCGCAATCGGATGACGTTCGGTCGACGCGGAAAGCGCGCCACCCGCGAGCACGCGGATGCCGACGACACCGACGCTAGCGGCCGTGGTGTGATCGAACAGCCGTCCATAATCCTGCGCCGGATAATTCGCCGGTAATCCGTTGGCGGCGGATGGATTGAGCATATTGTAAACCACTTGCGCGCTGTCAAAAGTACGCGCGTCGATGACCTGATGCAGCGCCGCCGTGTCGCCGATGGCGGTGATTCCGACGAAACGCGTCTTGCCCTGTTGCCGCAGCCGCTCGAACGCAGGCACCACATCGCCGAGCACCTGGGATGCGCTGAGGGTTTCACCGCCGCCGGTCTCGGTAATCTCATTATGCAGATGAAAGATGTCGACCCGATCGAGGCGAAGGCGCACCAGACTGTCTTCGAGCGACTTCGTGACGATATCGGCAATGCGGCCGAAGTCTGCTGCCCGCAATCGAACCTTGGTGCCGATAACCACATCTGCGGGTTTTAGCTTTTGCAGGATGTGGCCGAGATTTCTTTCAGATTCTCCATCCCCGTATCGCACCGCAGTGTCGAAGTAGTTCACACCGGCGGCGATTGCGCGTGCGATGGTACGCTCCTGGTCGCGTGGATCGCCGCGCACCATCAATCCGCCGACCGCGCCGCAGCCAAAGCCGAGGACCGATATCTCCATTCCGGTGCCGCCAAATACCCGCATTTCCATCGATGTTGCTCCGTCGGCGGGCACCAACAGTGGCGCCGCAGGGCCTTCAATTCGACCGCGAGATTGCAAATCAGTGCTTTAACCGGCGGCGATTGCGGCTGCGAGCTTCTTGGCATTTTCGGCGAGCACGTCCGGCCTTTCCTTCTCGCTGGCGGGCGGCTTCATGGCGACGCCGGCTTTGCGCGGAATGATGTGGACATGCAGGTGGAACACCACCTGTCCACCGGCGCCTTCGTTGAACTGCTGGATGGTAATGCCGTCGGCTCCGAACGCCGACATCGAAGCCTTGGCAATTTTTTGCGCCGCCTTCATCACATGCGCTATGTCACCTGGATTGGCGTCGAGCATGTTGCGCGTTGCCGCCTTCGGCAATACCAGCGTGTGGCCGGGCGAGCGCGGCATGATGTCGAGGAAGGCGAGCGTCTTGTCGTCTTCATAGACCTTGTAACAGGGCAATTCGCCGCGCAGGATCTTGGCGAAGATGTTGTTCGGATCGTATGTCGCCATAGTCGTTCCCCGAGTTAGATATCTTGCTCGACCAAATCCTTGCGGAACGGCGCGGCCGCCGCAAGCTCCTCGCTCGCCGCCTGCACATAAAGCCGTTCGCGCTTGAGATAGTCGGCCACCGCTCGGCGCAAGCTCTCGTTGGCGATGAAATGCGCGGAATAGGTCGTTTTCGGCAGGTAGCCGCGCGCAAGCTTATGCTCCCCCTGTGCTCCGGCTTCGACGCGGACGAGTTTGTGGGCGATCGCATAGTCGATGGCCTGATAATAGCACAGCTCGAAATGCAGGAACGGGTGGTGCTCGATGGCGCCCCAGTTGCGCCCGTAGATCGTGTCACGCCCGAGGAAGTTGATGGCGCCAGCGATCCAGCGTCCGGCACGCTTGGCCATCACCAACAGAATGCGGTCGCCCATCTTTTGTCCGACAATCGAGAAGAAGTCGCGGGTGAGATAAGGCCGGCCCCACTTTCGAGAACCCGTCTCCATGTAGAAGTCGAAGAACGCGTCCCAGACGTCTTCGCTCAGGTCCGAGCCGGTGAGCCAAACCACATCGATGCCGGGGCCCAACGCTTCCTTGCGTTCGCGCTTGATGGTCTTGCGCTTTCGCGCGGACAGGCGCGCCAGGAAATCTTCGAAGCTCGTATAGCCGGCATTTTCCCAGTGAAATTGCTGGTCGGTGCGTTGCAGGAAACCGCGCTGTCCCAGCGCGCTCCATTCACCCTCGGTGAGGAAGGTGACGTGGGCCGAGGACAATTCGCTTGCCGTGGTGATTTCCGCGAGCGCATCGGCCAGCGCAGCGCGCGCGGCTTGCGCCAGCGGACCCGGCCGCGCCAGCAAGCGAGGGCCGGTCACCGGCGTAAACGGCACGGCAACCTGCAGCTTGGGGTAATAGTCGCCGCCGGCGTGCTCGAAGGCTTCTGCCCAGCCGGCGTCGAAGACATATTCGCCGCGCGAATGGCTTTTCACGTAGCAGGGCGCGGCGCCAAGCAGCAGGCCGTTCGCGTCCTCCAGCAGGAGGTGACGGGGCTGCCAGCCGCTGCGCCCGCCGACCGAAGCCGACAGCTCAAGCGACGATAGAAACCCGTGCGAAACAAAAGGGTTATCTAGTTGTCCTCGTGTTGATAACTCCGGGGATAAGTTATCCTCAGGTGTTGGTTTAATTTCATGTGTTACCTTAACTGGCGCTCCGACAGAGCCGCCGGCACACGCATCCCACGCAGTTGCCGGCACTTCGGCCAGCGACTGGGCGATACGGATGCGAAGTTCGGTGTCTTTCATCGGGTCGGCCGGTTTCCAACCCGATCTTATGCCCGAAAGGCGGCGGCGTTCACGCTATTTGGCGCAGGGCGGGCATGATGCCGCCCTTTGCTCTTGCGCCTTGCTGGTTCAGGGGCAAATGACTGCGTCGTAGCCCGTGGGGTTGCCTCTGAAGTCGAGAGCGCCCTGGGAGTAGCATCTGGCCGGAATGCGGACACAGCCGGTTTTGATGCAGGCGATCTGGCCCGAAGCTTGCCGCATATGGCGATGGTGCTTCACCGGATGATTTGCGGCGCTCATAGCATGGTCGGCCGACGCTGCGCCCGTCGTTTCCGCAAGCGTCGGCGTCGCGGTGAATGCGAGCAAAGTAGCAACGACCGAGACCGTGCCGATTACTGGATTGAGTTTCATATCGGACCTCATGGATTGGGTTTCGCATCAATAACGGCCAACGGGGCTTGGGTGTTCCTGGAACTGCGGACGTTTACGGCCTGATGCCTTCGAAAATAATTTGGTTCGCCCAGCGCCTCGCGTGGCTCAAGTCTTCCGGGCTGCGCACTGTCCAGGTCAGCAGCGGCAACCGGAACAAGAGTTGCATCGCCAGCGGAACCGCCGCCGGCAGGTCTTTGAGCGAATAGGCTACAAAGTGCGGACGCGTTCGGTTGAAATGCAGCATGAACGCCATGCGGCGCTTTTCGAACGCCGACATCGCGTCCCATTCATGTTCGGCGTAGTACCGTTCAGCGACGAGACCGCGCGTTATCCCGGGCGCGATCACCCGAATGGCTTCGATCAGCGCGGGGTCGAACGACATCGCCGCCGTCGGCCCGCTGTAGCCGGCGAGAACCTCCGCCGCGCGACGGGCGAGCCGCAGGTCGCCGTCGAAGCGGCTTTTGAGTTCCAGCAGCAGCGTCGTGCGCCCGGCGACC
>DATATS010000112.1:0-4046 GCA_036268675.1 Pseudolabrys sp.
CGTCGGCTCGCGCGCGGTGTGTCAGGCGGATTGCTCCGGTATCGGTTACAAGAACGCGCAAGCCGTCATCAACATCAACGGTGATCTGGCGGATAGCCTGCACTACAACAAGACGGTCGCGCTGATCGGCGATATCGGCGCGGTGACGGAGCGGTTGACGGCGAAGCTGGAAAAATCGGCTGCCGCAAAAAACAAAAGCGAATGGCTCGCTGCCTGCGCCGCCAAGAAAAAGGAGTGGGCCAATTACAAGGCCGAGCGCTACGCCTGCCCGCCGCTGCGCGATGAGGCGTGGCAGAAGCCGGTATTGGCGCAGCCGGCCGCCATCAAGATCGTAGCGGATTTTGCCAAGCAGATCGACGCCGCCAAGTTCTTCGACGCCGGCGACGTGCAGGCCAACGGCTTCCAGATCGTCGAGGACGACCGCACCGGAGATACCTTCACCGAAGCCGGCGCCTCTTACATGGGCTTTGCGCCGAGCGCGCTTTTGGCGGGCGCGCTCGCCGGCAAGCCGCGCTATGGCGTGGCCTTCTGCGGCGACGGCTCCTTCATGATGAACCCGCAGATTCTGATCGACGCGGCCGAGCACAAGGTGCGCGGGCTTGTCGTGATTTTCGACAATCGCCGCATGGCGGCGATCAGCGGATTGCAACACGCGCAGTACAGCCGGGACTTCCGCACCAATGACGCGGTCGCGGTCGATTACGTGAAGCTTGCCTCGGCGGTCGCCGGCGTGAACGCACTCTCCGGCGGCGACAATGCCGAGGCGCTGCGCGCCGCGCTTAAATCCGCCCACGCCCATGACGGCCTCTCGGTTGTGCATGTGCCCGTCTATTGCGGGCCTGATGAACGCGGCGGCCTCGGCGCCTGGGGCGAATGGAACGTCGGCAATTGGGTCGAGGACGTCCAAGCGGCCTGGATCAAGCAAGACCTCTAAGGGAACCGCGCGCGTACGAAAGCCGTTGCCTCGCGTGGAGGCAGCCGTGGCCGATCAACCCTCGATCAAGTCGCTCAAGTCGCTGCGCGCGGCGGAAGCCGCATGCCGGCGCTGCCCGCTGTACAAGAAGGCGACGCAAACAGTGCCGGGCGAAGGGCCCGCGCGCGCCACGATCATGCTGGTCGGCGAACAGCCCGGCGATCAGGAAGACAAACAGGGCAGGCCTTTCGTCGGACCGGCTGGCGGCGTGCTGGCGAAGGCCTTGCAGGATGCCGGCATCGCGCGCGGCGAAGCCTTCATCACCAATGCGGTGAAGCATTTCAAGTTCGAGCCGCGCGGCAAGCGCCGGCTGCACAAGCGCCCCAATGCTTACGAGATCGAACGCTGCCACTGGTGGCTCGAATTCGAGCGTCGAATCGTAAAACCCGCGATCGTCGTGGCGCTGGGCGCCACCGCCTTGCGCAGCATTGCCGGCAAGCCGCTTGTCATCAACAAAGTGCGCGGGCGCATCCTGCCGTTGCCGGATGGCGGACGCATGCTGGCGACCGTGCACCCGTCCTACATTTTGCGCATCAAAGACAACGCAGACAAACGCGCGCAATACAGGCGGCTCGTCGCCGATCTCAAGGTTTGCGCAAGAGCCGTCAAAGCTGCGTGACCTTAGTGGCTCGTGGAACCGGTCAAAGTGCCTGAGCCGGCTCGATTTCCGGCGCCGGGAACCTCTTCCATGCCCTGACGGTTATTGAGACGAAGCGAATTAGGAGTTGAGCATGTCTGAAAAATCGAAACAGCGCGTGGATGACGAGCGTGACCCGGCCGTGCATAAGCCCGACGAAGTGACCGTCGATTCGGAAGCGAGTTTCCCGGCCAGCGATCCGCCGAGTTGGACGCCGGTGCACGGTGTCGGTTCGTCCGAAACCAAAAAGAAGAAAAAGCAAAAAATCGATTAGCGTTCGTTGCATATAAGCTGGCGGGGTGGCCGGGTTCGTCCCGGCCATGCCTGTCTTTGCGCCTTGTTTGGCGGCGGCTGCGACAATGCGAGGCGAGCGCGAGAGTCCTCCCGCGTCATCTCCCGACTGCAGCGGCTCCGGCGGCCGCAATGACCTCGCCCGCTTTCCCGCCGCGGGAAAATCTCTAATATTCCTGCGACGTTCGGGAGGATCATGACCGGCAAAAGGCTTTCCATCGCCGTGATCGGCGGCGGCATCGGCGGCTCGACGGCAGCACTCGCGCTGCTCGCCGCCGGTTTCGATGTGCACGTCTATGAGCGGGCGCAGGTGCTGCGCGAGGTCGGTGCCGGCATCGTGCTCACGCCGAATGCCACGCGTTTGCTCCAGCGTCTCGGTTTCGGTGACAGACTGGAAGCGCTCGGCGTTGCGCCGCTTGGCTGGCGGCAGCGGCGCTGGCAGGATGGCAGCACGTTGCTCTTTGCGCCGCTGGCGCGCGCGCCGGGTGAACCTGCGATGTTCTACACCTCGCATCGCGCCGACGTGCTGGCGATGCTGATCGCGGCGCTGCCGCCGGAACGCCTGCATCTTGGTCATCGGCTGGTCGAACTGACCGACCATGGCGAGCGGGTCGAGGCGCGCTTCGAGAACGGCGCGCGAATCGAGGCGGATATTGTGATCGGCGCCGACGGCATTCACTCCGCCGTGCGCGGATTGCTGTTCGGGCCCGAGCAGCCGCGCTTCACCGGCTGCGTTGCCTATCGCGGCATGGTGCCGGCGGAGCGGCTGCGCGGGCTGGAGCTTCCGCTCGAGTCTCAGCTCTGGCTCGGACCCGGCAAGCATTTCGTGCACTATCCGGTGCGGAACGCGCGCCTGATCAATTTCGTCTGCCTGATCGACCGCGACGCCTGGACCGAGGAATCCTGGACCGAGCCGGGCGATGTCGCCGTGGCGCTTGCCGCCTACGCCGGCTGGCACGAACAGGTGCGCGCGATCATTTCGTCGGTGGACGAAGCGTTCATCTGGGGATTGTTCGACCGCGCGCCGCTGCCGCGCTGGTCGGTCAACCGCGTCACGCTGCTCGGCGATGCCTGTCATCCGATGCTGCCGTTCCTGGCACAGGGCGCGGCGCAGGCAATCGAAGACGGCGCGACGCTCGCAGCCGTGCTGGCGCAATCGCCGGACGACGTTCCGGCCGCTTTGCGCCGTTATGAATCGTTGCGGCTGCCGCGCACCGCGCGCATCCAGACCACCGCGGCCGGCAACAAGACACGCAACCATCTGCCGGACGGCAAGCAGCAGCGCGCGCGCGATGCCGACATGAAGCGAGGCGCGGCCGACTGGTCGATCGGCGCCAGCCAGTGGGTGTACGCGCACGACGCAGAGACAGCCGCGCTAAGCGGCAGTCTCGGTCTGCCGCCGCAGGCCGGCCAGCGCGCGCCTACTTCGACGAAATGACGCGCACTGGCTTGCCATCCAGCCAGGCGCGGATGTCCTCGACGATGTCGACGTACATTTTCCGGTAGTTCTGCTCGGTGACGTAGCCGAGATGCGGCGTGATGACGATATTGTCCATCTTGCGGAATGGGTGCTCGAGCGGCAGCGGCTCGACGTCGTAGACGTCAAGCCCGGCGCCGGCGATTGCCTTGGCATTGAGCGCGGCAATGAGCGCCTTCTCGTCGACGATGGGCCCGCGCGAGGTGTTCACGAGATAGGCCGTCTTCTTCATGAGCCCGAGTTCGCGCGCGCCGATCAGCCCGCGCGAGCGGTCGCTCAGGACCACATGGATGGTGACGATATCGGCGTTACGGAACAGATCGTCCTTGCTGACATAGTCGGCGCCGCCAGCCTTTGCCGTTTCCGGCGTCAGGTTTTGGCTCCAGGCGATCGTCTTCATGCCGAAAGCCTTGCCGACCGCGGCCGACCGCGCCCCAAGCTTGCCGAGGCCGAGGCAGCCGAGCGTCAACCCCTCAAGGTCGCGGCCGAGCGTCACCTGCCACGACGCGCCCGCTTTGAGGCGCGCGCTCTCGAAGCCGATGCGGCGGGTCAATTCCAGCATCAGCCCAAAGGCGATGCCGGTGGTGGGCGAGCCGACACCGCCGGTGCCGCAGACCGTGATCCCGCGCTCGTTCGCCGCCTTGATGTCGAAGGATGCGTTGCGCGCG
>DATATS010000113.1:0-7746 GCA_036268675.1 Pseudolabrys sp.
TACGCACCCGCAATCGGGTCCGTGTTCAGGTGTTGCCGGAAAATCTGACCGACGGCCTCGAACAGACCCGGCAAACCGCCAAGGTGAAGGCCGATTTGATCAAGGCCGAGCGCGACTTCATCTATCAGCTCTTGCGCGACGGCAAGATCACCGACGAAGCGCGCCGGCGCATCGAGTACGAGCTCGATCTGGAGGAAGCCAGCGTCGCCAACCGCGCTCAAGACGGCGGCGGATGGTTCTAGGTTTCCCGGAAACGCTATTTCGCGACGCGGTTATAAATCCAGGCAATCACGAAGCCTGCGCAGAACCCGTCGACCACCGCCCAGAGCGCGCCGATGATCGCGCCGACCACCGTCGGGCCATAACCGAGATAAAACGAACCCAGCATCGTGACGAACGCATTTCCCCAATCGAACATGGCGAAGATGCCGGCGAAAAAGACGCCGAACGCCCATACGAGGCCGGCGGCAATGCCGAATGCGAGCGGCTGAAGTTTCATCGTGACCTCCAAATCGCTGTGTGACTGCCGTTCAGACATAACAACCAAACCGAAAAAGCCAACGCTCCGCCGCCCCTGTTTTTTGACGGCGCGGGGGCGCCGGTGTCCCTTTTTCCGTTTCCCCAAAAAGGGGAATGGAGCACCGGGAGGGTGCCAGGGGCTTGGCGAAAGCCCCTTGGGCAGCCCTTGCGATCGGGCCACCCGCGCGCCTTGCGAGGGCGCGCGCCGGCTTGCGAAGCCGGCGACACCCCCCTGGCGCTCCATCCGTCAAGCGTGCGCGGGTCTCGCGCAAGCCTGACTGCGGCGCGCATTGTCGGCGCGCCGGGCCTTCTCTCGCCGCGATGTCACTCGAGATGACGCCGCGTGAGCGAACAAGGCCGTTGGCGGGATATATTCCTATAGGAATGTTGTCAAGCCCTGCTTCAAAAGGCACTTGAAAGCCATCGCATCTTGAGCTACATTGTAGCTCAAGGAGATTGGACATGCCAGAAAATGCCGTCGTCCGCGCCCGCATCGACGAGCGCATCAAGAACGAAGCAACCGCCGTGCTGGGCGCGATGGGCCTTACCGTGTCCGACGCCTTCCGGCTGCTGCTGGTGCGGGTCGCCAAGGACAAGGCGCTGCCGTTTGCGCCGCTCGTCCCTAACGAGGAGACGATCGAAGCGATGAAGGCGGCGCGGCGTGGTGAAGTTGTTAAGGCCGGCTCGCCCCGCAAACTGATTGCGAGCCTGAATGAGGACGATTAGCTACACGAATCGCTTCAAGCGCGACTACAAACGCGAGAAGGCGGGGCGGCATGGCAGAACGCTCGACCGCGACCTCACAGCTATCGTTGAATTGCTCGCGACCGACACACCGCTGCCGCGCCGGAATTTCGATCATCCGCTGTCCGGCGAATGGAAAGATTTTCGCGATTGCCACATCAAGCCGGACCTAGTGCTGATTTATCGCAAGCCCAATGCGGCACACCTCGATCTGGTGCGTCTGGGGTCGCATAGCGAGTTGGGGCTATGAATTGAGCAGGCTAACCGAAGGCGTAACCGTTGCTCGATTTCCGATTTGACAGATTACGCTCTGCTGATCTGCCATACGGGCTATGCACTTCGGAAGCGTTCTAATATGGCCCCCCGTTTGCCAACCGCAGCCACGGTCGCTAATCCTACTCCATGCGTGTCGCTGTCTTTGCAGGACTTGTTGCTGTCGCGTTCAACGCATATTCGACATCGCGACCGGCTACCGCCCAACAGTTACCGCCGCATCTCCGAGGATGCACGAAAGAGCGAGCGGCGGAGATCATAGGTGCAGGGGCGTTGCAGTCAGCAAACGATCCGTGCGTTGTCTATTGGCGCTCTGTCGAAGTGCGGCAGCACCCGGAAAGAGCCACACTGTTAGAATGCAACGGATTAAAGGCTTACGGGGACCCGCAACCGCCCGGCCATCCGGTACCGCTAGCAGAATGCGACCGGATAGTCCGACGAGATCAACAGCGGTTTGGCATTCCCGCTAGGGGACTGAGTGAGGAACAAAAGGCGACGTACCGTGCGACTTGGAGCCAATAAGATCCTGCCCTAGTCGCGGTACGAACCGACATCCCGCATTGCGATTCCGTTCGCACGTTCATGGATGGTCGTATAGAAGTTTGCCGCGTGCACCGCCGCAGCGGTGTCCTTCCCCTGCAATCGCCGCTCAAAGCGCGCCTTGGCCCATTTCTCAATTCGGCTCAAGCGCAGGATTTCGGGCGTTTTCCATATTTTCATCGACGTTCCCCGTATTTGAATGCATGGGGCACGATGAACCCAAAATCACGGATTAATTTGTTGCTATAGATAAACAGCACTCTTACTCCGCCGCGGTCTGCTTGCTGCCCGCGCCAAAGCGCCGCTCGATGTAATCGATCACCATCTGCTTGAAGTCCGCGCTCAGCGTGGCTCCGCGCAAGGTGGCGGCCTTCTTGCCGTCGATGAACACCGGCGCGGTCGGCGTTTCGCCGGTGCCGGGCAGCGAGATGCCGATGTCGGCGTGCTTCGATTCGCCCGGCCCGTTGACGATGCAGCCCATGACCGCGACGTTGAGCGTCTCAACGCCGGGATATTGCTTTTTCCAGCCCGGCATCGAGTCGCGAATGAAGCTCTGGATGTCCTGCGCCAGTTCCTGAAACGTGGTCGAAGTCGTGCGGCCGCAGCCGGGACAGGCCGCGACCAGCGGCACAAACGTCCGCAAGCCCATCGTCTGCAACAGCTCCTGCCCGACCTGCACCTCGCGGGTGCGGTCGCCGCCCGGTTCAGGCGTCAATGAAATGCGCACGGTGTCGCCGATGCCCTGCTGCAGCAACACACCCATGGCGGCGCTCGATGCGACGATGCCCTTGGTGCCCATGCCGGCTTCGGTCAGGCCGAGATGCAGCGCGTAGTCGCAGCGCTTCGCCAATTCCGTATAGACCGCGATCAGATCCTGCACCGCTGAAACCTTCGCCGAGAGAATAATGCGGTTCTGCGGTAGGCCGATCTCCTGCGCGCGTTTGGCCGACAGCGTCGCCGACTGCACCATCGCTTCGTGCATCACCTTGCGCGCGTCGAGCGGATTTTTCGATTTCGAGTTCTCGTCCATCAGCCGCGTGAGCAATTCCTGATCGAGCGAACCCCAATTGGCGCCGATGCGCACCGGCTTGTTGTATTTGATCGCGAATTCGACGATGGCCGAGAACTGGCGATCGCGCTTGTCCTTGAAACCGACGTTGCCGGGATTGATGCGATATTTATCGAGCGCCTCGGCGCAGGCCGGATGATCGGCCAATAATTTGTGTCCGATGTAATGGAAATCGCCGACGATCGGCACGTCGACGCCCATCTTCAGCAACCGCTCCTTGATGTGCGGCACGGCGGCCGCCGCCTCGTCGCGGTCGACCGTGATGCGCACCAGTTCCGAACCGGCGCGATGCAGCGCCGCCACCTGGCGCGTGGTGCCCTCGACATCGGCGGTGTCGGTATTGGTCATCGACTGCACGACGATAGGCGCGCCGCCACCGACGGTGACGCCGCCGACCTTCACGGCAACAGATTTATGACGTTCGTGCGCGGCAGTGCTCATCGGGGGTCTCTCAAGTTCCAGACGTGCCAGACAGATATGACGCGGTCAATGCAAAGGGAAGGCGCTTGGCAAAGGGAATACACCCGTTAACGGGCCTATTTACCAGCACCAACCCCCCGGCCACCAGTCCCGCAGCGGCGCGGGATCTATGCCTTAACCCGCACCGGCGCGCGCGGCTACGCCGCCTTGCAATGCGCGCAGATGCCGGAAATCTCGATCACCGGCGTCTTCGGCGTGAAGCCGGCGGCGCGCGAGGCATTTTTGATCGTATCGGCGACCGCGGCCGAAGCCGCCTCGCCGACCGTGCCGCATTTCTCACAAATGAGAAACACCACGGGATCGCCGGTCTCGTGATTGTGCACGCAGGCGATGAACGCATTGCGGCTTTCGATGCGATGGACGAGACCCTGCTCGCGCAGGAAATCGAGCGCGCGGTAGATCGTGATCGGCGCCGGCCGCGCGCCCCGCTTGGCGAGCCTGTCGATCAATTCATAGGCGCCGAGCGGCTGATGGCTGGCGAGCAGCGCCTGCAGCACGCTGCGGCGGATCGGCGTCAGCCGCTCGCGGCGCGCCTGGCAGATCGCCTCGGCATGCGTGATGGCGTCGCTGGCGCAGCGCTCGTGGTCGTGACCGGGCGCGGGGAATACCGCACGGGCATGTGACTTTCTGGCCAAGGCCAAGCTCCGTCGAATGGGCTTTAGTCTAACGCGCGGGCCTGCGAGTCGCTAAAGCCAAACGGACGCCTTACATAGATATTGCACTGCAATAACAATAGGGGCAGGTTGTCCGCGCCCGTCCAGACCCCTGTTTTTCCGGCCGTATTGAGCGGCCGCTCACGCGCTGAAGAGGACATGTCATGCTGAAAGGGAAGACCGCGCTGGTCACCGGCTCAACATCGGGCATCGGGCTTGCCATCGCCCGTGCGCTCGCCAAGGACGGCGCCAATCTCATGCTCAATGGTTTTGGCGAGGCCGGTGCGATCGAGAAGGAGCGCGCCGGGCTCGAAAAGGAGTTCGGCGTCAAGGCGCTCTATTCGGCCGCCGACATGACGAAGTCGGCCGAGATCGCGGCCATGGTCGCGCAGGCCGAAAAAAGTTTCGGCGCGCTCGACGTGCTGGTGAACAACGCCGGCATCCAGCACGTGGCCAATATCGAGGACTTCCCGATCGACAAATGGGACGCTGTCATCTCGATCAATCTTTCGTCCTCGTTTCACACCATCCGCGCCGCGGTGCCGGGAATGAAAAAGCGCAAATGGGGCCGCATCATTAACATCGCCTCCGCGCATGGGCTGGTGGCGAGCGGACAGAAGGCGGCTTACGTCGCCGCCAAGCACGGTCTCGTCGGCTTGACAAAAGTGGTCGCGATCGAATGCGGCAATGCCGGCATCACCTGCAACGCCATCTGCCCCGGCTGGGTCCTCACGACGCTGGTCGAGCAACAAATCAACGCACGCGCCAAGGCCGCGGGGCAGACCTTCGAGCAGGCCAAGATCGCGCTCGTTTCCGAGAAGCAGCCGATGCACGAATTCACCAAGCCGGAGAATATCGGCGCGCTCGCGGTGTTTCTCGCAAGCGACGCCGCTGTGAGCATCACCGGCTCGGCCTATTCGATCGATGGCGGCTGGGTGGCGCAGTGATGAACCGTCAATGATGGAATTTCTCTCGCGCGCTTTCGGCGGCGATAAATCCGGCAAGGAATCCGGCAAGGAACCCGGCAAGCCGCGTGGCGCCAAGCGCGTCAATCTGGCGCTGCAAGGCGGCGGCGCGCACGGCGCCTTCACCTGGGGCGTCCTCGATCATCTGCTCGAAGACGGGCGGCTCGCGGTCGAAGGCATTTCCGGAACGTCCGCCGGCGCGGTCAATGCCGTGATGCTGGCCGACGGCCTGCGCACCAGCCCGGAAGAAGCGCGCAACCGCCTGGCGGATTTCTGGCGCGCGGCGAGCCTCGGCGGCGATCTGCCCGCCGTGCAGCGCGCCGTGATCGGCCGGCTGTTTTCGCTGTTGCCGGGAGAAGGTTCGCCGGGCCTCGACTGGCTGACGGCCTGGTCGCGCTATCTGTCGCCCTATGACGTCAATCCGCTCAACATCAATCCGCTCAAGGACCTGATCGAGCGCTTCGTCGACTTCGAGAAGCTGCGCGCGGACGCGCGACCCATCTACATCGCCGCCACCAACGTGCAGACGGGGCGCCTGCACATTTTTCCGCACGACAAAATCTCCGCGGAGGCCGTGATGGCGTCGGCCTGCCTGCCTGCGGTGTTCCGCGCGGTCGAGATCGACGGCGCGTCCTATTGGGACGGCGGCTATCTCGGCAATCCGGTGCTCTATCCGTTTTTCCGCTCGACTGCGAGCGAGGACGTTGTGATCGTGCAGATCAATCCGCTGGTGCGCCGCAAGGTGCCGCATTCCACGCGCGCGATCATGGCACGCGTCAACGAGATCACGTTCAACTCGGCGCTGATGGCGGAGCTGCGCGCCATCGAATTCGTCAATCGCCAGATCGATCAGGACCGCCTGCCGCGCGGCACCGGCACGAATGAATATCGCCGCCTCAACGTGCATCGCATCGTGCTGGAGGGCCTGGGCGAGCGTTTCGCTTCCGCCACCAAGCTGCGTAACGATTACGAGTCGTTTGAACTTCTGCGCAAGCTCGGCCAGCGCGCGGCGCGCCGCTTTCTCGACGCCCATTACGATGACATCGGCGTCAGCAGCAGCATCGATCTCAACGCCGAGGTCTATGCGGAGCGGGGATAGTTATTTCTGACTTTGTATCTCTCATCCGTCAGTTTTTCGGCTCCACGTCCAGCCGCACGACCCAATTTTCGAGCCCCGGTTTTGCCGCCGGATAGAGCGCCGTCACGCTCGGGTCGTGGCCGGGCACGATGTGCGCACGCGAACTCGCCAGCTTCTGGATGGTCTTGTAGCCCTCCAGCGTATCGCCGACGGAATAGGTGATCGGGAACACGCGGCCTTCGTCGATGTGCGAGTAAAGGTGGATGCAGTCGGAGGCGACCACCACGACGCCCCGTTTGGTCTTGACCCGCACGCATTGCAGGCCTTTCGAGTGGCCGCCGATCTTGTGCACGCTGATGCCGGGCGCCAGTTCCTCGGCGCCGTCGTGGAATTCGACGCGATAGGCGAAGATTTTCCGCACCATCGCATGCACGTCGCTCTCGCTGAACGGGACGCGCAGCATCTGGTGGCACATGCAGCGGCCGGTGGCGTAGGCCATCTCCGTGTCTTGAATATGATAGCGCGCATTCGGGAACAGGTCGTAATTGCCGGCGTGATCCCAATGCATGTGGGTCGCGATCACATGATCGACTTTGTCGGGCGCGACGCCGAGCGCCTTGAGGCCATCGCCGACCGGATGGATGATCTTGCGGCCGCGCTCGTTGGCGGCGGTTTCGTCGAAGCCGGTGTCGCAGACGAAGGTGCCGTGCGGGCCTTTGATCACCCAGACGTAATAGGCGATCGAGGTCATCTCGTCGTGCGGGTCGCCGAAAATATAGTTTTCGCTGCGTTTGCGCGCGTGTTCGGCATAGCGCACCGCGTAAACCTCGTGGACATCGTCGGTCATGTTGACTTCCCTACGATGACGCCGGCGCGCTTTTCGATCGGCTGGATGACGGTGGTGATGTCCTTGTCGCCGCCGATCTCGGAATTGGCGGTTTCCCAGGTTTCCAGCACCGCGGTCATGACCTCGTTCGGTACGCCGAGGGAGCGCGCTTCGGCCAGGCACAGCCGCACGTCCTTGAGCATGAGCCCGGTGGCAAAACCGATATTGAATTTGCGCGGGATGACGGCCTTGGGAAATTTGTCGGTGGTGGCCGTGTTGCGCCCGGAACCGGCATTGATGACATCGACCATGATGGAGGGATCGAGCCCGGCTTTGACGCCCATCACGATCGCTTCCGAGGTCGCAGCCATGGCCGTGGCGGAGAGAAAATTATTCGCGACCTTCATGGTCTGCGCCATGCCCGCTGTGTGGCCGATCACGAACACCGTGCCGAATACCGACAGCGCATCCTTCATCAGGTCGATATCGGCTTGCGGGCCGGACACCATGACGGCGAGCGTGCCCTTGACCGCGCCGGCGACGCCGCCGCTCACCGGCGAATCGATCTGCGCGATGTCGCGCTTGGCGAGACCGGCGGC
>DATATS010000114.1:0-17355 GCA_036268675.1 Pseudolabrys sp.
TCACCGTGCGGGCCCTCGCCGCTCTCGATCCAGGTGAGCGCGCCGGCGCGTTTGACCGCCTCGGCCATGTCGAGGCGTAGCGCGTAAGGCGCGCCGCTCTGCATGAGCCGCTCGCGTTCGGCAACCGGCATTTTCCTGGCCACACCCGGATAATGCGGCGCGCCGTCCGGATCGCGCGGCCAGGGGGACGACTTCGCTTCGCGTATCGCCACCATTTGCGCGATTTCGGCGCGGCTCTCGAAGCTCGGATAAATGAGTCCGATGGCGTCGAGACGCGCGATCGCCGTGCGATAGTCGTCGTGATGATCGGACTGCCGCCGAACCGGCTTTTCCCAGGACAGTCCGAGCCAAGTCAGGTCTTCGTCGATGGCGGCCTCGTATTCCGGCCGGCAACGGCTCGCGTCGATATCCTCGATGCGAAGCAGCAGGCGTGCGCCCGCCGCCCGCGCCATCCCGGCATTGAGCAGCGCCGACAGCGCGTGACCGAGATGCAGATAGCCATTCGGCGACGGCGCGAAGCGGAAAACGGGTGGCATGAAATTTCGACTCGTCATACCCCGCGAAAGCGGGGTATCCAGCGCTTATGTATCACGTCGCCGAAGGCTGGATCGTCCGCCTTCGCGGACAATGACAGACTGAGCATGACCCACTTCCTCCACACCGAAGCCGACCTTCAGGCCGGACTCGCGCAATTGCTGCTCGCCGATCCGCGCCTGGCGCCGGTCGCGGACAAAACCGGCAGCTTCAGCCTGCGCCGCCGTGAAGGCGGCTATGCTGGATTATGCGCCATTGTCTGCGGGCAACAGCTTTCGACCGCCAGTGCCGCCGCCATTCGCAATCGTCTGTTCGCCGCTTTCGAGCCGTTTCATCACGACACGGTGCGCCGCGCGCGCACCGACAAGCTCAAGCGCCTCGGCCTGTCGACGCCCAAGATCAAATCGATCCGCGAAATCGGCAAGGCCGTCGCCAAGGGACGCATCGATCTCACGGCAGTCGGCAACATGGACGCCGACGAGGCGCATGAAGCGCTCGTCGCGCTGCACGGCGTCGGCCCGTGGACCGCGGACATTTATCTGTTGTTCTGTCTCGGTCATGCCGACGCCTTTCCGGCAGGCGACCTCGCGGTGCAGGAGGCCGCCCGCATCGCCTTCTCGCTGCGCAAGCGGCCGGATGCCAAGGCGTTGAGCAAACTGGCCGAGGCCTGGCGCCCATGGCGCGGCGTGGCGGCGCACCTGCTATGGGCCTATTATCACGCGGTGAAGAAGCGCGACGTGGTCCCCGTTCAGCTGGCCGCGAACGCAGCGCCCCGCAAGAACAAGACGGCGAAGAAGAAAAAAGTGAAGAAAACGGCGACGAAAAGGAAACGCAAGGATGGCTGAACTCGATGGCCCGCGCCTGGAGCCAGGCTCCGGTCAGGCCAGACAATTGGTCGTATTGCTGCACGGCTATGGCGCCGACGGCAACGACCTGATCGATATCGGGCGCGGCTGGCAGAGCCTCCTGCCGAACGCCGCTTTCGTCGCGCCGCATGCGCCGCGCCCTTGCGGGCAGGCGCCGGCCGGACGCGAATGGTTTCCCCTGACGTTTCGTGATCCGGACGAGCGCTGGGTCGGCGTCAATGCCGCGGCGCCCGTGCTCAATGCCTTTCTCGACGCCGAACTGCAGCGCCGGCAATTGCCGCCCTCGGCGCTGGCGCTGGTCGGCTTCAGCCAGGGCACCATGATGGCACTGCATGTCGGCTTGCGACGAAGCGCCAGTCCCGCCGCGATCGTCGGCTATTCCGGCATGCTGGTGCTGCCGGAAAACGCCGAGCCGGACACATTCGCCGCCGAGATCATCGCCCGGCCGCCGGTGCTGCTGGTGCATGGCGACCAGGACGAGTTGATCCCGGTGCAGGCGCTGATGCACGCCGCGCAAAATCTCTCCTCGCTGGATATCCCGGCTGAGTGGCACATCGCGCCCGGCGTCGGCCACGGCATCGATCAGGAAGGCATGCGCCACGGCGGGGAATTTATCGCGCGCCGGCTAGCCGGCGGTCACTGAGGCAGCCCGCGCCATGAAGATCATCGCCATTTGGCTGGCTGCGGTTTCGCTGATCTGCGGTCTGGTCGCTGCCTGGTACTGGTATCGGGCGAGCAAGATCCCGTTCCAGCCCCGATATTCCGAACTCGGCGACGATGTCAGCGAAGCGGAGTTCCTCGGAGAGTTGACGACGTCGGTCATGATGGCCGTTCAGAAGACGAGCGCGCTGAACCGCTTGGCGGCACTATGGACCGCGGCCGCCGTCATGCTGGGCGGCGCGGCAAGCCTGATCGACACATTGCAGGTGCATTAGGCACGTTGCACAGCCTGCACCGGAATCCGCAGCAACTACCCGTCCCGGCGGCGTGGCTTGAGCGGCTTGCGGGTAACTTCCCGCCGCTACTTCACAACCTTGTCACGCTGCCCTATTACTAGGCGGTCAAGTTGAACGGCGGCGCTTTACCTAGGAGCATCGCTTGAACGTGCATGTATCGCCAAGTGGATTTCCGGCGCTGGTACTCAACGCGGATTTCAGGCCGTTGAGCTATTACCCGTTGTCGCTCTGGTCATGGCAGGACGCCATCAAGGCCGTGTTCCTCGAACGCGTGAACATCGTCGCCAATTACGATCACCTGGTGCACAGCCCCAGCCTCGAGATGAAGCTGCCGAGCGTGGTGTCGCTCAAGACCTTCGTGAAGCCCTCAACCCACCCGGCCTTTACCCGATTCAATGTTTTCCTGCGCGACCGCTTCGCCTGCCAATATTGCGGCGACCGCGAGGATTTGACCTTCGACCACCTGCTGCCGCGTTCGCGCGGCGGCCACACCACCTGGATGAATGTGGTCACCGCCTGCTCGGGGTGCAATCTGCGCAAGAGCAATCTGACGCCCGACGAGGCCAAGATGTACCCCTCGCAGACGCCATTTCAGCCTTCGGTGCAGCACCTGCACCGGAATGGCCGTTCATTTCCGCCGAACTACTTGCACGAAAGCTGGCTCGACTACTTATATTGGGATACCGAGCTCGAGCCATAAGCCTTCGAGCCTTCCAAAGGAACTTTCAAATGACCTCGTTCGCGTCTTCCCGCTTTTCTTTAGCGCGCGCCGCCATCCTTGCCTGTTTCCTCGCGATCGGCGGCGCCGGGTGGCAGCAGGCTTTCGCCGCCGCGGGACCGTTCGCCGACTTTCCAGGCTCCTGGGAAGGCAATGGCAAGATCAACATCGGCCCCAAAAGCGAGCGCATTCGCTGCAAGGCAACCTACAGCCTGAAGGACAACGACGAGAGTTACGTCCTGATCCAGATCACCTGCGCCAGCGACAGCTATAAATTCGACCTTGCGGGCGATTTCGAAGCGGACTCCACCAACGCGATCAACGGCACCTGGAGCGAAACCAGCCGCGGTGTCGGAGGCTCCGCGTCGGGGACCGCGAAAGGCGACCGGTTCCAGCTGCATTTCCAGAGCACGGCGATCACCGGCAACATGGTGATGACCACCAAGCGCAATAACCAGACCGTGACCATCGATACCATCGGCACCAAGGACAAGATTTCAGCTTCGATTACTCTGCGCCGCGCAGCGCGTTGAGCGCGGTCAATCCGGTTGCGGCCACGTCCCCGGCAGCATGCGTTGCAGCACGCCGTCGCGACGAATGAAATAATGATAAAGCGCGGCCAGCACGTGCAGGCCGACGAGCGGCAGCAGCACATAGTCCGCCAGCAAGCCGTGCACCTCGCCGGTCCAGCCGAAGCCTGGCGCGCGCGTGGCCACCAGCTTTGGCAGTTCGAGGCCGAACATCACGATCGGCATGCCGCGCCAAGAGGCATTCAGCCAGCCGAGGATCGGCAACACGAACAATAATACGTAGAGCAGCCAGTGCAGGACGCGCGACGATTGCACCTGCCACGGCGGCATGCCGTCTTCCGGGGCCGGTTCGCCGTGCGTCATCCGCCAAGCCAATCGCACAATGGCGACGGCGAGGATCAATATGCCGAACGTGAAATGCAGGCTGATCAGCGTGGTCACCGGCGTGTCGCGGCCGATATGCGGCATGGTCCAGGCGAACGTGAACTGAGCAATCAGCATGGCCACAATGAGCCAATGCAGCGTCTTGGCCGTGCCCGTGTAAGTGCGGTTTGCGATTGTCTCAGTCATGAATTTCAGCCCTGCGCGCTCGATGGAATTGCGGCTTTGAGCAGCCACTTGCGGCGGAAGCGAGGCATCTCCATATAGCGCTCAGTGATGACGTCGAACCTGAAAAGGCTCCGTCATCGAGCGGCCACGATCTGAAGCGGGTGACGCCGGATGTACGCGCACCTTCCTCATTCGTGGCCGTCAGTTTTCCGGGCGAGCGCAATCCTGGCGCCGCATGCGGCTATCGCCGCAAGCGCAAGCGACACCAGCACGTCGTAGCCTGCGAGCGACAGGCCGAACAGGCGCCACGCCGCCTCGTCACAGCGAACGACGTGGGTATTTTGCATCCGCTTGAGCGCGTCGGCAGCGGATCCGAAATTGCCGATCGATCCGCTGCAATCGGCCGGGCCCTGCCAGAATTTCCATTCGATGCCGGCATGATAGGCCGAAAGCCCGGCATTCCACAGCATTGCCACGACGATGACCGCAAAACCCAGAATCATGACCTTGCGCGACGCGCGGTGGCTGGCGCCGAGCCATAGCAGGCCCGCAAGCGGCACGCAGATGTAATAGGCGTTGCGCTGTTCCAGGCAGAGCGGGCACGGCGGATAGCGAAGCACATATTGGAAATAGAAGAAGCCGCCAATGGTGGCGAGGCCGATCACGGTAATGAGCGCCGCGGCGGTGACGAGTGGTTGCCGGGTGGCGGCTTTGGCAAAAAAGTCAGACACCATGCCCGTCCCAGTCTCCGCCGCGTCGCTCGTTTCGGCTCGTCGAGCCGAAGCTCACAGAGCGGAAGGTGGTGCCCCTGGCCGGACTCGAACCAGCACTCCTTGCGGAACCTGATTTTGAGTCAGGCGCGTCTACCAATTCCGCCACAGGGGCATTTTCGCGGCGCAAGCGGCGCGGATCATAGCGGCGTGCCGTCAAGGGTCAACGGCCGCCGGTTGGGCACCGATTGGGCCCCCCACCGGTGCCTCGAATCGCGTTCACCTGTATGATCGGCTCTCGATTAACGCTTCTTCAAGGAGCCGGCGATGAACGAAGAGGTTCTCAACACGTCGTTACGCAAATTCCTCAAGACCGTGGGCGTCACCTCGCAGCGCGAGATCGAACAGGCAATCCGCGCGGCGGTTGCCGGCGGGCGCATCAAGGGCAACGAGGCCGTCAGGGCGCAAATGGTGCTGACGATCGAAGCGGCCGGGCTCAATCACAAAATCGACGGCACCATCGAGCTCGAATAATCGGGATCGTTCGACCGCAACGGCCTTCTCATTCCCTGGGCGGCCGCCTTGCCGCCGTGGCACGGCCGTTTTTCGCACGCGAATCGGCGCGATGCGCCAATGCGGCAACTGACCGCAGAATTCGCGGAACTTTTTTGAAACCTTCTTTTGCCCTCGGGACTTGTCCCACGGACTGCTTATCTAAAATGGAGGGCATAATGCGAAAAGCAATTATCGGTGCGGCCGCGGCGGCCGCTTTGATTGCGGTCTCGATGGCCGTTCCGGTGCAGGCCCGGATGTTCGATCCCGCGCTGAATTCGACGCTGTCCACGACGGTCAATGTCGCGTGGCATCATCGCTACCATCACTATCGCGGTTGGCGGGGCCATTACGCCCGCGGCTATCGCCATTACCACTGCTGGACCGATTGGCACGGCTTCCGCCATTGCGGCTGGCGCTACTGATAAGTCGCCAGTGCGGAAACTAACGGGGGCGGCGGCGCGCCGCTGCCCTCGTCTCTTTTTGGCTTATGACGCCGCTTCAGCGCCGACATTGCGGCGCCCGAACGCCGCTTCCATCTCGCGCCGTACTTTCACTGCGCTATCGTTGGGGTCGTAGGCGACGTCGGCCCATTTGAGCGCGCCGCCTTCGGCGATGTCGCGCTTGAGCTTGACGTTGTGCGCGAGGCCGAGCGGCAGCAATTCCTCCTTCAGCGAAATGTCGGCCGGCGTCTGCTTGCCCCAGACGCAGAAGCCACCCTCGCCGTCCAGCATTTCGCCGGCCTTCAACGCTTTCTTGGCGGTGGCGACCACGTCGGAGCGGAATCCGGTGGGGGCGCCGGTCGGCTCGTTGCGCAGCGCGCAGCTCGCGACCGAGATACCGAGTTCGAGCCCGATCATGTGAATCGGACGATAGAGCGCGGCGTATTTGCCGCTTTTGTCCGGCAGCATGGCGTATTCCTTGAAACAGCGGCGGGCGTAATCGGTCTCACCCTCGAACACGACGTAAGTGCCCAGCGCCAGATGATGCGGCACGTCGCGGCCGTCACGATAGACCGAGGACGTGACTTCGGTGACGCCGGCTTTTTCCAGCGTGCCGCCGTCGGCCTTTGGCTTGCAGATGTCGGCAAGTTCAAATCGTGTCGCCGGTGGAAAGTTGAGGCCGCCGCTTTGCGGCACCAGGCCGGTGGCGTTGCAGACAGCGGTCATTTCGATGCCGGACTTGGTGCCGTCGACAAACGAATTGAACATTTTCGGATTGATCGATTTGCGGTCGCTGATGTTGAGGTATTTGTCGAGAATGTCCCAGACATTGTCGGGATTGGATTGATGGTAATGCGGCTCGTAGCGCGTGCCCTTGCCGGCGCAGATCACCTTGAAGCCGGCGGCGCGCGCCCAATCCACCTGCTCGCAGATCAGCGCCGGCTGATCGCCCCAGGCGAGTGAATAGACGACGCCGGCGGCCTTGGCGCGGCGCGCCAGCAAAGGCCCCGCCACTGCGTCGGCTTCGACGTTGACCATGACGATGTGCTTGCCGTTTTCGATCGACTTGAGCGCGTGCGCGATGCCGGCGCCGGGAACGCCGGTCGCTTCGACGATTACTTCGATGCGCGGATCGGCGATCAGCGCCATGGCGTCGGCGGTGACGAAAGTCGCGCGTTGTTTATGAGCGTCAGCGAGCGAAGCGGCGGCATAAGACTCGGCCGGCCAGTTTGCGGTCTTGAGCTGGCTTTTCGCCCGCGCCACATCGAGGTCGGCGACGCCGACGACGTGCATTCCCGCGGTGAGACGCGCCTGCGACAGGAACATGGTGCCAAACTTGCCGGCGCCGATCACGCCGACAGTGACAGGCCGCCCCGCGGCGTCGCGTTCAAGCAGTTTGGAATAAAGATTCACGTCGCGCACTCCATGATTGGCGCGACGGAAACACAGACCCGGCGGCCGCACAAGCACCGGCATGCCGCCCGATAATTATTGGCAGAGCGCGCGCGAGATGAATGTTTCGGTGTGGCAGCCCGGCCCGCTGCTGCGGCCGGACAAATAGACCTGGGCCGGGCAGACTTCGGCGGTGGTCATGTCGGCGCTCTTGCCGGACGTGAAGCCTTTTGTCTTGCACAGGGCATTGGCGGCCGCCACGCAATCGGGTGCGCCGTTGGGTGCGAGCGCGCATCGCTCGTGGCCGCTCACCACGCGGGCGACGGGAATTTTCGCCACCGCGTCGGCGGCGTCCTTGGCGGTGTCGACCGTCGACTTGGCTGCGACCCCCGCGTCACGGCCGAGATTGCTGATCCCCGAGCCGGCATTCTTGAAGCCGGATTTGATGTTGTTGGTCTGCTGATCGAACCAGCGGCCGATGCTGCCGAAGAAACCTTGATCCTGGGCGGGAGCTGCCGGCGCCGGATGAGCGGCGTCCTGCGCCAGCGCCATGGCGGCGGCGAAAAACAGCGCGCCGGCGCAAACGCAGGCAAGCAACGTCGAGGCGGTATGGCCCCCGCGCGCGATCACGATCCGATTGCTCTCCATGGCCGGTCAAACCGATTCAAGGTCGGCCACCCAATTGATGGTCCGCAAGCCTACGGCATTTGCGCCAGCGCGTCTCCAATAGGCCCCACCGGTGGCGAAAATGAGGAACACTTGATTCCGTCAAAACAAGTATAGCGCGACCGCGATGCCGAAGACGAGCACGGCGGCAAACAGCAGTGTCCATAAGCCGAGCCGCTTTTCGATGATATGGCGCGCCCGCTCGCCAAAACGGTTGAGCAGCAAGGCAAGCAGAAAAAAGCGCGCGCCGCGCGTGACCAGCGATAAAGCCACAAACAGCGCAAAATTATAGCCGGCAAAACCGGAGGTAATCGTCACGATCTTGTAGGGGATCGGGGTCAACCCCTTGAGAAGGATGATCCATGCGCCCCACCGTGCGTAAGCCAGCCGGAAGGCCTCGACCTTGTCACCATAGCCGTAAAGATGGATGAGCCAGCTGCCGACCGAATCGTAGAGCAGCGCGCCGATAGCGTAGCCGACCATGCCGCCGACGACGGACGCCACCGTGCACCAGGCGGCAAACACGAAGGCGCGCCGCGGCCGCGCCAGCGACATCGGCACCAGCATGACGTCGGGCGGGATCGGAAAGAACGAGCTCTCGGCAAAGGCAACGGCGAACAGGATCCACAATGCGTGCGGTCTGTCGGCGGCGCCCACGCACCAGTCGTACAGCTTGCGTAGCATTGAGCGCCGCTCGGCGGCCGGAACGGTCATCGGTTTACTCATGGAATGGGAAGTGAGGACTTTTTCTGGCGCCAACTAAGCCCGATAGCCGGTTCCCGTTTGTCGGGATCGCGCGCTAGCGGCGCTTGCGGACGCGCCGGGATTCGAGCGCCACGACTTTTCGCCGCGTCGCGGGCTGTACCATATCCTTTGGCAATTTTTCGGCAATCCCGAACATCCGTTCGCGGCGGCGCATCTCGGCCCAGACCTCGTCGGGATGGACGCCGGAGTGAACCCAGAGCACCACCAGATTGTACAAGAGGTCGGCGCTCTCGCGCACCACAGCCTCGGGCTCTCCGTTCATGGCGTCGATCACCACCTCCACCGCTTCTTCCGCGAGCTTCTTGGCCATCTTGGCGCGGCCGGCGCGCAACAGCCGGGCCGTGCGCGATTTCGCCGGGTCGGAACCCCGAACGGCGATCACGGCGTCATAAAGCCGGGCGACCGAATCAGTCATGCGCGGCAGAATAGCCGATCGGAAGGGCAAACCGGTTAATGAAAGCTTCGGAAGCGTTAACGGCGGCGGCGCTCAATGATGGTCGTGTCCGTGATAGCCGCGATGCCCGCCATGCCAATGACCATAGCCGCCATAGGACGGGCCGTACACATACGGGCCGCCATAGCCGTAATAATAAGGCCCGCCGTCATAATACGCGTCGCGATATTGGTCGGCCGCAGCGATCGCCGCGATGGTGCCGAACAGCCCCGCGACCGCGCCGAACACGGCTGCATTGCGGTGGTGCCAGTGGTGATGGGCCGCCTGAGCGGGCGTCAGACCAATGGTGCCGGCGATCAGCGCGCCCGCGAGAACGGCGGCGGCGGTACGGCGCAAAATTGAACGCGTCAGGAATGAATGCATGATGACTTTGCTCCCTTGCTGGAACCTATAATCATCCAACGGGCGCGCGCCGTACTCCCTGCCCTGCTGCGTCAAATCGCGCATCTGCCGGGGATGTCTGTTTCGCAACTGCGAAGACGGCCGGCGTTATTCCTGGTCGGACAAAAGCGCCGCGTTGCCGCCCGACGCTGCGGTGTTCACGCTCACCACCTGTTCGACCGCGAAACGGTGCAGATAATTTGGCCCGCCGGCTTTCGGGCCGGTGCCGGACGATCCGCTGCCGCCGAACGGCTGCGATCCGACCACCGCGCCGATCATGTTGCGGTTGACATAGATATTCCCGTGCGGGAGCCGGGCCGCGATGTGCGCGATCGTCGAGTCGATGCGCGAATGGATGCCGAGCGTGAGCGCGCTGCCATTGCCGGCGATATCGTCGAGCAACGTGTCGAGTTCGCCGGCACGCCAGCGCACCACGTGCAGCACGGGACCGAACACTTCCTCGCGCAGGTCACGCGCACGGTCGAGTTCGACGATGGCCGGCGCAACATACGTGCCGCGCGAAGGCAGCGGGCCGTCATGGCGGAAAAGTACCGCGCCGCGCGCCTCCATGCCGGCGAGCCAGTGATCGAGTTTGTCCTTGGCCTCAGTATCGATCACGGGGCCGATCTGGACGGACGGATCGCGCGGATCGCCCAGTTTCAATTCGCGCGCGGCGCCAGCCACCATCGCAATGACGCGGTCGGCAACGTCATTCTGCACGCACAGCAGGCGCAAGGCCGAGCAACGCTGCCCGGCCGAACGGAAGGCCGATGTCACGACATCGTCGGTCACCTGCTCCGGCAGCGCGGTGGCATCGGCGATCATGGCGTTGATGCCGCCGGTTTCCGCGACGAGCGCGGCGATCGGCCCGTCCTTGGCGGCGAGCGCACGGTTGATGATGCGCGCAACCTCCGTCGATCCGGTGAATGCGACACCGGCGATGGACTTGTCGCCGGTCAGCAGCGCGCCCACCTTGCCGTCGCCCGGCACCAGATGCAGCGCGCTCGGCGGCACGCCGGCCGCAATGAGCAGCTTGATCGCCGCGAACGCAATAAGCGGCGTCTGCTCGGCAGGCTTGGCCACCACCGTATTGCCGGCAGCGAGCGCGCCGGCGATCTGGCCGACAAAAATCGCGAGCGGGAAATTCCACGGGCTGATGCAGACGATCACGCCACGGCCGCGATAGCGCAATTCATTGCTTTCGCCGGTCGGCCCCGGCAGCGCCTGCGGCACGAGCGTATGGCGGACCTGCGCGGCGTAGTAACGGCAGAAATCCGCCGCCTCGCGCACCTCAGAAACGCAATCGTCGAGCGTCTTGCCGCCCTCGCTTTGCAGCAGCGCGATCAGACGGCCGCGGTCCTGTTCGATCAGATCGCCGGTGCGTTGCAAGACGACGGCGCGTTGCGCGGCCGGCGTCGCGTTCCAGCCCGGAAATCCGGCCTGCGCCGCAGCGATCGCCGCCGTCACAATCGCCGCATCGCCCTCCTGCACCGTTCCGATTGCCGTTGCGTCGATCGGAGAATTCACCGCCCGCTCGCGGCCGCCGACAGCGACACCGTCGATCAGCGGGGTTGAGCCGGCATCGTGTGATGCTGGGCGAACCTCGCTCAGCAGCGCATCGAGTGCTCCGCGGTCGCCGAATTCGACACCGTGCGAATTCGTCCGCTCCGGTGCGAACAAATCGCGCGGCAGTGGAATATGCGGGTGCCGCGCCTGTTTGGGGTCGCCGATGACGGTCTGCGGGCGCTTCAAAATATCGGCGACCGGCACGTTCGGGTCGGCCGCTACCGACACGAAAGAGGAATTGGCGCCGTTCTCCAGCAGCCGGCGCACCAGATAGGCAAGCAGATCGGCATAGCCGCCGACCGGCGCATAGACGCGGCAGGTCGCGGCCGGAGAATCCGCCAGCAACGATTTGTAGAGCGCGTCACCCATGCCGTGCAGGCGCTGGAATTCGTAGCCCTCGACGCCGCCGCCATCCTCGATCACGCTCGCCACCGTCAACGCATTGTGGGTGGCGAACTGCGGATAGATGCGCGGGCGCGCCGCCAGCAGTCTGCGCGCGCAATCGACATAACAGAGATCGGTCATCGCCTTGCGGCTGAACACCGGGTAATCGGCAAGCCCGCGCTCCTGCGCACGCTTGATCTCGGTGTCCCAATAGGCGCCCTTGACCAGACGCACCATCAGGCGGCGGTCGAGCGCCTTGGCGGCCTGCGCGACCCAATCGATCACCGCGCGGCTGCGCTTCTGATAGGCCTGCACTGCCAGCCCAAAGCCGTCCCATCCGCTCAGGGAATCGTCGCGCAGCACCGCGCCGATGACGTCCAGCGACAATTCCAGCCGGTCGGCCTCCTCGGCATCGACGGTGAAATTGAGCTCATGCGTTTTGGCGAGTTGCGCCAATTCAATGACGCGTGGCACAAGTTCCGCCATCACACGCTCGCGCGACAATGCCTCGTAGCGCGGATGCAGCGCCGAGAGCTTGACCGAGATGCCGGGCCGGTTCGGCAGCGTAGCATTGCCGGCACTTTTGCCGATGGCGTCGATGGCGCCGGCATAGGAATCGAAATAGCGCGCCGCGTCCTCGGCGCTGCGCGCGCCCTCGCCCAGCATGTCATAGGAATAGAGAAATTCGTGATGCGCGCGGGCGCGCTCGAGAGCGTCCTCGATGGTCTGCCCAAGCACGAAATGCGAACCCAGGAGCCGCATGGCCTGGCGCGTCGCGGCGCGCACCGCCGGCAGGCCCAGCCGCTTGACCACCGACTCGACAATGCCCTCCGGGGTCTCGCCGGGTTGGATGACTTTGGCCGTCAAACCCAGGGTCCAGGCCGAGGCCGAGACCAGAAGCGCGCCCGAGCGGGCCTCGCGGCGGGTCCAGTCGCCGGCCTTGAGCTTGTCTTCGATCAGCCGGTCGGCGGTGGCGGCGTCCGGCACCCGCAGCAGCGCCTCCGCCAGCACCATCAGCGCCAAGCCCTCTTTGGTGGACAGCGCATAGGCGTGCAGGAAATCCTCGACCCCGCCGAGCCCGCCGGCACCGGCGCGGATTGCATCGACCAGTCGCGTGGCGCGCCTGTCGATCCGTGCCTCGGCCGCGTCGGGCCGTGCGGCGCCGGTCATCAACGCGGCGGCGATCGTCTCGTCCGTCGGCGCGTACGGCGCCTCGAAGCGTGGAACGCCGCGAGCGGCGGCATTACGCTTGGACTGCATCGATCGCTGGTCGCGCTGATCCATGGGATGATCCTGAACGCTTGCGACCCTTGAGCACCCTCGACCGGAAACGGCCTGCTTAACTATTCAACGATGTTAGCCATGTCGCCGTTCAATCGCCGTATTCGAGCGCCGATATCTTGCTCTTTGCAACAGCATGTTCTTTGCTGCTGCTAGGTGCTTTCAGCAACGGTCGCGAACCGCATCGCCCGGGGCGCGCGCCGCCAGAGAGGGATCCGGGTCATGTGCGTGCGAGGCCCCCGCCAGTCGGTCATGGGCGGACTGTGGGCGATATTCCTGCTGACCACCCTGACAAGCGGCGTCTGCGCGGCGGAAACCCCGGTCAAGTTCTCGCTTAACTTCAAAATCGAAGGCACGTCGGCGCCCTTCCTGCTGCCGCTCGACAAGGGCTACTACAAGGCGGAACATCTTAACGTCACCGTCGACCCCGCCACCGGCACGGCCGATGCAATCAAGCGCGTGGCGTCCGGAAATTACGACCTCGGCTTTGCCGACATCAATGCGCTGATCAAGTTCCGCGACGCCAATCCCAAAGCCCCGCTCAAGGCCATCTTCATGGTCTATAACCGGCCGCCCTTCGCGGTGATCGGACGCCGCAGCCGCGGCATCGAGGTCCCACGCGATCTCGAAGGCAAGAAGCTCGGCGCGCCGGCCACGGATGGCTCGTTCGCGGAATGGCCGATCTTCGCTAACGTCAACCACATCGACGCCTCCAAGGTGACGATCGAGACCATCGCCGCACCTGTGCGCGAGCCCATGCTGGCTGCGGGCCAGGTCGACGCCGTCACCGGCGTGTCGTTTTCCACCTATGTCGATCTCAAGGACAAAGGCGTTCCGGTGAACGACATCGCCGTGCTGCTGATGGCCGATTACGGCCTCAAGCTTTACGGCAACGCGATTGTCGTGAACACGACCTTTGCCGCCGAGCATCCCGACGCGGTCAAAGGCTTCCTGAGCGCTTTCCTGAAAGGCCTGAAGGAAACCGTGAAGTCGCCGGCAGCCGCGATCGGAACCGTGCTCGATCGCACCGACGGCGCCAAGAAGGATGTCGAAATCGAACGCCTGAGCATCGCGATCCGTGACAACATCGTGACGCCGGAAGTCAAAGCGAACGGCTATGGCGGCATCGACCCTACGCGCTTTGCCGCGGCTATCGATCAGCTTGCGACCGCTTATAAATTCAAGAACGCGAAGCCCGGGCTGGACGATATTTTCGACGGTTCGTATTTGCCGCCCGCCGCCGAGCGCAAAGTCGCAAGTCAGCCGGCCGTCAAGCGGCGGTGATCGCCGCGCGCGCTTCGCCGCTTGTGACGGCCAATTTCGGCGGGCTCGGCGGCACGCGCAGAACGGCGGCAATTTCGTCGGCCAGTTGCTCATAGGCTGCGCGGGCGCCGCCCTCGCGCAGATAGACCCCGCTATAGAGTTCGGGCAGCCGCGGCAGCGGGCAATCTTCCCAGATGGTCAGCCCGAGTTCAGTGGCGCGCTTGCAGGTCAGCGCCATGACGCCGAGCCCGGCCGTGACCGCGGCGGCGAGACTGACGATGCTCGGACCGGTGAAGACATCCTCCCAGTCGATCCCCGCCGCCTTGAATGCGGACACCACCAGCCGGTGATAGACGCAGGACTCGCCATGGGACACCAGCGGCACCGGCCGCTCCGGATCGATCCGTGTTGCGTCGCTGTGCACCCAGACCACCTCGTGCGCCCAGAAATGGCGCGCATCGTGCGGCGGTTCGTTCGAGAGCGCGACCAGCAGATCGAGGTCGCCCGCGCGCAGGTCGCGCAGCAGCGGCTCGTAGAAATCGGTCCGCACGACAAATCGCAGGTCCGGACGGCGCTCGCGCATCCCCGCCAGCGTGCCGGGCAGGACGGAAGCCACAAAGTCGCTCGGCGTTCCGATGCGGATGACCAGCTCCGGCCGCGGGCCGGATTTGCCCAGACGCACGATCTGATCGTTGATCGAAAGCAGGCGGCGGGCATAGCCGACCAGCATCTCGCCGTGCGGCATCAGACTGATGCCTTGCACGCTGCGATCGAACAGTTCGTCGCCAAGCAGGAATTCCAGCCGCTTGATCTGGGCACTGACGGCCGGTTGCGTTACGCCAAGATGGGCCGCGGCTTTGGTGAAGCCGCGCAGGTCGACCACCGCAATCAGCGTGCGCAGCAGGTCGGTTGGAATGTTCGTCATGTGACGCCCTTTACCTTCGCCCCGTCGTGGCCCCGCTATTGGCACGCGACCCCCATCCGGTTGAGCCCGGCAAAATTCTAACACGTCCAGTTCTGCAATCAATTTTTGAGAAGCGGCAAAGTCGTTGGCTGTCCAACGATGTCGCAGCCTTGCGCTGTGAAATGCCGGTTCAGCGTTCGGGGCGGCGCAACATATTCAGTCCGCGCTATTTGATGCGCTCAAGAATGCTCACGTAATTCGCAACCGATGTGCCGCCCATGTTGAAAATGCCGCCGATGCGGGCGTCCTTGACCTGAAGATCGCCGGCCGCGCCGGTGAGCTGCATGGCCGTCATGGCGTGCATGGACACGCCGGTCGCGCCGATGGGGTGGCCTTTCGCCTTCAGGCCGCCGGACGGATTGACCGGCAGCTTGCCATCTTTCCGCGTCCAGCCTTCCTTGATTGCCG
This sequence comes from Pseudolabrys sp., assembly GCA_036268675.1. Taxonomy (GTDB): domain Bacteria; phylum Pseudomonadota; class Alphaproteobacteria; order Rhizobiales; family Xanthobacteraceae; genus Pseudolabrys. Next base: position 15,383 of record DATATS010000114.1, read on the forward strand.
TGGCGCCCTGGCCTTCAGGCGTCAGCCCCATCGCTTCGTATTCGATCAGTTCGGCGATGGTGAAGCAGTCATGCGTCTCCACGAACGAGAGATCGCCGAGCGCGAGACCGGCATTTTTCAGTGCGCGCTGCCAGCCGATCGCGCAGCCTTCGAATTTCAGAATGTCGCGCTTGGACAATGGCAGGAAATCCTGCACGTGCTCGGCCGCGCGAAACGCCACAGCCTTGTCGAGCTTGAGCGCGGTCTCCACGTCCGCGAGCACGACGGCGGCCGCGCCATCGGAGACGAGCGAGCAGTCGGTGCGCTTGAGCGGGCCGGCGACAAACGGATTTTTCTCGCTTTCGGTGCGGCAGAAGTCGTAACCGAGGTCCTTGCGCATCTGCGCGTAAGGATTGCCGACGCCGTTCTTGTGATTCTTGGCCGCGATCATGGCGAGCGCGTCGGACTGGTCGCCATACTTCTGGAAATAGAGCCCGGCGATCTTGCCGAAGATCCCCGCGAAGCCGCCGTCGATGTCGGCTTCTTCGCGCACATAGGACGCCTTGAGCAGGTTGCGGCCGATCTCCGGCGCGGGCGTCGTTGTCATCTGCTCGGCGCCGACCACCAGGACGATGCGGGCGGAACGCGCCTCGATCGCCTTGATCCCCTGATGGACGGCCGCGGAACCGGTGGCGCAGGCGTTTTCAACCCGCGTTGCCCGCTTGAAACGCAGGTCGGGCGAGGCCTGCAAAACCAGCGACGCGGTGAAATCCTGGGCGGAAAAGCCCGCATTGAAATGGCCGAGCACGATCTCGTCCACGTCCTTGGGCGCTATTCCGGCGTCGGCCAAGGCCTCGCCGGCCACCTTCACGATCAGGCTTTCGACGCTTTCCCCGTTAAGCTTGCCGAAGGGGGTATGGGCCCAACCGACGATGGCCGCTGTCATCGATGCCTCCTTTGCCGAACTTTGGTCGCATTACCCGGCGACGGTGCCGTCCGAGTCACCATATTCCGAAGCGAGGGGGCGGGCTGCTTTCCTCTCATCCACAGCCTAGATAGCGTAAGCCTACTGCCTATGGAACCCTGCCGAATCCAAGGCCCGAGGAACTTCATTGGACCGCGAGCAGTGACACATCGCTGGAGCCTGCGCTTTCTGATGCTCGGCCTCGGCGCGATGGCCGTGCTGGCGTTTGCGCCCGCGACGCGCGCGCAGCCTGAAGCGCACCTATTGATCGAAGCCTCCACCGGCAAGGTGCTTGAAGCCGAGAACGCCACGGTTCCATGGTACCCGGCCTCCGTCACCAAATTGATGACGGCCTACACGACCTTGCGCGCCATCAAGCAAGGCCGCATCGGTTTCGATTCGCTCATCACCGTATCGCGCAACGCCGCGGCGCAGCAGCCGACCAAGATGGGTCTCAAGGTCGGCACCCGCCTCACCATCGACAATGCGCTCAAGATGATGATGGTGAAATCGGCCAACGACATCGCGGTGGCGATCGCGGAAGGCGTCGGCGGTTCGATCTCCGGCTTTGCCGACATGATGAATGCCAATGCGCGCCGGCTTGGCATGTCGCAGAGCAACTTCGTCAATCCCAACGGGCTGCCCGCGGAAAATCATGTCACCTCGGCGCGCGACCTCGGGATTCTCGCGCGCGCGCTGATCCTCGAATTTCCGGAAGACGGCTTCTATTTCCACATCCACTCGATCCGCTACGGCAACCGGATCATGAAGAATTACAATTCGCTGCTCGATCGCTATCCCGGCGCCGACGGCATGAAGACCGGATTCATCTGTGCGTCGGGCTACAATGTCGTCGCGACCGCCACCCGCAACGGCCGTCGCCTGATCGCGATCGTGCTCGGCTCCTGGTCGGGCGGCGCGCGCTCGCAAAGAGCAGCGCAAATGATGGAGCGCGGATTCAACGGCGGCGGGTTGTCATGGCTCACGCCCTCGCTCGGCACCGTCGATGCGCTCAAGCCGGTCGACGCCC
>DATATS010000115.1:0-6277 GCA_036268675.1 Pseudolabrys sp.
GAGGCGGTGCTGCCCGGTTCGATTCCCGCCGACGATGCCGACCGTGACCGGCCGCCACGTCTGAATTGATCGATCAAAAACGCTCATGCCGCGCGCAGTCCGCGTCCTTTCCGCCGCCGCGCGTCATGGCCGCACCGCGACGGATACCGTGATCCTCGATTACGCCGCGCGCAGCACACAGACAATTACGGTTACAAGCGTCAAAGGCGCCTGCATAGATATAGATTTACACGAGCCCGCGCGACTGCGTACCGACGACGCGTTGGTGCTGGACGATGGCGCGCTCGTTGAGGTGGTGGCCGCGTCCGAGCCATTGATCGAGGCGCGCGCCGCGGACGTTGCCGGATTGTCGCGACTCGCATGGCATCTCGGCGACCGCCACCTGCCGGTGGAGATGCTGACGAACCGCATCCGCGTGCGGCGCGATGCGAGCATCGAGACGCTGCTCGCGTCGCTCGGCGCAAAAATGATATCCATCGAGGCGCCGTTCGAGCCGGAAGGCGGCGCCTATGAGTCGTCGCATGCGCATGACCAAGGGCACGATCATCATCACGGCCATTCGCACGGCCACGATCACTGATCGCGAAAGCCCTGCGTGCCGAACGGATAGCCGGGCATCAGGTCGTAAGGATGCTTCCAGCCCGGCAAAGCCTGCATGCGCTTGAGCCATGCGCCGATGGCCGGGTGGTCCTTGGCGATGTCGAACCCGAATTCCTCGGCCGGATAATACAGATAGCCGGTGAGCGAAACATCGGCGATGGTCGGCTTGTCGCCGACGAGGAACGATTTCTTCTCCAGCCGCTTGTTGGCGATGGACAGCGCCCCGTCGATGCGGCCCTTCATGAAGGCCATCACCGCAGGATCCCCCGGTTTGGGGGCGAAGTTCTTGAGGAACCGATAGGGGCCGAGAAAGCCGTTGAGCTTCTGGTTGTCGAAGATGATCCATCGCAGCGATTCAAGCTCCTCGTCCTCGCCATTCGGAAGAAATTTTCCCGACTTGCGCGCCAGATAAGTGAGGATGACGCCCGACTGGCTGAGCTTCTTGTCGCCATCGACCAGCACCGGCGCCTCGCCCATTTCATTGATGGTGTCGCGAAACTCGGGCGTGCGCTGCGGCGCCTTGCCAAAAAAGTCGTACCAGATCGGCTCCCACCTGGCGCCGATCAGGTTGAGCATCAGCGCAGCGCGATAGGCGTTGCCGGACTGCGCGAAGCAATAGAGTTGGTAATCGGTCATGTCATTCACTTCATGGTCGGAATGACGAACTGCGCGCCTTCCTTGTGGCCTGTCGGCCAGCGCGAGGTAATGGTCTTGGTCTTGGTGTAGAAGCGGATCGAATCCGGCCCGTGCTGATTGAGGTCGCCGAAGCCGGAGCGCTTCCAGCCGCCAAAGGTGTAATAGGCGAGCGGCACCGGAATGGCGAAATTCACCCCCACCATGCCGACTTGCACGCGGTTGACGAAATCGCGAGCGGTGTCGCCGTCACGCGTGAAGATGGCGACGCCGTTGCCGTATTCGTGCTCCGAGGGAAGCCGCACGGCTTCCTCGTAATCCTTGGCGCGCACCACCGAGAGCACCGGTCCGAAGATCTCTTCCTTGTAGATTTTCATGTTCGGCTTCACGTCATCGAACAGGCAGCCGCCGATGAAATTGCCGTTTTCATAGCCCTGTAACTTGAAGCCGCGCCCGTCAACGACGAGCTTGGCGCCTTCCTTCACGCCGGTCTCGATGTAGCCGCGCACCTTGCCCAGCAGTTCCTTGGTGACCATCGGCCCGTAGTCGGCCTGCGGATCGGATGAGGGGCCGATCTTGAGGCTCTCCACCCTCGGGATCAGCTTTTCCATCAGCGCGTCGGCGGTCTTCTTGCCGACCGGCACCGCCACCGACACGGCCATGCAGCGCTCGCCGGCCGAGCCGTAGCCCGCGCCGATCAGCGCGTCGACGGCCTGGTCCATGTCGGCGTCCGGCATCACGATCATATGGTTCTTGGCGCCACCGAAGCACTGCACGCGCTTTCCGTGCGCGCAGCCGGTGGAATAGATGTATTCGGCAATCGCGGACGAGCCGACAAAGCCGATCGCCTTGACGCGGGCGTCGGTGAGCAGCGTGTCGACCGCTTCCTTGTCGCCATTGACCACGTTGAGGATGCCGGCCGGCAGTCCGGCCTCCAACAGCAACTCGGCAAGCCGCATCGGCACCGACGGATCGCGCTCGGACGGCTTGAGGATGAAGGCATTGCCGCAGGCAATCGCCGGCGCGAATTTCCACATCGGGATCATGGCGGGGAAATTGAATGGGGTGATGCCGGCGACCACGCCGAGCGGCTGGTGCACGGAATAAAGGTCGATGCCGGGGCCGGCGCTTTCGGTGTATTCACCTTTGAGCAGATGCGGAATCCCGCAGGCGAATTCCACCACCTCGAGGCCGCGCTGCACATCGCCGCGCGCGTCGGGGACGGTCTTGCCGTGCTCGGAGGAGAGCAGCTTGGCGAGGTTTTCGAAGTCCTTGTGCAGGAGATCGATGAATTTGAACATCACCCGCGCGCGTCGCTGCGGGTTGGTGGCGGCCCATTGCGGCTGCGCCGCCTCGGCATTGGCGATTGCCGCTTCAACCTCGGACTTGCTGGCGAGCGCCACCTTGGCCTGCACGTCGCCGGTATTGGGATCGAAAACATCGCTGAGACGCCCCGAACCGCCTTTGACGGTCTTGCCGCCGATGAAATGGCCGATCTCACGCATGGCTTTTCCTCCGATTTTCTGGGGCAAAGGTCCGGGCGAAACGCGTCCGGAGCCCATTTGCGGCGATTTTTGCAGGTTTTCCGGGTCCGGTCACGGGCAGGCCGCGCCCGCGGGCCGTTTTCTTTCACGATCGATTAGCCTTTACCGCCCCTTAACGGCGCGCATCTAGGGTCGCACGCGAGCAGTGCCGGTCGCGATCCCGGGCTGTTCGTTAGTGGCGTGGAGTTTCAAGTCAATGGATATAGCAACCGGTCTCGGCCTGATATCGGGCGTCATTGTCGTCAGCCTTGTCATTATGATGGGCGGCGACATGCACATGTTCGTCAGCGAGCACGCCTTCATCGTGATTTTCGGTGGATCGTTTGCCGCCACGCTGATCCGGTTTCCGCTCACCTCGATCTTTCATGGGCTGCCGCTCGGCGCCAAGTTCGCATTTTCCATGCGCCGGTTGACGCAACGCGAGCTGGTTGACGAGCTTGCAGGTCTTGCCGAGATCGCGCGCAAGTCGGGGCCCATCGGGCTTGAGAAAGTCGAGATCGACGATCCCTTTCTGGCCAAGGGCATCCGCTTCGTCGCGGACGGCTACGACGCTACTTTCATTCGCGACAATCTCGAGCGCGACCGCGACAACTTCCTGACCCACCTCGACGAAGGACAGAAGATCTATCGCGCGGTCGGCGACTGTGCGCCGGCCTTCGGCATGATCGGCACGCTGATCGGCATGGTGCAGATGTTTGCCAACATGACCGATCCGTCCAAGCTCGGCCCCTACATGGCGACCGCGTTGCTGGCAACCTTCTATGGCGCCGCCCTGGCGAATTTGTTCTGCCTGCCGATCGCCGACAAGCTGCATCTCAAACTGGTGGATGAGGAAATCAACCGCACGCTGATCATCGACGGCATCCTGATGATCCGCGATGCCAAGAGTCCGACGCTGGTGCGCGAAATGTTGCTCGCCTACCTGCCCGAAAAGCATCGTCACACCGACGCCGACGAGGATGCCGACGAAGCCGAGCCGGTAGCCGCTTAACGCAGCGCTCCAGCGCAAGAGCAAAGACCAGTGCATGTCAAAGCGTAAGGAAGCAGCGCACGGCGGCGGCCACGGCTGGTTCGTCACCTTCGCCGATCTGATGGGTTTGCTGGTCAGCTTCTTTGTGATGCTGGTGGCATTCTCGACGCAAGACCAGGCCAAGCTTCAGGTGGTTGCCGGTTCCATGCGCGATGCGTTCGGTGTGCAGAACAGCGTTCGCTATTCGGGCATTATCGAAGTGATGGGCCTGCCGACGCGACCCAAGCTCAAGAATGCCGCCAATATCGACCCGAAAGATGCCTCCCCGACGCCCGCGCCCGACGAGAACGATCACCAGCGTTCCTATGGCGCCCGTTTCAAGGAGGACAAGAAGTTCGCGCTTGCGTCCGCCTCGTTGCGCCAGGCCTTGCAGGACATGCCGGAGATTACCGAAGCCTCCAAGCACATCATGGTCGAAGAGACGAAAGAGGGGCTCAACATCGAGATCGTCGATCAGGACGGCCGTTCGATGTTTGCGGATGGCGCCAAGGAGCCCCTCGAGCGCACCCGCAGGCTGATCCAGAAGATTGCACCGGCGCTCAAGGCGATGCCCTATCGCGTCTCCATCACCGGCCACACCGCGTCGAGTAAATTGCCGCCAACGCCGGGCTACGGCCCATGGGAACTCTCCGCCGACCGCGCCAATGCGGTTCGCGAGATCCTCGCGGCCGAGGGCCTGCCGTCCGGGCATGTCTTTATGGTTGCCGGCAAGGCCGACACCGAGCCGCTGTTCCCGGACAACCCCTCAATGTCGCCGAACAGGCGGGTGACCATTACCCTGATGCGTGAGGCGCCACCGATTCCGGCCGATTTCAGGCCGTAAAGCCCCGAACACCCGCGGTTCCGTGCGGCCGTTGCCGGTCGAGCGCCCGGTGAAAATGTCCGGTATTCTCTTCCTATGCGCGGTGATATAAGCCCGGCCTTCCGGCAGCAGCCGCAGGCCGTTGCGACAATCGATGAGTGATGGCGTGAACGAGAGCGCGGCTCCTGCCGAGCCCAATGGTTCCGATGGCGCAACCCCGGCGCCGCCCAGCTTCGTGGCGCTGGCGCTCGGCAGCGTCGGCGTCGTCTACGGCGACATCGGCACCAGCCCGCTTTATGCCTTTCGCGAGGCGGCGATTGCCGCAAGTCACGATCACCCGGTCAGCCGCGACATCGTGTTCGGGGTGCTGTCGCTGATCCTGTGGGCGCTGATCATCACAGTGACGCTGAAATACGTGCTGATCCTGCTGCGCGCCGACAATAACGGGGAGGGTGGCACGCTCTCGCTCACCGCGCTGGCGAGCCGCGCCATCGGCCGGCGCACCGCTTTCGTCTTTGTCATCGGCGTTATCGGCGCCTCGATGTTTCTCGGTGACAGCGTGATTACGCCGGCAATCTCGGTGCTCTCGGCGGTCGAGGGTTTGAAGCTGGCGGTGCCGGCCTTTACCGATTACGTGGCGCCGCTCGCGGTCGTGATTTTGATCGGATTGTTCGCCGCGCAAAGCCGCGGCACGGCCAAGGTCGCCGCTTTGTTCGGGCCGATCATGGTGGTCTGGTTCGTGGCCATCGCGATCGCCGGCGCGATGCACATCCGTGACGATCCGCATATCCTGTTCGCGATCAATCCCTATTACGGCGTGAAATTCCTCATCACGCATGGTGAGATCGGACTGGTGACACTCGGCGCGGTGTTCCTCTGCGTCACCGGCGGCGAAGCGCTATACGCCGATCTGGGTCATTTTGGGCGCAAGCCGATCCAGACCGCCTGGCTCATGCTCGTCCTGCCGGCGCTGGTGATCAATTATTTCGGCCAAGGTGCCAAGGTGCTGGCCGATCCGCTCGCAATCGAAAGCCCGTTCTACCATCTGGTGCCGGACACATTCCTGCTGCCGATGATCGTGCTGGCGACGGCGGCAACGGTGATTGCGAGCCAGGCGGTGATCACCGGCGCCTATTCGCTTGTGCATCAGGCGATCCAGCTCGGCCTGCTTCCGCGGCTCGCGATCCTGCACACGTCGGCGTCCCATGCCGGGCAGATCTACATTCCACGCGTGACGGTGGCGCTGTTGGTTGGCGTGCTGCTGCTGGTCGGGCTGTTCCGCACGTCGAGCGCGCTGGCCTCGGCCTATGGCATCGCGGTCGCTACCACCATGGTGGTCGACGGGCTGCTCGGTTTCATCGTCATCTGGAAACTGTGGCAATGGCCGTTCTGGAAAGTCTTCGCCTTGATGCTGCCATTCGCCGTGGTCGATCTGACCTTCTTCTCGGCGAATTTCCTGAAACTATTCGAAGGCGCATGGGCACCGATTCTGTTTGGCGCCACCATGGTTCTGCTCATTCTCACCTGGCGGCGTGGCACCGGCATTCTGGCCAGCAAGACGCGCCGCACCGAAGTGCCGGTCGATACGCTGTTCCGCAGCCTGGAGAAAAAGCCTCCGCATCTGGTGCCGGGCACCGCGGTGTTTCTGACCAGCGATCCCGATTTCGC
>DATATS010000116.1:0-6559 GCA_036268675.1 Pseudolabrys sp.
ATCGGTCGATTCCGGCGGGGCGGGGTGCCTCGTGTTTGTCGGGGGGTCGATTCTTAGGTCATAAGGAGCGCTACTCATGAGTCAGCCAGCCCTGCGTCTCGTTGAAGGATCGTCCATGGACAAGTCGAAGGCCTTGACCGCCGCGCTGAGCCAGATCGAGCGCCAGTTCGGCAAGGGCTCGATCATGCGGCTCGGCAAGAACGACAAATCCATGGATGTCGAAACCATTTCCACCGGCTCGCTCGGCCTCGATATCGCGCTCGGCGTCGGCGGCCTGCCGCGCGGCCGGGTGGTGGAGATTTACGGGCCGGAATCCTCCGGCAAAACGACGCTGGCGCTGCACACGATTGCCGAAGCCCAGAAGCTCGGCGGCATCTGCGCCTTCGTCGACGCCGAGCACGCGCTCGATCCGGTCTATGCCCGCAAGCTCGGGGTCAATGTCGACGACCTCCTGATCTCGCAGCCGGACGCCGGCGAGCAGGCGCTCGAAATTGCCGACACGCTGGTGCGTTCCGGCGCCATCGACGTGCTGGTGGTCGATTCAGTTGCGGCGCTGGTGCCGCGCTCGGAGCTCGAAGGCGAGATGGGTGACGTGCAGCCCGGCTCGCAGGCGCGTCTGATGAGCCAGGCGCTGCGCAAGTTGACCGCGTCGATTTCGAAATCGCGTACCATGGTGGTTTTCATCAACCAGATCCGCATGAAGATCGGCGTGATGTACGGCTCGCCGGAAACCACCTCGGGCGGCAATGCGCTGAAATTCTATGCCTCGGTGCGCCTCGACATTCGCCGTATCGGCGCCATCAAGGAGCGCGACGAGGTTGTCGGCAACCAGACCCGCGTGAAAGTGGTCAAGAACAAGCTCGCCCCCCCGTTCAAGCAGGTCGAGTTCGACATCATGTACGGCGAGGGCGTCTCCAAGGTGGGCGAACTGGTCGACCTCGGCGTCAAGGCCGGCGTCGTGGAAAAATCCGGCGCCTGGTACTCCTATGACAGCCAGCGCATCGGTCAGGGCCGCGAGAACGCCAAGGTGTTCCTCAAGGAAAATCCCGATATGGCCGCCAAGATCGAGGCGCAGGTGCGCCAGAATTCCGGCATCGTTGCCGAGGCGATCATGGCCGGCGAGGAGAACGACAAGGACGACGACGGCGAGACCGCAGCCGAAGCTTGAAAGGATGCGGGCAAGCCGGACGCTAGCAGCGCGCTAGCGGCCGGTGCCGGTCACGGCGACGAGGGTGACGCCTCGTTCCAAGGACCGGCGCAGGAAGCGAACGAAACGCAAATCGAGACGCTCCCTGCATCGCCCAAGCCGACCCAAAACTTGCCGACCCAAACTTTGCCGACCCAAAACTTGCCGACTAACGCTGAATTGCCGCCCTATGCTGAAACGCCGGCCGTGTCTGAGGCTCCTCATTCCGGCGCGTCGGAACGGTCCGGACGAGTAAAACCGAAACAGGCTGAGATCGTTGCCGTCAACTTCGAGGCCGCCGGTGGCGTAGCGGCCGGTCTCGTGACGGCGCACCCGAAGCCTGCCAAGCGCTTGAATGCCAAGGAGCGAGCCAAAGCCAACGCCAAGGACGGGATCAGGCCTGATATGAAGGCAAAGGCGAAGTCCAAAGCTGCGGCGAAGGCGGCCAAGGCCAAGCGCAAGAAGGACCGAGAAGGATAAGGACGACAACGCGAGCCCGGAGCCGGCTCGTTCTCAGTAACGCGTAACGCTCCAAGCATTCGCCCCCGTCGGCACCCGGCTGTTTAACGCGGCCGTCACCGAGGACGGGGGCGATGTGCGTTTTAAATCCCTTCTCGCGCTAGCGGGAAAAAGTGGACGCCCGCGTCAGCGAGCGGACGGGTGGGGTTGCGCGCTTCGCTCCGCTCCGCTTGCGGGGGAGAGGTCGTTCCGCCGGCGCAAAGCGAAGGCGGACCGGGTGAGGGAGATTTCCGTCGTTCTCGGTCCCAGCATATGCCCCTCATCCGGCTCGTGCCTGACGGCCCCTGTTACCCCCACGAAGCGGTGAGCGGGAAAGCGCCGCCTTTTCTGGACTTAACCCACCCCCGTCGTTACATAAGGCCGGAAAGATCAGGCGGGGCGAGGATTTAGCGCCCGCGGGGCAATGGGGGCTGGCACAGCATTCCGATGAGCGGCGTCAACGACATCCGCAGCGGTTTCCTGGATTTCTTCAAGCGCAACGACCATCAGGTCGTGGCGTCCTCGCCGCTCGTGCCGCGCAACGACCCGACCTTGATGTTCACCAATGCCGGCATGGTGCAGTTCAAGAACGTCTTTACCGGCCTGGAAAAGCGTCCCTATAGCCGCGCGGCCACGGCGCAGAAATGCGTGCGTGCCGGCGGCAAGCACAACGACCTCGACAATGTCGGCTACACCGCGCGCCACCACACGTTTTTCGAGATGCTCGGCAACTTCTCCTTCGGCGACTATTTCAAGGAGCGGGCGATCGAACTGGCCTGGACTTTGATCACCAGGGAATACGGCCTGCCGAAGGATAAATTGCTGGTCACCGTCTATATCGACGACGACGAGGCGTTCGGCCTGTGGAAGAAGATCGCAGGGCTCCCCGACAGCAAGATCCTGCGCATCGACGGCGCCGACAATTTCTGGGCCATGGGTGAGACCGGCCCGTGCGGGCCCTGTTCGGAAATCTTCTACGATCATGGCGACAAGATTCCCGGCGGTCCGCCGGGCTCAGCGGACGCCGAAGGCGATCGTTTCATCGAGATCTGGAATCTCGTGTTCATGCAGTTCGACCAGCAGGCGCCGGGCCAGCGGCTGGCGCTGCCGCGGCCCTCGATCGACACCGGCATGGGGCTGGAACGCATCGCCGCGGTCCTGCAGGGAACGCACGACAATTACGCCATCGATCTCTTCGTCACGCTGATCCGCGCCATCGCGGAATTGACCGGCGTTTCGCCCGACGGCCCGCACAAGGCTTCGCACCGGGTGATCGCCGACCATTTGCGCGCCTCGTCGTTCCTCATTGCCGATGGCGTGCTGCCCTCGAACGAAGGCCGCGGCTATGTGCTCCGGCGCATCATGCGGCGCGCCATGCGCCACGCCGAACTGTTAGGCGCCAAGGACCCGCTGATGTGGAAACTGGTGCCGGTGCTGGTGCGCGAGATGGGGCAGGCCTACCCGGAGCTGATCCGCGCGCAGGCGCTGATCGCCGAGACGCTCAAACTGGAAGAGACGCGCTTCCGCAAGACGCTGGAGCGCGGCCTTGCCATCCTGGACGAGAAAAGCGCCGGCCTGAAAAAGGGTGCCATGTTCGATGGCGACACGGCCTTCACGCTCTACGACACTTATGGTTTTCCGCTCGATCTCACGCAGGACGCGCTGCGCTCGCGCGGCATCTCCGTCGATCTTGCGAACTTCACCGATGCCATGGAACGCCAGCGCGCCAAGGCGCGCGAGTCATGGAAAGGCTCGGGCGACGCCGCGACTGAAACCGTCTGGTTTGCGCTGCATGAGAAAGTCGGCGCCACGGAGTTCCTCGGCTACGAGACCGAGAGCGCCGAAGGCGTCGTCGCCGCTTTGGTGCGCGACGGCAAGGACGTGACCGAACTCAAGACAGGCGAGAGCGGCGCGGTGGTGATGAACCAGACCCCGTTTTATGCCGAGAGCGGTGGCCAGGTCGGCGACACCGGCGAGATGCGGCGCGACGGCGTGCGACTGAGCGTGACCGATACGCAGAAAAAGGCCGGCGATCTCTTTGCTCATCTCGTGAATGTCACGCAAGGCGCCATCAAGGTCGGCGATCCGCTGCTTCTGGAAGTGGATCACGCGCGCCGCGCGGACATCCGGCGCAATCATTCCGCCACCCATCTGCTGCACGAGGCGCTGCGCCAGGTGCTGGGCGATCACGTCGCGCAAAAAGGCTCGATGGTCGCGCCCGACCGCCTGCGCTTCGACTTTTCGCATCCCAAGCCGATCTCGGCGGAAGAACTTGAGCGCGTGGAAGACATCGCCAACGATATCGTGCTGCAAAACGCGCCTGTCACCACGCGGCTGATGGCACTCGACGATGCGCGCTCATCCGGCGCGCGTGCGCTGTTCGGCGAGAAATACGGCGACGAGGTGCGCGTCGTCGCGATGGGCGAAGGGAGCGGCAATACGCTCGGCTGGTCGGTCGAATTGTGCGGCGGCACGCATGTCGGGCGTACCGGCGACATCGGCCTGATCAACAGCCTCAACGACTCAGGCGTTTCGGCCGGCGTCCGCCGCATCGAGGCCTTGACCGGCAGAGTGGCGCGCAAGTCGGCCGACAGGCAGATTCAAATCGCCAGGACCGCCGCGGCCGAGCTGAAAGCGCCGCTGGAAGATATGCCGGCACGTCTTGCGGCTTTGCTGGACGAGCGCAAGAAGCTCGAACGCGAACTCTCCGACGCACGCAAGAAGCTCGCCATGGGCGGGGGCGGCAGCGCCAAAGCTGCGGACGACGGCGTGCGCCAGATCAACGGCGTGAAGCTGATCGCGCGCGCGGTCTCCGGCATCAGCCCGAAAGACCTGCCGAGCCTGATCGACGAAGGCAAAAAACAGATCGGCTCCGGCGTCGTGGCCATCGTGGCCGTGAGCGAGGAGGGCAGGGCCGGCGTCGCCGTCGGCGTCACGCAAGACCTGACCGGGACATTCTCCGCGGTCGACCTGGTGCGCAAGGGCGCCGAGGCGCTCGGCGGCAAGGGCGGCGGCGGGCGTCCCGACATGGCGCAGGCCGGCGGCCCCGACGGCTCCAAGGCGGGCGAAGCGCTCAAGGCGATCGAAGCGGCGCTGGGCGGCTGAGCCTTGAACGCGCCGCCAGCGATCGTCACCCGCCGCTGGACGCAAGCTGAGCGCCTCGAAGACATCCTTGCTGTTGTGCATGCGGCTTTCGGCGGATTTGAGCCGCCCTCGGGCGTGCTCGATGAAACAGTCGCCGATGTTGCCCGCCGCCAGCGCGACGGCATCGTGTTCGTGGCGCAGGCGGGCGATGAATTCGTCGGCAGCGTGTTCTGTACAGTGCAAGGCGATGCGCTTTATCTGGCGCGGCTTGCGACCGCGCCGGCCTGGCGCAAACGCGGGGTCGCCACGGCGTTGCTCGCGGCCTGCGAGGCGCAAGCCCGTCGCATCGGCGCGCAGCGGCTGACGCTACGCGTGCGCGTGACGCTGCCGGAAAACCGGGTCTATTTCGAGCGCGCCGGGTTCGCCGTGACCGGCCGCGGGCAGGATCCCGGCCGCACCCCCTATTTGTCGATGGAACGGCGGCTCGACGGGACGGTTGTGCCGGGACGATAATAGGTCTCGCGCGGACGCCGCGGCTCTGGAATGACAACGCATGGCCGAACTTCATTTTACATCATGGTTGCGCGAGGTGGTTCCCGACGCGCCCCTGCAGGCCGCGGGCGGCACGGTCGGGGATGCGCTCGCTTGCGTCTTCGCCGAACGCCCGCATGTGCGGTCTTATCTGCTCGACGAGCAGGGGCGCTTGCGAAAACACGTCTGCATCTTTGCCGACGGGCAGCGTCTTAAAAATGCCGCCGCGCTCGATCAAAGCATCGGTCCGAATTCGAAGCTCTACGTCATGCAGGCCTTGTCGGGAGGCTGAACGCATGATCCGCCAGGGAGATTTGTTGTGAGTGACCGCATGCTGGTGGCGACGCGCAAGGGCCTGCACACGCTGGCGCACAAAGACGGCGGCTGGCATATCGCGCGCACGGATTTTCCCGGCGTGCCGGTGACGGCGGCGCTGCACGACGCGCGCGACGGCGCGCTTTACGCCGTGCTCAGACACGGCCATTTCGGCTCCAAGCTGCATCGCTCGGACGATGACGGAAAATCCTGGCGCGAGCTTGCGGCACCCGCTTTTCCGGCGGACGCGGCCGGCAGTCCGACGCTGTTCCAAGTGTGGACGCTTGAAGCCGGCGGCGCCGGGGAGAGCGGCACGCTATGGGCGGGCGCCCTGCCGGCCGGGTTGTTTCGCTCGGACGACCGCGGCGAAAGCTGGCATCAGATCAAGCCGCTCTGGGATGTGCCCGAACGCGCCAAGTGGTTCGGCGGGGGCTATGACGATGCCGGCATTCACACGATCTCGCCCGATCCGCGCGACGCAAACCGCGTGTTTGTGGCGATCTCCTGCGGCGGCGTCTGGGAAACGCTCGATGCCGGGGCAAGCTGGAAGCTGCACGGCAAGGGCATGGTCGCGAGCTATCTGCCGCCGGAACAGGCCGGCGCACTCGAATCGCAAGATCCGCATCGCGTCGCGCGTTGTGCCGGTTCGCCCGATACGATGTGGATGCAGCACCACTGCGGCATCTTCCGCTCGACCGACGCCGGCCGTACCTGGACGCAGCTCAAGTTGCCGGTGGACGATTTCGGCTTTGCCGTGGCGGCCCATCCGCGCGATCCGCTCACCGCCTGGTTCGTGCCGGCGATCAAGGACGAGATGCGCGTGCCGCGCGACGGCGCGCTCGCGGTCAGCCGCACCAATGACGGCGGCAAGACCTGGCAGAGCTTTCGCAAAGGACTGCCGCAGCGCGATGCCTTCGACCTGATCTACCGGCACGGCTTCGATGT
>DATATS010000117.1:0-5154 GCA_036268675.1 Pseudolabrys sp.
GCGGTCGGCCTGGCGGTCGCCGAAAAAGAGACGCGCGATCCATCCGTGCCCATGGTGGTCTTGTCCACCGCGCATCCCGCCAAATTTCCGGATGCGGTCGCGGCCGCCTGCGGCATCAAGCCGGTGCTGCCCGACTGGCTCGCCGATCTCGGCGGGCGCAAGGAGACGGTCACTGTGCTGCCGGCCGACCAGGCGGCGGTCGAAAAATTCGTGGCGAAGGCGTCGCGTGCGGCGCGTGAAGGAGCAGCGGCATGAGTGTCGAAATTACGCGTCTTGCATCCGGCCTGTCGGTGGTCACCGACAGCATGCCACATCTTGAATCCGCCTCGCTCGGGGTCTGGATCGGCGCCGGTAGCCGCGACGAAAAGCCCGACGAACATGGCATTTCGCACCTGCTCGAGCACATGGCCTTCAAGGGCACCAAACGGCGCACGGCGCGCCAGATCGCCGAGGAAATCGAAGCTGTCGGCGGCGATCTCAATGCCGCCACCAGCGTGGAGAGCACGGGCTATTTCGCGCGGGTGCTCAAGGCCGACGTGCCGCTCGCGCTCGATGTGTTGTCCGACATTTTGTCGGAGCCGACGTTCGATCCGGAGGAGTTGCGGCGCGAGCAAAATGTGATCGTGCAGGAAATCGGCGCCAACGAAGACGATCCCGACGGTCTGGTGTTCGATCGTCTTCAGGAGGTTGCGTTTCCCGGTCAACCGATCGGCCGTTCGATCCTCGGCACGCCGGACACCGTGCGCTCATTCAATCCGGAGCGGCTGCGCGCCTATCTCTCGCGCAATTATTGCGGCCCCGGCATGATCGTGGCCGCCGCCGGCGCAGTCGAGCACAAGGCGATCCTGGCGGATGCCGAAAAGCGGTTCGCAAGCTTCGTCGGGCCGGTAGCGCCGGCGCCTGAGCCATCGCATTTTGGCGGCGGCACGCGCGTCGAAAGCCGCGATCTGGAGCAGGTGCATATTGCCTTGGCGCTGGAGGGCCTGCCCGTGCGTGACGAGGCGCTCTACAGTTTGCAAGTCTTCACCAGCGTGCTCGGCGGCGGCATGTCCTCGCGCCTGTTTCAGGAGGTGCGGGAGAAGCGCGGGCTCTGCTACACCATCCAGGCCTTTCACATGCCTTATTCCGACATCGGCATGTTCGGTCTGCACGCCGGCACGCACGAGACAGACGCGCCCGAATTGATGCGCGTGGTGATCGACGAGATCAATCAGGCGACGGAGACCATCAACGAGACGGAAGTCAATCGCGCGAAAGCGCAGATGAAAGCCGGCCTGTTGATGGCGCTGGAAAGTTCAGAGGCGCGCCTCGGGCAGATTGCGCGGCAAATGTTGGCCTATGGGCGCCCGATCCCGCTCGCCGAAATCGTCGCCAAAGTCGACGCGGTGACAGTCGACAGCACGCGCGCCGCCGGTCGTGCCTTGATCGGGCGGGCGAGACCTGCGATCGCCGCGCTCGGGCCCGGCAACGGCCTTGAAAGCACGGCGGCGATCGCTGAAAGTCTGGTTCGCCGGGCCGCCTGAACGAAGGACGCGCATCCCCTGCATTCGACTATGGCGTTATTCCGCACCGTCAGCTTGGGCGAAACGCAGCCGGCCATTGCCGGCGAGGGGATCACGTTGCGAGTGCCGCAAAGCGGCGACTATGCCGAGTGGGCGGCCTTGCGCGAGAAGAGCCGCGCGTTTCTCACGCCATGGGAGCCGACCTGGCCGGCCGACGATCTTTCGCACGGCGCATTCCGCCGCCGGCTCAAACGTTATGCCGACGACCTGCGCGGCGATCTGGCCTATGCCTTTTTGATCTTTCGCAGCGACGACAACGCGATGGTCGGCGGCTTGACGCTTGCCAATATCCGCCGCGGAGTGGCGCAGGCAGGCTCCATCGGCTATTGGACCGGCGCGCCGTTTGCCCACCAAGGCTATATGACCGCGGCGACGCGCGCGCTTGTTCCGTACTGTTTTGGCACACTAAGACTGCATCGGCTGGAGGCGGCCTGTATTCCGGGCAATGCTGCGTCGATCCGCCTGCTGGAAAAAACCGGCTTCCAGCGCGAAGGCTATGCGCGCAGCTATCTTTGCATTAACGGAATTTGGCAGGATCATCTGCTTTATGCGCGCCTGAAGGACGATGGCGCGTGATCACGCGATTCCGATACGGCAATCTCTGCCTTTGGGTTGCCATGCTTGGATTGTTACATGCTGGACTTGCTATAAGTTTCGCCGGGACGGCGATAACGTGAGACCGATCGCAAGGGACGCGTGCCGGATCATGGGTGGGGAACGACACACACGAGGGGTGCGCGCCGGAACGGGCGGCGTCTCGCTATTGGCGATGGTGCTTGCGCTTATGCTGGGCGGCTGCGGCACCAGCAGCCTGACCTCGGGCATATTCGGCACGTCGCAAAAAAGTGGCGAAGCGGCCGGCGTCAGCAATCAGGTCGTGTCCGATACCGACGTCGATTGCCCCGACGTCAAGATTCGCAACGGCGCCGCGACATTATTGATCGGCAGCAAGCCGGGCGACCAGGAACCGGCCGCGATGGACGTGCGCTATCAGGGCTCCATCATCAAGATGGCGCGCGAATGTCACGTCAACGCCGGCATCATGACAATGAAAGTCGGCATCGAGGGGCGCGTGATCACCGGTCCCGCGGGCGGACCTGGCGTCGTCGATGTTCCGTTACGGGTGGCGATCGTGCAGGAGGGCGTCAGCCCCAAGACGATCACCTCGAAATTCGGGCGCGAGCAGGTGACGATCAGCAACGCGGTCGATCGCGTCACCTTCGCGCATATCGAAAGCGACATCGTATTTCCGATGCCGCAACCGGCGTCCAACATCGATGCCTATGTCGTGTATGTCGGTTTCGATCCGCTGGGAGCGCCGCAACCGAAAAAGCCGGCGCCCAAATCCAGGCATAAGCCTATTGCCAAGAAACCGAAGCCGGCCGGTCCGCCCCGCCAAAGCTGAGGCTCACCAGCCGCGCAGATCCATGATCGCGCCTTTGAGCGCGCGCATGTCGGATATGACCGCGCGCGCACCGGCGGCGCGTAAATGGCCGCCGAGTTTCGTGCCGGCATGACTGCCGCCGACAAAGCCGATCACCGTCATGCCGGCAGCGACCGCGGCTGCGACGCCGACGGCTGAATCCTCGACCACCAGGCATTCTTTCGGATGCACGCGCACTTTGGCCGCGACATGCAGAAACAGATCGGGCGCAGGTTTGCCGTTGCGCACCTCGTTTGCCGAAAACAAATAAGGATCGAAGAAGCGGATCAGATCGGTGGTCTCCAAACTGACGCGAATGCGGTCGATCGAGGACGAGGAGGCGACCGATTTCGGCCCGCGCAGCCAGGACAGCGCGTGCGCGATATGTCTGGTCGCGCGCAGCTCGCTGCGGAACCGGCGCAAGGTCGCGGCCGCCACCGTCGCAGCGAAGTCGCTCGGCAGTTTGCGCCCGGCGGCGATTTCGACCTCGGCAAACATGTCGGATGGACGACGGCCGGTGAAATAGCGCGCGACCACGTCCGGCGTCAGGGCGAAGCCGGCGCGCATGAACTCTTGCGATACAATGGCGGTTGCCAGCGGCTCGCTATCGACGAGCACACCGTTGCAATCGAAGATGACCACGGGTCTTCCTCGGCCGGTCAATCCGGCGCAACGCAACGCAACAATGCGGACGAATCAGTCGGCAGAGAATAGTCAGCAGCCGGAGGTAACAAAAGACCGATGAACCATCATCGTCAGTTGTGCACACGGCGGGGAGGCTAAGAGCGGGGACAATGCCGATGCTGCCGGCTGCCATCCACCGGCCGCGGCTTCGGCGAATTCAGGCTAAGGCCGCTCGCTAATTCAGCTTTTTCCGCACATCCTCGATGCCCTTGGCGATCAGTTCGCCGGCAAGCCTGCCTTTGGCTTCCTGGGTGAGGATCCGCTCGGCGGCGGCGACCGCAGCTTCGGCGGCCGCGCCGCGCACGTCGGCAGCCGCTTGCGCCTCGGCCTGGGCGATCTTGGTTTCGGCGAGCTTGGTCCGGCGGACGACGAATTCCTCGATCTTGGCCTTGGCCTCGCCGGCAAGACGCTCGGCCTCGGCGCGGGCATCGGCGACGATCGCCTGCGCCTCGCTCTCCGCCTCCTGCCGCTTGCGCTGGTAGTCGGCCAGCAGCTTGGCGGCCTCGTCCTTGAGCTCGCGGGCCTCGTCGAGCTCGGCGCGGATGCGGGCGGAGCGATCGTCGAGCGATTTGCCGATCATGCGATGGACGCCCAGATAGCCGAGCAGGCCGAGGAAAAAGACAAAGCCCAGCGCGACCCAGAATTCGGCTTCGAGCAACATGTCGTGACTCATTTTATTTTGCGCATGATCTTATCCGAAAACCGGCATCCAATTTTCGGGGTCATGCGCTAGCGTTTCAATGCTTCGGTGACGGCATCGGCGACCGCCTTGTCGGCCGGTGCAACGCCGATCAGCCGTTCGATGATGGCGCGGGCGGCGTCTTCCGCGATGCTCCGCACATTGCCGAGCGCCGCCTGTTTGGTGGCGGCGATGGTTTTTTCCGCGTCGGCAAGCTTGGCGTTGAGCGCATCCTCGTTTGCCTTGCGGATGGCTTCCGCGGCAGCCGCCTGCTTGTCACGGGTCTCGTTGGCAATCGTCTGGGCGCGGGCACGGGCATCGGCCAAAGCCTTTTCATAAGCTGCGACCGCCGCGTCGGACTGTCCCTTGAGCCGTCCCGCCTCGGCGGTGTCGTCGGCGATATGTTTTTGCCGTTGCTCGATGACCTTGCCGACCTGCGGCAGCGCCCATTTCGCCATCAACGCGTAGAGCAGCACAAAGGCGATGGCGAGCCAGACGAGTTGCGAAGGAAACGTGTGTGCATTGAACGGCGGGAAGCCGCCGTCATGCTCGCCCTTCGGCACGTGCTCGACGCCTGTCGTGTGTTGCGGCTCTGCCATCGTCAGCTCCAGCGCCTGCCGGCCATGCTCTTACAGCGCGAACAGCAGCAGCAGTGCGATCAGCAGCGAGAAGATGCCGAGCGCCTCGGTAATGGCGAAGCCGAAGATCAGGTTGCCGAACTGGCCCTGCGCGGCCGACGGATTGCGGATCGCCGCCGCCAGGTAATTGCCGAAGATGATGCCGACGCCGACGCCGGCGCCGCCCAT
>DATATS010000118.1:0-2370 GCA_036268675.1 Pseudolabrys sp.
GGCTTGCGGCACGACGTTGTCGATCAGCTTCATCGCCTTGGCGCGATCGACCTTGAGCGCCTCGCCCTTGAGCAAAAATTGCAGCGCGTCGGCGGGCGCGATCATGCGCGCCACGCGTTGCGTGCCGCCCGCACCCGGGAATAGGCCGACCTTGACTTCGGGCAGGCCGAGCCGCGTTTTCGGATTATCGGCGGCGACGCGATGATGGCAGGCAAGGCACAGTTCGAAGCCGCCGCCCATCGCAGTGCCGTTGATGGCGGCGACCCACGGCTTGCCGCTGGTCTCAAGCCGGCGATAGAGCAGCGACAGCTTGCGGCTTTCCTCAAAGACCATCTGGTTGGCGGCCTCCTCGCCTTTCGACTTGAGCAGCGCGGCATATTTGCCGGCCATCTGTTCAAGCACCGTCAGATCGGCGCCGGCGCAGAAGGCGTCCTTGCTTGAGGTGATAACCGCGCCCTTGATCGCGGCATCACCCGCGACTTTCTCCACGATCTGCCCGAGTTCTTCGGTGACGCTTGCCTCGATCACGTTCATTGAACGCCCCGGCATGTCCCAGGTGACGAGCGCGATGCCGTCGGCGTCGATGTCGAGCTTGAAGTTCGTCATGGCTTTGCCTCTTGCTCCGGTTCACCTCTCCCATAGCGAGAGGTCGACGCGCAAAGCGCGTCGGGTGAGGGGTTAAAAACGATCGAGAGTCCTAGACCCCCTCACCCCAACCCTCGCCCCATTGGGGAGAGGGAGCACGCCTGCGCTCGTTGCGATTCCGAACGTCATCTCAATACGGCTCGCCGGATTTGCGGGTGTATTTGCGGTTGGTGCCGGTGCGCTCGAACAGCATGTCGATGTCGGGATACGTCACCTTCTCAGCCGGCGCGCTGGTGCCTACTTCCAGAACAAGCGCATCGCGCTCTGAGCGGTTGATCAACTGATGGCCGTTGGGGCTGCCGGCTTTCCAGCCGGCCGCGTCGCCCGGCTTGAGCACGGTCTCGCCGTCGTCCTCGCGCAGCACGACCTCGCCTTCGAGCACATAGGCGAATTCGTCCTCGTTGTCGTGCCAATGCCGCTGCGAGGACGCAGCGCCCGGCTTGAGCCGCAACAGATTGACGCCGAATTGCGTGAGACCCGCGGCATGGCCGAGCCGCTTGCGCGCGCGGCCTTGCACCGCCTTGTCGAAGGGCGGCGGATAACCGGTCGCGGCGATGAGCGCCAGCGCGTCGATGTCGATCTTGGGCATGGCCGTTTTCAGACGCGCTCTATGATCGTCGCGGTGCCCATGCCGGCGCCGATGCAGAGCGTGATCAGCGCGGTGGACTTTCCGGTGCGCTCGAGTTCGTCAAGCACAGTGCCCAGGATCATCGCGCCGGTGGCCCCTAACGGATGGCCCATGGCGATGGCGCCGCCGTTGACGTTGATCTTGTCGTGCGGAATCTCGAGCGCCTGCATGTAGCGCAACACCACCGAGGCAAACGCCTCGTTGAGCTCCCACAGGTCGATGTCGCTCTTTTTCATGCCGGCCTTCTTCAGGACCTTTTCGGAAACCGGAATCGGCCCCGTCAGCATGATCGCCGGCTCGGAGCCGATATTGGCGAACGCTTTGATACGCGCGCGCGGTTTCAGACCGGCCGCCTTGCCGGCTTCGGCGCTGCCGATCAGCACGGCCGCAGCACCGTCAACGATGCCAGAGGAATTGCCCGGCGTGTGGACGTGATTGATCGCTTCGATCTCGGGGTGCTTCTGCACTGCGACCGCGTCGAAGCCCGCCATCTCGCCCATCTGTACGAAAGACGGCTGCAAGGCGGCGAGCGTCTGCATGGTGGTCGAGGGCCGCATGTGCTCGTCCTTGGCCAGGATCGGCAGTCCATTGCAGTCGCGCACGGTCATGACGGAATTCTTGAAGCGGCCTTCGTCCCATGATCTGGCGGCGCGCTTCTGGCTTTCAACGGCATAAGAATCGACGTCGTCGCGCGAGAAGCCGTATTTGGTCGCAATCAAATCGGCGGAAATCCCCTGCGGCATGAAATAGGTCGGGACCGCGATCGAGGGATCGACCGGCCAGGCACCACCGGAAGCGCCGATGCCGACGCGGCTCATGGATTCGGCGCCACCGCCGATGGTCATCTGGTGCTGCCCCGACATGACCTCGGCAGCCGCGAAATTCACCGCATCAAGTCCCGAGGCGCAAAAGCGATTGATCTGTATGCCCGGCACGCCGTCACCGAAACCCGCCACCAGCGCCGCCGCGCGCGCGATATCACCGCCGGCCTCGCCCACGGGATCGACACAGCCAAGCACGACATCGTCGAGCAGCTTGGGATCGAGCTTCGTGCGTTCCTTGACCGCGCCGAGCGCCTGCGCGGCGAGATTAAGCGC
>DATATS010000119.1:0-13768 GCA_036268675.1 Pseudolabrys sp.
CTACAATTGCCGGATGGCGTTTGTACTCGCTCATCTGTCCGATCCGCATCTGGCGCCGCTGCCGCGGCCACGGGTCGATGAGCTGATCGGCAAGCGCATCACCGGCTATGTCAATTGGCGGCGTCATCGCCGTTTCGTGCACGAGCGGCCGGTGCTCGACGATCTCGTCACCGATCTGAAGGCACAGAAGCCCGATCACATCGCGGTCAGCGGCGACATCGCCAATATCGGGCTGCGTCGCGAGTTTGAAAACGGGCGCGCGTGGCTGGAAAGCCTCGGGGCGCCCGCCGATGTCAGCGCCATTCCCGGCAATCACGATGCCTATGTACGGGGCGCTCTCGCCATCGCCGCGCGCGAATGGCAGGCCAATATAAGCGGCGACGATGGCGCCACGGGCTTTCCCTATCTGCGGCGGCGCGGACCAATGGCGCTGATCGGGCTCTCCACCGGGATGCCGACCGCGTGGGGCCTCGCCACCGGCAAGCTCGGCGACAAGCAGCTTGCCGATCTGGCCGCGCTGCTCGATGAAACGGAACGCGAGCAGGCATTCCGTGTCGTACTGATCCATCATCCGCCGGTGAGCCAAACGCATTGGCATAAGCATCTGCTCGATGCTGCCGCGTTCAAGCGCGTGATCGCGGCGCACGGCGCGGAGCTGGTGCTGCATGGTCATGACCACCTGCACATGCTCAACTGGCTCGACGGCCCCGCCGGCTTACGCGTGCCGGCGGTCGGCGTGCCGTCGGCATCGGCTGCGCCCGGCATGGCGCGCAACGGCGCTGCCTACAATCTCTATCGGATCGACGGCGCGCCCGGCCACTGGCAATGCGACATGATCTCGCGCGGCATCGGGTCCGGCGACACGATGGTCGAGCAGCAGCGGTCGAGGCTTAGTGGCTAGGGATTAAGGCCGCGTGAGCAGCGCCAGCGCGAATAGCGCGACCACCGCAAGCACGGCGCCATAGATAAACGTGCGGACCGCGCGCAACCGGCCGCGACGCTGTTCGTCCGCGACGATCTTCTGCGTGGTGGCCTGTCCGAACGGCGTGTCGTCGGCGAGCGCGCGCTCGCGTTCGACCAGCCGGCGCGCGACGTAGCGCGTGACTTCGTGGACGAGGTCGGGCACGTCGTGCGATTCCGCCAGGACCGAGCGGCCGTAACGGGTGTCCTGCACGAAACGGTATTGCCGCTTGTCGCGGCCCATCTCGATATGCGCGATGACATCGATCCACAGCCGCGGCACGTCGCCCCGGCTGATCCCCCGGTCGAACAGATCGACGTCGGCGGGAATGTCCTTGAACAGCGGATCGAGCGCTTCGTTGAGCAGTTCGAGGCGCGCCACCTCGGCGTCGCGCAAATCGACCACGACCCCGGAACGCTCGGCCATCTCGATGCGCGCGTCGCGCACCGCGACCTTCAGCGCCGTCGGCGGTTCGGCCTTCTCAGCTTGGGCTTTTTTGCCGCGTCCCCACATGGAGACGAATCTAGCAATCCACGCGCCCGGGGAAAAGCCGAAAGTTGAAGGTTTTCAAGAACTTTGATGGTTAAAATTTGCTTAAATTCGGTTATCCGCGCTCAAACGCAGCGCCCACCGTCCACTTCCATGATGTTGCCGGTGAGGAATTTCGCTTCGTCCGAGGCCAGAAACAGCGCCGCATCGGCGATATCCTGCGCGGTAGCGAGCCGCCCGAGCGGCACGGTGGCGACGAATTTTTCGCGCATGCCCGGCGCCGGCCCGAGAAATGTCGGCAACAGCGGCGTGTCGGTTGCGACCGGCGCGATGGCGCAGACGCGGATCCTGTCGGGCGCAAGTTCCACGGCCAGCGTCTTGGTCAGATTGTGCACCGCGCCCTTGGTGGCGTTATAGGCCGACAGTCCGGGACGCGGACGGAGCCCTGCGGTCGAGCCGATATTGATGATGACGCCGCCGGTGCCGCGCATCAGCGGCACCACGGCTTGCGTAAACATGAAGAGGCCCTTCACGTTCACCGCGAAGACCCGGTCGAAGTCCTTCTCGCCGATATCGAGCAGCGGCTTGTTGACGTGCGCGACGCCGGCATTGTTGACGAGCACATTGAGCCCGCCGAATTTTGTCGCGGTCTCGACCACGGCGGCGTCGATCTCGGCGCGTTTTGTGACGTCGCATTTGATCGCGATCGCCGGATGGCCGATTTTCGCCGCGACTTTCTTCGCAGCAGCGTCGTCGACATCGACAACGGAAACGTGCGCACCCTCGCGCGCAAAAGTCTCCGCGATGGCCTCGCCCATGCCGGAACCGCCGCCGGTGACGATCGCCACTATTTTTTGCAACCGCATTGCTTCCTCCCCTAACGATATTTCTTCATCCAGCCGAGCCCATCCTCCGTTCGCCCGCGCGGCCGGTATTCGGCGCCGATCCAGCCTTTGTAGCCGAGCCGGTCCACTTCGGAAAAGACGAAGTCATAATTGATTTCGCCATCGTCATCGGGCTCATGGCGCACCGGCACCTGCGAACACTGGACATGGCCGATGATCCTGGCGTGCGTCTCGAAGCGCCGGATGAGATCGCCGCCGACGATCTGCACGTGATAAAAATCGTATTGCAGCCAAACATTCGGCCGCGCGACCTTGGCGATAATGTCGGCCGCATGCTCCACCTGATAGAGAAAATAGCCCGGCAGATCGTACGGATTGATCGGCTCGATGTAGAGCTTGATGTTGCGTTTCCCCGCCAGATCCGCGGCGCGTTTCAGGTTTTCGACGAATACCGTCTCGGCCTCGGCGCGGCGTGCCGGATCGACCTTGCCGGCCAGGCAATGAATGGCGATCGCGCCGACGGCCGTGACGTAGTCGAGCGCCTCGGCGAAGGATTTTTTCCACTCATCCTGGCGGCCGGGCACGGCGCAAAATCCGAATTCGCCGTCGCCGCCAGTGGGCGAATTGATCCCGAGCGCTTGCACCTTGTTGCGTGCAAGCGCCGCCTTGAATTGGTCCGCCGGCACGCCCTCCGGAAAGCGGCATTCGATCGCCGCAAAGCCGGCCGCGGCAGCGGCGCCGATGCGCTCCAGCAGCGGACGGTCGGTGAAAAGGTAGTCCAGGTGAGCCGAAAACCGAGGCATCGCTTGCTCCCTTGCGCGCGGCCGCGCGGACGTATTGATTGGCGCATGATCCCGAAAAGTGGGAAGCGGTTTTCGGGCCAGATCATGCGCTACTAAACAGCCCCAACCCGCCGAACGCCACCCAGGAAACCGCAAATGTCCGCCAACACCGCCTTCCAAATTGCCGTGCTGCCGGGCGATGGCATCGGGCCGGAGGTGATGGCGCCGACGCTGGAGATTTTGCGCCGCATCGAGGCGACGACGCCGAGCCTCAAGTTTCGCTTCAGTGAAGGCGCTGCCGGAGCGGAACACTACAAGGAAACCGGCAAGTCGATGCCGGATTCAACCGTCAAACTCGCCGAAGAAGCCGACGCCATTTTGCTCGGCGCCTGCGGCCTGCCAAGCGTGCGCTACCCCGACAACACGGAGATCATGCCGCAGGTCGAGTTGCGCTTTATTTTCGACCTTTACGCCGGCGTGCGCCCGGCGCGGCTCATCCCCGGCGTGCCGAGCCCGATCGTCGGCGCGCCCGAGCACGGCATCGATTTCGTGCTCATCCGTGAATCGACCGAAGGGTTGTTCGCCTCGATGGGCAAGGGCATCGTCACCAACGACGACGCGCGCGAAACGCTTGTGGTGACGCGCGACAAAACCGAACGGCTGTTCGATTTTTCTCTCAAGCTGGCAGCGCGGCGCAAGAAACGCGGCAAGCCCGGTCGCCTGACGCTGGTCGACAAGGCCAATGTGTTCAAGGCCTTCAACTGGCAGCGCGATATCTTTGCCGCGCGCAAGACCAAATTCCCCGACGTGACTACCGACTTGCTTTATGTCGACGCCTGCGCCGCCTTGATGGTGAAGAAGCCGTGGGATTTCGACGTGATGGTGATGGAGAACATGTTCGGCGATATTCTTTCGGACCTCGCCGCCGGTCTGATCGGCGGATTGGGTATCGCCCCGTCCGCCGACATCGGCGACAAGCATGCGGTGTTCCAGCCCTGCCACGGCACCGCGCCGGACATCATGGGACAGGGCAAGGCCAACCCGACGGCAACGATTTTGTCCGCCGCCATGATGCTCGACTGGCTGGCTGACAGACACGAGCATCCGCCGGCGGCGGAAGCGGCGAGCCGCATCGAGCGGGCGGTGGACAAGGCTTACGCCGGCGGCCTCAAGCCAATGGAATACGGCGGCAAAGACGGCACCGCGGCAATCGCCAAAGCGGTGATGACGGCGCTGGGCTAGGCCCCCTCGAACTGCAGAATATTCAGCCCCGCGTTCGGGTCGGTGACAAACATCACGCCGTTCTTGTCGACGAAACAATCACACGATTGAATGACCTGCGGCCGGTTTGGGCGCGGGTCCATCATATGCGTCGGGCTTTGCGGTACGTAGAAGGCCACCTCACGCGGCTGGAACGGATTGTCGATATCGAACACGCGCACACCGGCATTGTAGTAGGTCGCAAAAATCAGCCGCGAACTCTGGAACGAGCCGGGCCGGTTTTCGTGCAGGTTATGCGCGCCGAAGAAACCGCCTTTGGCACAGTAATCGGCTTCGGACGGCACCGGCATGGTCGCGATGCTGACGGGATTGCCCGGCTCGCGCACGTCGTAAATCCAGATCTGGCGCAAGCCGTCCTGGCAATTGGCGGACGACGGCTCATCGGCGACCACCAGCAGATTGCGGTCGAGCAGCGGCAAAGGCGAATGCGTGCCGCCGCCGAAGGGCGGGTCGGTGTTGCGATAGGCGATGATGCGCGGCTTTGCCGGATCGGCGACATCGACCACGCTGAAGCCGCCGTCGCGCCAGGTGGCAAACGCGAGATGGCCCGACACCACCGCATGATGCAGCGCATAGCGCTTGCCGGCGGGCCAGGTCGGCGTTTCGCCGCCGCCGCGCCACATGCCCGGCAGCCAGCATTTGCCGACGACGTGGGGCTTGCGCGGATCGGCCATGTCGATGACCGAAAGAATATGGTCGGTGAACTCGGCAAAATGGATCGAGGCATAGGCGTAGCGGCCGCCGACATACCAGATGCGATGCGGCCCGATGCCTTCGACCGGCATGAAGGCGATCTCGACAGGCTTTTCCGGCTTGGAAATATCGTAGACGCGCAGACCCGGCGTGAACTGCATGCCGCCGGCTTTCATTTTCTCCGCCCACGAGCCGCCGAAATAGGCGTTGTCGGTCTGGAAATCCTGCATGTGCCAGACGCTCGGCGCGTTGACCGCCAGCAACAGGTCGCCGTGCGCCTGCAGGTGCAGCGCACGCGTGCCGGGCGGACAGGCGATGAAATCGACAGGTTTCGGATTCTTCGGATCGCGAACATCGATCGTGGTGATGCCGTTGCTGAAGCCGTGACCGACATAGGCGTAGCCGCGGTTGACCATGATCTGGACGCCGTCGGCGCGGCCGCCCATATCGGTGTGGCCGACGAACTTGATATTGCGGGATGCGACGGGCTTCATGTCATGTGACCGGAGACGCGCGGCAACGCTAGCGCGTCCACGGCCGTAAAGCTGAGGAGAATGAAGCGATATCCCCAGGATCGCCGACAATGCCGGCTTCTACACCGGACTTAGGCGGAAGCTTTGAGCCGGACTTTTACGCCGCGGCGCCCCGCTTGCGACCATGCGAGATACGCCGTGCAAAAAACGCTCACAACCTTGCCTTGATGTTAAGAAAGCACCTGACATGCCACCACGCATTGCCGTCTTCACCAAGAATCGCAGCAATCCGGGCTATGAGGCGGCCCGGATCGGAGCCGATCGCGCCGCGAAGCGTCTGGGCGCAACGACGGTGCATTACGTCCCCGAGCAACCGGACAATGTGCAGGAGCAGATCGCGCTCATCGCGCGCGGAATAGGCGAAAAGCCCGACGCCGTGCTGTTCGTTCCGGTGCACGAAACGGCGGTCAATGGCGCAATCGTCAAATTCGATGCCGCCGGCATACCGCTTTTTAATTTTGTCACCCGCACGACGGCGGGCAAGCGCGTGTGTTTTGTCGGCTCCGACGACCGTCCTCTGGCGATGAAGCTCGCGCGTTATTTGTTCGAGAAACTTGCGGGCAAGGGCGAGATTGTCGTTTTCGAGGGCACGCCGGCCTCCGCCACCAGCGGCGAAAGGCACAACGGCTTTCTCGAAGCGCTGAAAGAGTTCCCCGACATCAAAGTGCGCGCGTCCCTGCGCGGCGATTATCTGCGCGATGTCGCGCGCCGCGTGTTCGTCGAACATGCCGCCGAACTCGAAGGCATCGACGCCGTGCTGTCGGCCAACGATTATATGGCGCTCGGCGTTTTGGACGAGCTCGCCGCGCGCGGCAGCTCTTTGCCACTTGTGGCCGGCGTCAACGCCATCCCCGAGGCAATCGCGGCGATCGAGGCCGGGCGCATGCTCGCTACGGCGAATTTCGATCCCATGGCAATGACGTCGATCGCAGTGGAAGCGGCGATGCGTTATCTGAAGGGCGAAAAAATCCCGCCCGAGATCATTCTGCCGGTTCAGATTGTCGACGCCTCGAATTGCGCGCAATGGAACAAGCCGTTCGAAGCGCGCCCGGTGCCCACGTGGAACGATGCGACCGGCCAGTCTCCCGGCGCCTGACGCGCCGAAGGACTAGTTCCCTTCCCGCCAGATGCCGAGCGCTTCCTGCGCCGGACGATCCGAGATCGAGAACAGCACGGCTTCGGATGCCGCGTTGTGCTGATATTTCTTCCACGGCGGAATCACGAACACGTCGTTGACGCCCCATTCGAGCTTCTCGCCGTCGACAACCGTATGGCCGTGGCCCTCGGCGCAAGCGAATACGGTGCCGTCGGTCGAGCGATAGGACTCGCCCTTGAAGCCCTTCGGCAGCAGTGCGAGCCAGGCGCCCATGGTCGGCATCACCGGCCCGCCATTGATCGGATTGGCGTAGCGCACGCGCGCGCCGTGACGCTTGTCGATGTCGCCGGTGTTTTTCAGCCGCTCGAGGATCGGCCGCATGCGCGCGTAAGGATAATTGATGACCGGCGTACGGTTCGTCGTCGCCGGCATGCCGTCCGGCAGGACGCCGGTGGCGTAGCGCTCGAACGAATCGCCGTCTTCGTGATTGGTCTTCTGTGATTTTTCGTCGAAGTGCTCGGAGAAGGAGGCTTCGAAGTGATTGACGGTCGGCATGTCGAGCACGTCCAGCCACATCACCGGATTTTTTCCGGGATTGCCGTGATCGTGCGGCGCCCAGTTGGCGGTGATGATGAAGTCGCCATGTTTCATTTGCGACTTCTCGCCCTCGACCGCCGTGTAAGCACCGTCGCCCTCCAGCATGAAGCGGATGGCCGACGCAGAGTGTCGATGCACGTCCGCGATCTCGCCCGGCATGATCAGTTGCACGCCGGCAAAGAGCGAATTGGTGATGCGCGACTTGCCGATCTCGCCGGGATTTTCCAGCACCAACACGCGGCGCTCGGCCTCCTCGGCGCTGATGATGTCGCCGGCTTCCAGGATCAGCCGCTTGATGTCGGCGAACTTCCACACCGCCGCCTTGTATTTGGTCTTCGGCTCGGGCGTGACCAGGCCTTTGAGCACCTCCCAGAGCGGCGCCATGTGGAATTTGGCGATTTTGTCGTAATAGGCTTGCCGCGAGCCCTGCACGTTGTGCTTGGAGCCGGGGGTCGTTGCGGTCGCCATGGACATGAGCGTTTCCCTTCGCGTGGCAATCGTTGGATTTGGGCAATCATACCGCAGTTCGGCGAGCGCCGGAACAGGGCCGAAAGCCGACATAGCAGCCGCGCGGTGGTCAGGTCTTCGACCCAATGACTCTAGGCTTTACCGCGGACATGCGGCTTTTTTCCAGCCCTAATTTCTTTCAGCTTTATGCAGACAATGGTCAGCCACGTAATATCGAAGGCATTGCCCAGCGGTTCGTCGTCCTGATGCTTCATGCTGCTATAGGTCTCATCGATGCCTACGGACCAAATTTCTTCGCCCGCCTGCCTGAGAGCCTCAACAACATCGCCGCCGTCCATGCCGCCCGCTTGTTCCTTGAAGAGAGCCCAAAGCTTATCCCGGAACGGTGAGACAGCGTCGCGGCGCATTTTTTTCTTTTTCTTTCGCTTTTTCTTGCGTTTTTTCGTCACTGCAATCCGTCCGATCCTGAATCGGGAAACGTTCGCGGCGGGTTCACTTACGCTCGCTCAGATCGGGAACGTCCTGGCCGAGAGCCGTCGCCAAGTCTATCTGATGATCCTGCTCCTCGACCAAAATCTGTCGAACCTGCTCCGCCATGGCGAACTCACCGAGCGCCTCACACTGACGAACGCGATCCCGGTAATTGCGGATGGTTTCATTTTCATTGTCCAGATCGAAACGCAGCATGTCTTTTGCTTTGTCCGACGTGCGAACAGGCTTGGCCGTCACGGTGGGCATTTTTCCCAAATAGTCTATCAGCCGCGCAATGGTGAGCGCGTGCTTGAGTTCCTGCTGCGCATGAACTTCGAGCTGGCTCGCGATGCTCATGAATTCGGCGCCCTTGAGAACCTGGGAATACACCACGTAAGCAATGATGGCCTGATACTCGCGGGCGAGATCTCCATTCAGAAGTTCTGCCAGACGATCGCGAGATACTTCGATTGCGCCGGCATTCGATTTTTTCTTATTCACTCGTCTCTCCTTTTCATTGAGTCATTGATCGTGGCGGTCGGCCTTCATGCGGTCAAAGCCCCGCGAAGGGGCGTCCCTTCAGCAGCCGAGCCAGGTGAACCGCATTGGATACCAGCATGTCGGTCGCCTTTTTAACGGCCTTCGGTGCGCGCGTGAGGTCTTTGTAATTCTTGTCGCTCATTGCCTCTCCGACCCAGTAAGTGACGGCGTTCGGCGGCAGCGTGAAACCGCAATCGTTCAGCGCCTGATAAAGCTCGGCTGACACATGATGCGCGCCGTCTTCGTTTCCTACGACGGCAACGGCAGCGACCTTGCCGTAGGAGGGCATCCGTTGGGCGTCGTCGAGCTCATCGAA
Source organism: Pseudolabrys sp. (assembly GCA_036268675.1). Classification (GTDB taxonomy): domain Bacteria; phylum Pseudomonadota; class Alphaproteobacteria; order Rhizobiales; family Xanthobacteraceae; genus Pseudolabrys. The sequence goes on from DATATS010000119.1 coordinate 9,073, forward strand.
AAAGGCATCCATCCGCTCACAAATACGTTTTGCCACGCTCGACGGCTGTCCCATCCAGATCGGCGTTCCGATGATCAGGATATCCGCGTCGAGAATGCGTTGTCGCAGTTTGGGCCAGTCATCGCCGCGTCCTTCGTTCGACGTCACGCCGGGCATGATATTGAGATCGACAACCCGGACGATCTCCCCTTTGCAATCAAACGCAGAGAGCGCTCCACGCAATTGCTCAAGCAGAACGTCCGTGGAGGATCGTTTTTTCCCGCTTTTGAGCGTGCAATTAAGTGCAATAAATTTGAGATTTTCCGGCGTCATTGCGTGTCCCAATACGACTTAACGACCGGGACTAAATCGAGTTCCATTGCCGCCGGAACCTTGTTGCGCGCGTCCTAATTATTGACCGCGCCGCCGTCCACCACCAGCGACTGGCCGGTGACGAAGTCGCTGTCGCTCGAAGCGAGGAAGATGAGCGCGCCGAGCAGGTCCTCGGGATAGCCGTCGCGCTTGAAGGCGCGCGAATTGCGCACCGGCAGGCGCTCCTCCTCCACATGAGTGGTGTTCTCAAGCCCCGTGTCGGAGAGGATATAGCCGGGCGATAGTGAATTGACCGCGATGCCGTATTCGCCAAGTTCGCGCGACAACGAGCGCGTAAACGCCAGTATGGCGCCCTTGCTGGTGACATAAGGCAGCATACGCGGCACGCCCTTGTAGGCGGCGCCCGACGCGATGTTGATGATCTTGCCGCGGCGGCGCTCCATCATGTGCGGCGCGACGTGGCGCACCATCAGATAAGGCCCCCGCACATTGATCGCCATCACACGGTCCCAGGTGTCGGTATCCCATTCGTTGAAATTGCGCGGCGCAAGCGCGGAGTAAAAGGCCGCGTTATTGACCAGCACGTCGATCTGGCCGAAGCGCTCGATGGTCTGCGCCACCAGGTTCTTGACCTGCGTCTCGTCGCTGACGTCGAACGTGGCGCACGCCACATTGGCGCCGTGGCGGCTCGCGATCTCTTGCGCCAGCTCCGTGCCATCGGCGATGTCGGCAATCATCACACGCGCGCCTTCGGCGGCGAGCGCCTGCGAGTAATGCCGGCCGATGCCCTTGGCGCCGCCGGTGACGATCGCAGTTTTTCCCGCAAGCCGAGGCATCGTTTGTCCTTATCGCAGCCCGTCAATCGAAGCATAATGGCGTGGATGGCCGGCACAAGGCTTGTGCCCGGGCCGGGCATGACGGAGGGCGGCGCTGGACGAGCCCGGTCTTGGCGCACAGGCCAAGACATGCGACTCTCGGCTTGAAGAGCCCGCACCAAAAAGGAAATCCGAAAAATGGCTAGCGTCCTGTTCTCTCCGATTACCATGCGCGGGCTCACGTTGCCGAACCGCGTCGTGGTCTCTCCGATGTGCCAGTACAATTCCAACGACGGCTCGGCCAATGACTGGCACCTGATGCACATCGGCAATATGTCGCTCGGCGCCGCCGGCCTGGTGATGACCGAGATGACCGACGTGAACCCGCAAGGGAGAATCTCGCCGAAATGCGCCGGCATGTGGTCGGACGACAACGAGAAGGCGCTCAAGCGCGTGCATGATTTCTGCCGGCAATACGGCGTGGCGAAACTCGGCGTGCAGCTCGCGCATGCCGGGCGCAAAGGTCCGACCACGCCGCCGGCCGCCGGCGGCAAGCCCATCCTCGAAGGCCCGGACGCATGGACGCCGGAAGCCCCTTCCGCCATTCCCTACGACACGGGCTGGCCGGTGCCGCATGCGATGAGCAAGGACGACATCAAGCGCGTCATCGGCGAGTTCGCCGACGCCGCCAAACGCATCGACCGCATCGGCTTCGACGTCATCGAACTGCACGGCGCGCACGGTTATCTGGCACATCAGTTCCTCTCACCGATCACCAACAAGCGCACCGACGAATATGGCGGTTCGACCGAAAACCGCATGCGCTTCGCCATCGAAATGTACGAGGCGGTGCGCAAGGTGTGGCCGGAGCAGAAGCCGCTCGGCATGCGCGTCTCCGCCACAGATTGGGTCGACGGCGGCTGGACGCCGGAGGAAACGGTGATGCTCGCCAAGGAACTGAAGAAACGCGGGATGGACTACATGGACGTGTCGACGGGCGGGCTGTCGCCGGCGCAGAAAATTCCATTGTCGCCCGGCTATCAGGTGCCGTTCGCCGAGAAGGTGAAGAAGGAAAGCGGCATCACCACCATGACGGTCGGGCTGATTGCCGGCTACCAGCAGGCGGAGGATATTGTCGCTTCCGGCAAGGCCGATCTTATTTGCATCGCACGCGCGGCGATCTGGGATCCGCGCTGGGCCTGGCACGCGGCCGAGGAGCTGGGCGCCGAGACGCCCTATGCGCCCAAGACCCTGGCCGGGCATCCGAAGCTGCGGCCGCAATTGTTTCCCAAGCGGGCGCAGGCGGCGACCTGAAATATGCCGCTGTCGGCAAAGCCGTTCGCATCGAAATCGTTCGCCACCGTCAACGGCAAGCGAATGGCCTATCTCGAAGCCGGCACGGGCGACGCTATCGTGTTCCAGCACGGCAATCCGACGTCGTCTTTTCTCTGGCGCAATGTGATGCCGCATTGCGCAGGGTTGGGCCGGCTGATTGCCTGTGACCTTATCGGCATGGGGGATAGCGACAAGCTCGAATCGTCGGGGCCTGATCGTTACACCTACGCCGAACAGCGCGACTACCTGTTCGCGCTGTGGGATCAGCTCGCGCTCGGCGACAGCGTCGTTCTGGTGGTGCACGACTGGGGGTCGGCGCTCGGTTTCGACTGGGCCGAACGAAACCGCAAGCGCGTCGCCGGCATCGTCTACATGGAGGCTATCGTTGCGCCGCTCACATGGGCCGACTGGCCGGAAAACGCGCGCCGCGCCTTCCAGGGTTTTCGCTCCGGCAAGGGCGAGGAGATGATCCTCACCAACAACATGTTCGTCGAACGCGTGCTGCCCGGATCGGTGATGCGCAAACTCAGCGACGAGGAAATGGCGGTCTATCGCGCGCCTTTTGCTAATTCGGGCGAAGACCGGCGCCCGACTTTGACATGGCCGCGCATGATTCCGATCGACGGCGCCCCCGCCGATGTGACGGCAACCGTCGAGCGTTACGGAAGCTGGCTCGCGCAAGGCGACGTGCCCAAGCTGTTCATCAATGCTGAGCCGGGTTCGATCCTTACTGGCCGTCAGCGCGACCTCTGCCGCAAATGGCCGAACCAAACGGAAGTCACCGTGAAGGGCCTGCATTTCGTGCAGGAAGACAGCCCGGACGAGATCGGCAAAGCGGTCTCGGATTTCGTGAAACGGTTGCGCTAGGCGCTCTGTATTTTTCCCCGCACCCGCATGGCAAACTTTGCCAAACCCTCGTGCTCTATCGGTCTCCGAGGAAATGCAGGATCGCAAAGTTGAACATGCCGGGGTCCTGCAAAAATGCAAAATGGCTGACGTTCGGCAGGATCAATAATCCGGCATCGGGAATAGTCGCGGCTATGTATTCGGTGTGCGATCGCTTGATGGCCTCGTCGTGGTCGCCGTCGACAATCAGTACAGGCGACTTGATCGTCTTGAGCTGCGCGTCGGTCCAATTGGGCTGGTCCGCCCACATCTTGCTGATCTGGGCGACGAAGGCCTCGTACGCCTTCGGGGTTGCCGAATAAGTGCGATATTCCTTACCGGCCCGCTCGATATAGGCCGCAAATGTCGGGTTCTTTTCGACATTCTCGACCACACCCGAAGTTTTCGTGTTGGCGGCGAAGGCAAATATCTTTCCGACGCGGCCTGCATGGCGCATGGCAAGATCGAGCCCGATGATGCCGCCGTCGCTCCAGCCGACGATATCGGCCTTGCGCACCTTGAGCGCGTCCATGAGTGCGACCACATCGTCGGCCATCAGGTCGTAGCCGTAGGGTTGCGCGTCGCGCGTGCTGCGCGCGTGGCCACGGCTGTCCATGACGATGACCCGGTGATACCGCCTGAGCGCGCGTACCTGATTTCCCCAATAGTCGGAATTGGCGAGGCCGCCGTGCAGCAAGATGACCGGCGAGCCTTTGCCGTAAATCGCGTAGTGGATGCTGATGCCATCGGCCTTGATCTGCCCGCTTCTCGGCGTGGCGATCGCAGCCGGTGTCGGCGGCAGCGTCTGCCAGCGCTCCGCAGCGGTCGCGAGAACGGGGAGAAGGACGAAGGCGAAAACCAATATTACCCGGCGCATATCAGTCATTCCCTTGCTTCGGGATCGCGACATCGCCCATCGCGATAGGCTACCAGATCAAGCCGCGCGCACGCGAACGATGAATTTCGCAAACGCCGCAAGCTGCGCCTTGACCGCATCCTTGGTCGGCTGGTCCTTGAGTTCGAGCGTATCCTTGTCGAACTTGTTCTGCGCCATGCCGACGAACACCTCCGGCGTGCCGAAGATGAAGGCGCCGAGGAACGTCATCGACATGCGCCAGTGATACTGCATGCGGGCGCCGCCGAGCGGCCCCTGCGAGCAGGACTGGATCGCCACCGGCTTATGCTCAAACGGCTGCTCCTTCATGCGCGAGACCCAGTCGATCGCGTTCTTGAGCACCCCCGGCATCGACCAGTTGTATTCCGGCGTCACGAACAGCACGCCGTCGGCGTCCTTGATCGCTTCCGCGAGATCGACCGCCTCGGGTGGAAAGCCCGCGGTATTCTGGATG
>DATATS010000120.1:0-5080 GCA_036268675.1 Pseudolabrys sp.
GCGCGCCGCGCTGATAATTCCGCTCGCTGGATTCCCGCCTTCGCGGGAATGAGCGGAGATTGTATCTACCCCACATCCCCATAAGGCCCGTTCGGATCGGCGAGCGACTGCAGCCGCAGCGCCGCAGCGCGCGCGATCAACAGCAGCATCGATTTGCGCGTTGCCGCCGGCAGCTTGTGCGTCGGCGCTTCGCACCGGAATTCGGCGCCGAAGTGATCCGCGATAATGAGCCCGGTGTCGGACGGGAAAATCTCGCACGGCACGTCCTGCGAGGTGGCGAAGAACAACCGGTCGCAATGGGCGCGGTAGTCCTGCCATTTCTGGTCGGCGCGAAAATCCGCGACCGACGACTTGATTTCCACGATCCAGATTTCGCCGCCGGAATCGAGCGCCACCAGATCGGCGCGCCGGCCGGACGGCAGGCCCAGTTCGCTCACCACGCAAAAGCCGTGCGCATGCAACAGGCGTGCAGCACCGCGCGCGATGCGCAACGCGTTTTCCGACTGGCGGCCGTCGATGGGAAGTTCCAGCGGTTGCTTGGCGGCGAGGTTCATGACGCGACCTTAGCACTATTTAAGACGCGCTCGGGAAACGCCTTGGCGAGCCCATCGCGCGTTGCCGGCAGCACACCGCGTTCGGTGATCAGGCCGGTGACAAGCCGCGCCGGCGTAACATCGAAGCCGTAATTGGCGACCGGCGAGCCATCCGGCACGACCTGCACGGTTTCGATGCCTCCGGCTTTGGTCTTGCCGGTGATGGTCGTCACTTCGTCGGCCGCGCGCTGCTCGATCGGAATCTCGGCAAGCCCGTCACTGACGGTGAAGTCCACGCTCGACGACGGCATCGCCACATAAAACGGTACGCCGTTGTCATGCGCGGCGAGCGCCTTCAAGTAAGTGCCGATCTTGTTGCAGACGTCGCCTTGCGCAGTGACGCGGTCGGCGCCGACGATCACCAGATCGACCTGCTTGTGCTGCATCAAATGGCCGCCGGTGTTGTCCGGGATCACCGTATGCGGCACGCCGTGCTGGCCGAGCTCCCAGGCGGTCAAAGAGGCGCCCTGATTGCGCGGCCGCGTCTCGTCGGCGAATACGTGGAGCGCGACGCCCTTGTCGTGCGCGGTATAGACCGGCGCCAGCGCCGTGCCGTAATCCACCGCCGCGAGCCAGCCGGCGTTGCAATGCGTGAGCACGTTGACGGGCGCGCCGTTCTTGCGCGCGGCAACCGCCTCGATCAGCGCCGCGCCGTGGCGGCCGATTGCGCGGCAATACGCGATGTCGTCCTCGGCGATTGCCCCGGCGCGTTGTATCGCTGCCTCGGCGCGTTGTGCGCGCGGCCGGTTGCGCACCGCGGCCAGCATCTCGTCGAGCGCCCATTTCAAGTTGATTGCGGTCGGCCGCGTCGCCAGCAACGCCGCGTAGGCGCGATCGAGATTATCGTCGGAGGCATCCTCGCGCAGCGCAAGCCACATGCCGTAAGCCGCGGTGACGCCGATCAGCGGCGCGCCGCGCACCTGCATGGACTTGATGGCGTGCGCGGCCTGGGCGAGCGTGCCGATTTGCACGGTGACGGTGCGATGCGGCAGCGCCGTCTGGTCGATGATGCCGAGGCTCGTGCCGCTGGGCTCGACCCAGATCGTGCGCATATTTTTGCCGTCGACTTTCATGGCGCAAGAGATAGCGATTTTTCGCCTGCCTGTCGCCTTGTCTGCCGCGCCGGGCTGCCGCATTGTCCGCGCGCCGGGGAGGTGGGAACGTGCCGATCGACTACGAAAATGAATACGACAATCGCAGCCGCGTGCCCGAGCACCCGGAGATATTCGCGCGCTGGGCGGCCGAGTCGAAAACCTATCGCGCGGCTTCGCCCGGCGCGCAACTCGGCCTCTCCTATGGTTCCTCGCCGCGCCAGACCGTCGACCTGTTTCCCGCAAGGTCGGACAAAGACGCGCCGCTCGCCCTGTTCATCCATGGCGGCTGGTGGCGCTCGCTCGAACCATCCATGTTCAGTCAGCTGGCGGCCGGCCCCAATGCCCACGGCGTCACGGTCGCGCTCACCGGTTACGATCTCTGTCCAAACGTACCGATCGCCACCATTATCGGGCAGATGCGCAGCGTCTGCCTTTATCTCTGGCGTACGCAGCGCAAGCGGATTTTCGTCTATGGCCATTCCGCCGGCGGCCATCTCGCCGCCTGCATGCTGGCGCAGGACTGGAAGGCGAATGCGTCCGACGCACCCGCCGACCTGGTGCCTGCGGCTTACGCGATTTCCGGCCTGTTCGACTTAAGCCCGCTGCTGCACGTCTCGCAAAATGCCGACCTGCGGCTCGATGCCGAAGAAGCAGAGCGCGTCTCGCCGCTGCACTGGAACGTCCCGGCCGGCCGCAGGCTCGATGCCGTGGTCGGCGCGCTGGAGTCGGGCGAGTTCCTGCGCCAGAGCCGCATCATCGCCGACGGCTGGGGCGCGCGCGGCGTCGCGACGCGGTACGAGGCGGTCGCCGGCATGAATCATTTCACCGTGATCGATGCGCTGGGCGATGCCGACAGCGCGATGACAAAGCGCGTCGCCGAGATGGCCCGGCAGGCAGGCGCGTCGGGCAATCAGAAGAACGCCTGAATTCCGGTCTGCGCGCGTCCCAAAATCAACGCATGGATGTCATGCGTGCCCTCATAGGTGTTCACCGTCTCAAGGTTCGAGAGCACGCGCATCACGTGATATTCTTCCGATATGCCGTTGCCGCCGTGCATGTCGCGGGCGACGCGCGCGATGTCGAGCGCCTTGCCGCAATTGTTGCGCTTCATCAGCGAAATCGACGGCGGCGCGGCCTGCCCCGCCTGCAGCATGCGGCCGAGCCGCAGCGCGCCGGCCAGTCCAAGCGCGATCTCGGTCTGCATGTCGGCGAGTTTTTTCTGCACCAGCTGATTGGCGGCGAGCGGGCGGCCGAACTGCTTGCGCTCGAGCACGTATTGGCGCGCGGCGTGCCAGCAGAATTCGGCCGCGCCCATCGCGCCCCAGGAAATGCCGAAGCGCGCATTGTTGAGGCAGCCGAACGGACCGGCCAGGCCCTTCACATTGGGCAGAAGATTGTCGTCCGGCACCACGCAGTCTTCCAGCACGATCTCGCCGGTAATCGAACAACGCAACGACAGCTTGCCTTCGATCTTCGGCGTCGAAAATCCCTTCATGCCGCGCTCGACGATGAAACCGCGGATGACGTTGTCGAGCTTGGCCCACACCACCGCCAGCCCCGCAACCGGCGCGTTGGAGATCCAGGTCTTGGCGCCATTGAGCTTGTAACCGCCGGCGACCTTGTCGGCGCGCGTCACCATCGAGCCCGGATCGGAGCCGTGGTCGGGTTCGGTCAGGCCGAAGCAGCCGATGGTCTCGCCGCTCGCAAGCTCGGGCAAATATTTTCGCCGCTGCGCTTCGCTGCCGTAGGCGTAGATCGGATACATCACCAGCGAAGACTGCACCGACATCATGGAGCGGTAGCCTGAGTCGACGCGGTCGAGCTCGCGCGCGATCAGACCGTAGCTGACGTAGCCCAGGCCCGCGCCGCCATACTCTTCGGGAATGGTCGGGCCGAGCAGCCCGAGCTTGCCCATTTCGGGGATCACCGTCGGGTCGTATTTTTCCTGCGCGTAGGCTTCGATCACGCGCGGCATGAGATAATCCTGCGCGAAGCCGCGCGCGGTGTCGCGCACCATGCGCTCTTCTTCGCTGAGTTCGTTTTCGATGCCGAGCGGGTCTTCCCACTGGAAGCCTGCGTCTTTCAGGATTGCAGGATTGGCGGGGCGCTTTTCGGCCGCTTGCGACATGGTTTCCTCCGTCACGCTTGCGGGCATTATAGACCGAACCACTGCCGGGCAAGAGTGCCCCGGCCGGCCGCTATTTAATGCGATGAAACGCGGTCGTGCGGAAGCGCCCCTGTTTTTTGGCGGCGGGGGCGCCGTATTCTCAGCCGTCGCCCTTCGGGCTTCGCGGAGAGGCCTTCTGCCCCCCTCAACGATGAGGGGGATGCGCGCCGATCGGCGCGTCATTCGTCATGTGCGCACCCCGGTTTTGCCAGGGTGCGACGCCTATCGGGCGACAGCACCCCCAATCATTGCGGGGTTGCCGAGAAAAAACGACAATCGCGAGGCGCGCCCGGACACCGCAAACAAACTCCACAAACAAAAACCCCGCCAGCGATGTGGCGGGGTTTTGTCCGTCAAATTTTTCGACGGCGATCAGATCGCCATCTTCAGTTCCTTGGTGGCGCGGAAGGCGACCTTCTTGGACGCCTTGATCTGGATCGCCTCGCCGGTTGCAGGATTGCGGCCCATGCGGGCGGCGCGCTTGCGCACCTGCAAGATGCCGAGGCCGGCGATTTTGACGCGTTCGCCCTTCTTCAAATGCTTGGTGATCATGCCGACCAGTTCTTCCATCATCTCCACGCCCTGCTTCTTGGTGAGCTGATGCTGCTCGGCCAGCGCATAGGCGAGGTGCTTAGTGGTGACCGGCTTGCCGGGCTTCGTGGCGGTTGCGTTCGCTGCCATGGGGTCGTGCTCCTTGGGCGCGTTATGCGCGAACCGTAAGCACTATGAGATTCGCGGGCCTTGTGTAAGGCGAATCCGGTCCTAAATCACAAGTTCCTGCCGGATTTTGCGAGGAACAGGGACGCGCCGTGTGGCGTTGGTCCCACGGGAGGGCCGGGGGCGGCGCGTCAAAGCCTGGAGAATTCGATGTCTTACCGAATGAAAACGACGATAGCGGCGGCGCTCGCCGCGGCCTTGTGCGTGTCGGCGCCGGCCTATGCGCAGCATCACCATCATGGCGGCGGCCACTACCACGGCGGCGGCTACTACCGTGGCGGCGGCTTCGGTGGCGGTTTTGTCGCCGGCGCCCTGCTCGGCGGCGCGCTGGCCTCGCCTTATTACTATGGCGGCAATTATGGCCCCGACTACTATTACGGCGCGCCGGCTTACGCCGGGCCCGGCCCCGGTTCGGAAGCCTATTGCGAGCAGCGGTACCGTTCGTATGACCCGCGCTCGGGCACCTATTTGGGCTACGACGGTTTCCGCCACCCCTGTCCGTGACAGTG
>DATATS010000121.1:0-8254 GCA_036268675.1 Pseudolabrys sp.
GTGCGTGGCGAGGTGTCGGGCTTTAAAGGGGCCTCGCCCTCCGGCCACGTCTATTTCCGCCTCAAGGATGAGAAGGCGGTGCTCGAAGGCGTGATCTGGAAGGGCGTCTATGGCCGCATGAGGGTGAAGCCCGAAGAAGGCCTCGACGTGATCGTGTCCGGCAAGCTCACGACCTTTGCCGGCTCGTCGAAATACCAGATTGTCATCGACACGCTGGAGCCCGCCGGCATCGGCGCGCTGATGAAGCTTCTCGAAGAGCGCAAGAAGAAGCTCGCGGCCGAAGGCCTGTTCGACGAAGCGCGCAAGCAATTGCTGCCGTTTCTGCCCGCCGTGATCGGCGTCGTCACTTCGCCGACCGGCGCTGTGATCCGCGACATCCTGCATCGGCTGGCCGACCGCTTTCCGCGCCGCGTGCTGGTGTGGCCGGTGCGCGTGCAGGGCGAGGCCTCGGCGGCGGAAGTCGCCAACGCCATCAGGGGATTCAACGCGCTGCCCGAGCACGGCAAGATTCCGCGACCCGATCTGATCATCGTCGCGCGCGGCGGCGGCTCGCTGGAGGATTTACTGTCGTTCAGCGACGAGATGGTGGTGCGTGCTGCCGCCGAGAGCATGATCCCGCTCATCTCGGCGGTCGGCCACGAAACCGACGTGACGCTGATCGACTTTGCCGCCGACCGGCGCGCGCCGACGCCGACGGCGGCGGCCGAACTGGCGGTGCCGGTGCGCGCGGAACTGATGTCGACGTTGGCCGCGCTCGGCGCCCGCAAGCTCGCTTGCTGGCAGCGCGGCATCGAGCAGCGCCGCAAGGAACTTTACCTGCTGTCGCGCGCGCTGCCGGCGGCGGACGAATTGCTGGCAAGCCCGCGCCAACGGCTCGATACGCTCGCCAATCGTCTGCCGCGCGCTCTGCACGCCAACGCGCAGCTTCACCGCACGCACCTCACGCGCGCAGCGGCGCGCCTCACGCCACGGCTGTTGAAATTGCGGCTGGCGCGCTCCAGCGAAATCGTGGTGGCGCTCGCCAAACGCAGCGCGCTCGCGCGCGACAATGGCATGACGCGGCGCTGGGACCGCCTGCGCAGCGCCGAGCAACTGCTCAAGGCGTTCTCCTATCAGGGCGTCTTGAAGCGCGGCTTCGCGCTGGTGCGCGACGGCGAGGGCCACCCGCTGCGCGCCGCCGCGACGGTTGGTGCGGGCATGCGGCTCGACATTGAATTTTCCGACGGGCGCGTTGGCGCGACGGCTGACGGCGCGGGCGCGCCGGCACGAACGCCGCCGGCCAAGACAAAGCCTCGCGGTGGCGGTGGAGGGGGCGGGCAGGGCAGCCTGTTCGGCCACTAGCGCCGATAAAATTAGCGTCTCGCAGGGTTTCGCTCGCGCGCGCGAAGGTTTATCTTGAACCCAACCCCGCGCCGGACAGCCAAGGAGGACGCCTTTGCTCAACCGCTACGATCGTTCCGCGCCCATGAGTGGCGAGGCGGAGGTCAAGTTCCTCGACGGCGATTTCCGCGTGGTGCATCCGGGCGCCTATGTGCGCTGCGCGGTGACCGGCCAGGCCATTCCGCTCGAGGAACTGAAATACTGGAGCGTCGAGCGCCAGGAAGCCTATGCCTCGCCCGATGCCGTGATGGAGCGCTACCGCGAACAGCGCGGGGCCAAGGCGTAATCCGCCTCAGCGGCCGGTTTTTTTGCGGATCAGCGCCCTGAGCGCGTCCATTTCATTGACCACCAGTGTCACCGGCAACACGTGCGCGCGCGCGGCGAGCGCTGCCAGCAACGGCTCGCCGGTCATGCGGGCGTGGTCTTTTTCGGTGGTGAGCAGCGCGAGGCCATCGTGCTCGGCCCGCATGACGAGGTTTGCGGCCTCCTCGCCACTATAGCGGTGATGATCGGGAAAGGTCGTGCGCGCGGCGACCGCGATGCCGGCATCGAGCGCGGTTGCGAAAAACTTTTCCGGATCGCCGATGCCGGCAAAGGCAAGCACTTTACGCCCGTGCAGGGCGCCGGCTGCGGTTGTGTCGGGCGCAAGCCGGCCATGGAATATCGGCAGATCGCGCGCTATGGCGGCGACTGCCGGGTCATTGTTGCCGCCGATGACGAGCAGCGCGTCGGCGCGCTTGATCTGCGCGGCGAGCGGCGCGCGCAAGGGACCGGCCGGGAAGACGCAGGCGTTGCCGATGCCGCGGCGGCCGTCGATCACGGCGATGGTCAGGTTTTTTGCTAGCGACGCATTTTGCAATCCATCGTCCAGGATGACGAGGCTTGCGCCGTGTTGCTTGGCCAAGGCGGCGCCGGCGACACGGTCATGCGCGATGATCGTCGGTGCGGCACGCGCGAGCAGCAGCGCTTCGTCGCCGACTTGCGCCGCGCTGTCGGTCTGAACGTCGACGAGTTTCGGTCCCACGGCACTCCCACCATAGCCGCGGCTGAGGCAGAACACCCGCTCGCCGGCATCGGTCAGCATTTTGGCGAGCGCAATGACGGTCGGCGTCTTGCCGGCACCGCCGAGGGTGAAGTTTCCGACGCATAGCACCGGCAATCCGGCGCGCGCGCCTGACCGCATCATTCGCCGCGCGACCACTGCGCCATAGGCTGCGGCGATGGGCGCCAACAGGTGCGAAGCAAGCGACGGACGGCGCCACCAGAATGCCGGCTCACGCATGGTCGGCACGCTCGCGCAGGCGGAGCTGCATCAGATAGGGATCGAGCGCGATGAGCGTGCGTTCGAGCGCGCCGCCGAGCGCGTCGACCGTCGTGCGCGCGGCATGGGTCACGCGGCCGCGTGCGGCGGGCTGCGCCATCAGCGCGCGGAATCCCGAGACCAGTAGTCTTTCGTCGGACAGGCGCACCGCGCCCTGCGCCTGATCGAGTGCTGCGTAGATCTCGGCGAAATTCCAGACATTCGGTCCGTGCAGAATGGCCGAGCCGAGCTTGGCCGCTTCGATCGGATTTTGTCCGCCATGCCTGGCAAACGAACCGCCGACAAAAACCGCGGGCGCCACGCGATAGACGATGCCAAGTTCGCCGAGTGTGTCCGCGACATAGATTTCGGTCGAGCGGCCGGGCAGTTCGCCGCGCGAGCGCAGCGCCGTCTGCAAGCCGGCTGCCGCCGCGATTTCGGCGACGCCCGCTCCGCGCTCGGGATGGCGCGGCGCGATGATCGTCAACAGGCCGGGAAAAACACTCCGCAACTGCCCATGCGCCTCGATGACCGATGTTTCCTCGCCCGCATGGGTGGAGGCTGCGGCGATCACCGGCCGGCCGGCGATGGCGTCCTTCAGGGCAAGCAGTTTCGCGGCATCCGCCGGTGGCGCCGGAACGTCGAGCTTGAGATCGCCGGTGGTGACGATGTGCTCGGCCCCCAATTCGCCAAGCCGCATTGCATCGGCGGGCGTGCGCGCAAGGCAGAGATCGAGCCGCCGCAGCAGGTTGACGATCAGACTCGGCAAATAACGCCAGCGCCGCAGCGAGCGTTCCGACAGCCGGCCGTTGACCAGGATCATCGGGACGCCGCGTTTCGAGGTCTCGATCATTAAATTCGGCCATAAATCCGATTCCACGAACAGCGCCAGATCCGGGCGCCAGTGGTCGAGGAAGCCGCGCACATAGCGCGGCACGTCGAGCGGCACGAATTGATGGAGCACGCCGGGCGGCAAACGGTTCTCGGCGAGTTCGCTCGACGTGACGGTACCGGACGTCACCAGCATGGCGATCCCGCGTGACGTGATGCTCTGGATCAGCGGCAAGACGCTGGCGAGTTCGCCGACGCTCGCGCCATGCAGCCAGACCAGCGGCGCCTGCGGACGCGCGACGCTCGCTTCGCCGCGCCGCTCCGCAAGACGCGCGCGATGTTCCTTGCCGCGCGCCAGCCGCCGAGCCAGAAATATCGGCGCCAATGGCGCGACGGCGGCCGACAGCAGCCGATAGGCGCGCAAGGTGACTGGCAGCGGCTTGCTCACGACGGCTCCTTGCGGTCGGCAATCTCGTAGGCGCGCGCGGTCGCGCGGTTGAGTTCGGTCTGCACACGAAGCCTGGCCGCTTCCAGAGTATCGTCATCGGCCTCGCGCGGCACGTCGATCGGCGTGCCCACCGCAATTGCAATGCGCCCGAACGGGAGATTGATGGCGGTGCGATCCCAATTGTCGAGCTCGCTGCGCCGGCTCGAGGCGATCGCCACCGTGTAGATCGGGCGGCCGGAATATTGCGCAAGCTTCACGATGCCGAGACCGGCGACCCGCGCCACTTTCGGAATATCGGCGGTGAGCGCGACGTTGTAGCCGTCCTCGATCGCCTTGAGCATTTCGGTGAAGGCGCTGACGCCGCCCTTGCGGTGGAATTCGCCATTGTGCGCGCCCGAACCGCGGATGGAGCCGACGCCGAGCCGGCGCGCGACGCGCGCGTTGATCTCGCCATCGCGGTGGCGCGAGACAAGCACCTTGGCTCGAAAGCGGCGGCCGCGGTTGATGAATGGCGCAAGCAGATGCTGGCCGTGCCATAGGCCGACGATGACGGGCACGGGAGCGGTTTCATAAATGTCTCCCGGCTCGACCGTGGCGCGATTGGTGAGCCACACCAGCCGGAGGTACCACGCTCCGATGGCTCCAGCCGCCTCCTGAAAGGCCGACGAGGTGACAATTCGCTTGAGTACCGGCATCGGCCCCCTGGATCAGCGCACCGGCCGGCCCGCGCTTTCGGGCTCGAGCAAGCGGTGCAGGTGCACGATGAAATAGCGCATGAGGGCGTTGTCCACCGTCTGTTGCGCCTTCGCCTTCCAGGCGACATAGGCGGTGGCGTAATTCGGATAGACCCCGACAATATCCACTTTGTCGAGATCCTTGAATTGCGAGCCGTCGAGTTCGGTGAGCTCGCCGCCGAGGACGAGATGGAGCAGTTGCTGCCGCGGGCCTTGATCGGACATGGCTTGATCCTTCGAAGAAGCCCCCGGCGGACTGGATGGCTTGACGCGAGATTGGCTGGTTTAACGCAAGTTGGAATTGACCGCTACGCGAATTCGGCCTTGCGGCCGCGCACCAGATCGATCAGCGCCTGATGACGGGCGGGGCCGGCGGCGATCAGCGCGTCATGCACGACCAGTGGCGCATTGTAGCGCAGCGCGCGGCCCGATAAATCGGTCATCACGCCGCTGGCTTCGTGCACCAAAAGATCGGCTGCCGCAAGGTCCCAATCGTGACTGCCGGGCGAGGCAAAGGCGGCGTCGAGTTCCCCATGCGCGACACGCGTGAGCCGCAGCGCAAGCGAGTGAACCTTGGGCTGCGCCGCGATGGCGGGAACCAGCGCGCCGAGCCGGTCGAGATAGCGTTTGGGGCCTGCAATCTTGGCGCCGTCAAGCGTGGCACCGCCGTTCACTGAAAGTTTTTCGCCATTGAGACGCGCGCCGACGCCGCGCAATGCGAGAAACATTTCGTCGGTCACCGGCGCGTAGAGCGCGGCCAGCACCGGGCGGCCGTCCTCCACCAGCGCCACCGATATGGTCCAGTCGGCGCGTCCGGCAATATAAGCCCGCGTGCCGTCGATCGGGTCGACGATCCAGATGCGCCTCATCGCGCGGCCGGGCGGATGATCTTCGGTTTCTTCCGACAGCCAGCCGGCATCGGGCGCGAGCGCGGACAGCCGCGCACGCAGCATCTCGTCCACGGCGATGTCGGCTTCGCTCACAGGCGAATGGTCGTCGCCCTTGGTCCAGCGCTTGAAATCGGTGCGGGAGGTTGCGCGCGCGAGTTCCCCCGCCTCGCGCATGATGGTTTCGAGCGGTTGGCTTAGTCTCGCGGTGTCATTGTCCGGCAACGGTCAGGCCCTCGATCCGCACGGTCGGCGCATTGGTGGCGTAGCGGAATTCGAGATCGTTCGCGGGCGTGAGCGAGCGGAATATGTCGAGGAGATGCCCGGCGATGGTGACTTCGCTCACCGGATACGTGCGCTGGCCGTTCTCGATCCAGAAACCCGACGCTCCGCGACTGTAGTCGCCGGTGATCATGTTGACGCCCATGCCGATCAGGTCGGTGATATAGAAGCCGTCCTTGATATCGGCGATGAGCGTCTCGGGGCTGACACTGCCCGCCTCCATGTGCAGGTTGCTCGGTCCGGGCGACGGCGTGGAGGACACGCCGCGCTGGGCGTGGCCGGTGGTGACGAGCGAGAGCTCGCGCGCGGTCGCGCAGTCGAGCAGCCAGGAGCGCAGCACGCCCTCCTCGATCAGTGAGAGTTTCCTGCCGGCGACGCCTTCGCCGTCGAATGGATGCGAGCGCAGGCCGCGCTTGCGAAAGGGATCGTCGACGATGCGGATGCCGTCGGCGAAAAGTTTTTGCCCCATCTTGTCGCGCAGGAAGCTGGTCTTGCGGGCAACCGAGGCGCCGTTGGCGGCGCTGGCAAGATGCGACACCAGCGAGCCCGCCACGCGCGGATCGAACACCACCGGCACCTTGCGGGTGGAAACCTTGCGCGGATTGAGCCGCGCGATCGCGCGCATCCCCGCATTGCGGCCGATCGTGTCGGGGCTTTCCAGATCGGCGGCGTGCCGCACGCTCGAATAATCGTAATCCCGTTCCATGCCGGTGCCGGTGCCGGCAATCGCCGTCATCGAAAGGCCGTGACTGGAGCCGAGATAGGCGCCATGGAAACCGGTGCTGGTGACCAGCACCATGCCGCCGATACCGGCCGAGGCCGACGCGCCGCCCGACTTGGCGACGCCCTTGACGGCAAGTCCTGCTTCCTCGGCCGCGCGCGCCATCTGCTCCAGCGCCTTGACCGTCGGCAGGTCTTTGTCGATCAGGTCGAGATCGGGAAAATCATGCGCCAGTTGCGCTTGGTCGGCGAGGCCGGCGAATTTGTCTTCGGGCGCAGCGCGCGCCATCGCCACTGCGCGCTCGGCGAGGACCTTCGCGTCGCCCGCCATGTCGTTGGTGGAAACCACTGCCTGCTTGCGCCCGACCAGAACGCGCAGGCCCATATCGTCGCCTTCGGCGCTCTCGCTTTCCTCGACCGCGCCGTCGCGCAGTTCGATCGACAACGACAGCGCGCGCACGGCGACCGCGTCGGCGGAATCCGCACCCGCGGCGCGGGCGGCTTTCACCAGCCGTTCGGCGCGCTCGATGAGCGCGGTCTGGTCGAACAATGAGGGGGCGGGGGCGTGCATGAGATGGACAGCCTTCAGATGGGCCCGGATTCGCCGGCTTGCAACCGCTGGGCCGGACAATTCGCGTGGCGCCGGCAACGTCTCGTCAATCATGCCTGCCAACGCTCCGTCAATCATGTAGCGCAAAGCCAGCAAGCGCTAACGCCGGTTAACCCAGAAACTTAAGCCGATTCCGACGCCTTTTTGCCATGATCCCTGCAAGCGACCGGGCCCATAAGCCCGGCGCGGGGAGAGTTTGAGGCGTCAGATGCGAAGTGGCGGATTGCCCGCCGGGTCGAGCCGCGCATTGCGGCTCGACCCGTTTGCCCTACCGTTGCGTTTCGCGGCGAGCGATATCGCGGCCGACGAACGGGTGCGGCATGTGGAGCTCACGCGCGAGCGCGTGGTGGTGCGCCGGCAGCTTGCCGGCATGCGCATGGCGCTCAACATGCCGGTTTCGGCGTTTATCGGCGTTACCGTGCGGCTGCTGCCGCCCGAAGGCGAAGCCGCGGCGGCGGTCGCCGTCATCCTTGAGCATCGCGATCCGGCGCTGGCCTTGCCGCTGTTCATTGACGGCCAAAGCGATGACGTCATGACGCAATGGCAAGACTGGGCCAGCGTCCTCGGACTGCCGCAGATCGTCGAGGATCAGGACGGCGGCTGGCGCGAGCCGTTTGCGCAGCCGCTGGAACCAGAGCCGCAGGCGACGGGCGCCGTCGTGCTGCAATTCCCGGCGCCGCGACGTTTCCGTCACGGTCCGTTGAAGAAGCGGCGTCCGTCGATGTCGATGCGCCGCAGGAGCGGCCCGGCGCTGGAACACATGCCGGTGCATCGCAGCGAGCGCGAGATCATCGCCCGCGACTGATCCGAAGCCGCCTACTGGCAGCGTTGCAGCTTGAGCGTGCCGCCCCGCTGCATGGCCAATTCGATATGGTTGTTGTCCACGACATGCAGCACATATGTGCTGTGCGCGGCATTGATCTGCCCGGTGGTGAATTCGTCGACGACCCGGTAGCTCGACGGCCCTTCCGGCGTCACTGACTTATTGCGATAGGCCGGTACGCCGCCGTTGCTGTCCTGACGCTGGTTGCCGTCGAAGGAGATGACGCGTTTGCCGGCGCA
>DATATS010000122.1:0-2600 GCA_036268675.1 Pseudolabrys sp.
CCGGCGCCCTGCTCGTGCCGGGTATGCACGACGCCGAGCCGTTCGCCGGCCTGGTGGAAGGCATCGAACAAATGGTCGTTGTGGACGCCGGGTAGCGCGTAGATGGTCTTGATGCCATGGGCGATCAGCGTCTCGACGGTAGCTTCGCCGGCCGACATTTCAACGGCGGCCGCTTTGGCCTTGCTCGGGCTTTTTCGTTTCGGCATGGCACAAGTCCGGCGACGCGAGGCGCCAGTGTGCAGGCGGCTTTTGAGTCTGTCGAGCGGCTTGCCAACGGCCTCGCCTTGACAAAGCGTGACCCCCGTGCGCTTTTCCCGGCGCTCACACTCACCCTGAATCGCCCTGGAACAGCCTCAAGAAACGCTATGCATCGCTATCGCTCACACACCTGCGGCGCGCTTCGTGACGCCGACATCGGCAAGCAAGTGCGGCTCTCGGGCTGGTGCCATCGCATCCGCGATCATGGCGGCGTGCTGTTCATCGATCTGCGCGACCATTATGGCTTGACGCAAGTCGTCGCCGATCCCGACAGTCCCGCTTTCAAGCTCGCCGAGACGCTGCGCTCGGAATGGGTCGTGCGCATCGACGGTAAGGTGCGCATGCGGCCTGAAGGGACGGTGAACCCGGATCTGCCGACCGGTCAGATCGAGGTTTACATCGACGAAATCGAGGTGCTCGGTCCAGCCGCCGAACTGCCGATGCCGGTCGCCGGCGAGCAGGATTACCCGGAAGACATCAGGCTCAAATACCGCTTTCTCGATCTGCGCCGCGAGCACTTGCACAACAACATCATGTTGCGCGGGCGGGTGATCGACTCGATCCGCACGCGCATGAAGGCGAGCGGCTTCTTTGAATTCCAGACGCCGATCCTCACGGCCTCCTCGCCGGAAGGCGCGCGCGATTATCTCGTGCCCTCGCGTATCCATCCGGGCAAGTTCTACGCACTGCCGCAGGCGCCGCAGCAGTTCAAGCAGCTCATCATGGTGGCGGGCTTCGATCGCTATTTCCAGATCGCGCCGTGTTTCCGCGACGAGGATGCGCGCGCGGATCGATCGCCAGGCGAATTCTACCAGCTCGATCTGGAAATGAGCTTCGTCACGCAACAAGACGTGTTCGACGCGGTCGAGCCGGTGATTCGCGGCGTGTTCGAGGAATTCGCGCGCGGAAAGAAGGTGACGGAGAAGTTTCCGCTCATTCCCTATGCCGAGGCGATGACGAAATACGGAACCGACAAACCCGACCTGCGCAACCCGATTGTCATGCAGGACGTGAGTGAAGCGTTTCGCGGCTCCGGTTTCAAGATTTTCGCCAATATTCTTGCCGGCGATCCGAAGGCGGCGGTGTGGGCGATCCCCGCGCCAAAAGGCGGCAATCGCGCCTTCTGCGACCGCATGAATTCCTGGGCGCAAGGCGAAGGCCAGCCGGGCCTTGGCTACATCTTCTGGCGCGAAGGCGAGGAGGGCGGCGCCGGACCGTTGGCAAAGAATATCGGCGCCGAACGCACCAAGCAGATTGCCGATCAGATGAAGCTGGGCATTGGCGATGCGTGTTTCTTTGTTGCCGGCAAGCCGAAGGATTTCGTGAAGTTCGCGGGTCCCGCGCGCAGCAAGGTCGGCGAGGAGCTTGGCCTGATTGCCAAGGACCGCTTCGATTTTTGCTGGATCGTCGATTTTCCGATGTACGAATGGAACGAAGAAGATAAGAGAATCGACTTCTCGCACAACCCGTTCTCAATGCCCAATCTGCCGGTCGATGAATTCCTCGCGCTCGATCCCAAGGACAATGACAAATTGCTGTCGCTCCGCGCCATTCAATACGACATCGTCTGCAACGGCATCGAACTATCCTCCGGCGCGATCAGAAATCATCGTCCTGAGGTGATGAAAAAGGCCTTTGCCATCGCCGGTTATGACGAAGCCGTGCTGGAGGCAAAATTCGGCGGCATGCTGCACGCGCTTTCGCTCGGCGCGCCGCCGCATGGCGGCATCGCGCCCGGCATCGACCGCATCGTCATGCTGCTGGCAGGCGAGGAAAACCTGCGCGAGGTCGTGCTGTTCCCGATGAACCAGAAGGCCGAAGACCTGATGATGGGCGCGCCGTCGGAAGCAACGCCGAAGCAGCTCAAGGAATTGAGCATCCGGCTCGACTTGCCGAAGAAGTGACGTTCCCGCGTCATCCCCGCGAAAGCGAGGATCCAGCTATTTGTCCGGCAGCGGAATAAATTCGATCTCGTCGCCCGGCACCTTGCCGAAATGGCCGGCCTTCCATTCGGCCTTGGCCTGCTCGATGCGTTCTTTGCGCGACGACACGAAATTCCACCAGATGTGGCGCGGGCCGTCCATCGGCGCGCCGCCGCAGATCACGAAATGCGCGTCGGTGACCGCGCTGACGGTGATGTTGTCGCCGGGCTTGAACACCAAAAGCCGCCCCGGCTCGAACTTGTCGCCGGCGATGTCGATGCTGCCGTCGACCACATAGATCGCGCGCTCCTCGTGATCGGCGTCGAGCGGAATCTTGGCGCCGGCGCGCAGCAAGACGTTGCCGAATATGGTTTCATGCACGGTCGGCACCGGCGACTTTACGCCGTAGAGCGAACCGAC
>DATATS010000123.1:0-17216 GCA_036268675.1 Pseudolabrys sp.
CGCGGCAAACCATCGAAGACCTCTGGGTCGAGTACCGCGACGAACTCGCCGCCATGAATATCGGCCCGCTCGGCCGCGTCGCGACGTTGATCTGGGATGCGCGCTTTTCGCTGGTGACGGCGCTACTCGCGGGCTTCGGCCGCGCCGCCGCCGAGGTCGGCGCCATCCTCATCGTCGGCGGCAATATCGACGGCTTCACCCGCACCATGACCACGGCGATTGCGCTGGAAACGTCAAAAGGCGACCTGCCATTCGCCATCGGGCTGGGCATGGTGCTGATTTCCATCGTCGTCGCCATCAACGCGTTGGCCTGGGGCGCGCGCCGCGCCGGCGAACGCTATGCGGGATGACGATGCGCCCTCCTGCCGTCGATCTGCCGATCATGCTGGTCGAAGCCGGGGTCCGCGCCGGAGGCGTAACGATCCTCGATCGCGTCACGCTGACGTTTCAATCCGGCGCGCCGTCGGTGCTGATCGGCCCCAATGGCGCCGGCAAGACCACGCTGTTGCGCGCCGCCATGGGGCTCATCCCGCTCTCACATGGCCTCATGACCTGGGGCGGACGCGAAACGTCGCCGCCGACCCGGCGCGCCATCGTGTTCCAGCGGCCGGCCATGCTGCGCCGTTCGGCCGCCGGCAATATCCGCTATGCGCTGGCGGCGGCGAACGTGCCGCGTGACAGGCGTCAGGCGCGCGCCGCCGAATTGCTTGCCGATGTCGGCTTGCGGGGCCTCGAACGCCGGCCGGCGCGGCGGCTGTCAGGAGGCGAACAGCAACGCCTCGCGCTCGCACGCGCGCTGGCGCGCGATCCCGCCGTACTGTTTCTCGACGAGCCGACCGCCAGCCTCGATCCCGCCGCCACCAAGGCCATCGAAGATATCGTGCGCGCCGTTACCGCGCGCGGCGTCAAGGTGGTGATGTCCACCCACGACATCGGACAGGCCAGACGGCTTGCCGGCGACATCGTGCTGCTGCATCGCGGCCGCCTGATTGAAAATCGCGATGCCGCGGAGTTTTTTGCGGCGCCGCGCAGCGAGGAAGCAAAAAAATTCATCGCCGGCGAGTTGCTGGTATGAGTCGAAGCAAGACGAAACGAGAAGGATAAAAATGTCCAAACAACGCCATTTGATTGCCGCCGCCACGCTTGCTACCGCTCTTGGTACTGCTCTTGGCGCCGCAATTTTCGCCGCGCCCGCGGCCAACGCGCAGGACAAGTCGATTGTGGTCGCCTCGACGACATCGACCCGGGATTCCGGCCTGTTCGATTATCTGCTGCCCAAGTTCAAGGCCAAGACCGGCATCACCGTCAAAGTGATCGCGCAAGGCACCGGCAAGGCGCTCGACACCGGCCGGCGCTGCGACGCTGACGTTCTGTTCGTCCACGCCAAGGGACAGGAAGAAAAATTCATCAAGGAAGGCAATGGCGGCCCGCGCCACCCGGTGATGTACAACGACTTCGTCGTGGTCGGGCCGAAAAGCGATCCCGCCGGAATCAAAGGCACGAAGGACGTCAAGAAGGCCTTCCAGACCATCATGAACAAGAAGATCGATTTCATCTCGCGCGGCGACCGCTCCGGGACCAACAGCGCCGAGTTGCGCATCTGGAAGAGCGCCGGCATCGACATCGCGAAGGACAAAGGCCCCTGGTACAAGGCCATCGGCCAGGGCATGGGCGCCACGCTCAACACCGCGTCGGCCTCGAACGCCTACACGCTCACCGACCGCGCCACCTGGATTCACTTCAAGAACAAGGGCGACCTGGTCATCGAGGTCGAGGGCGACAAGGGCCTGTTCAATCAGTACGGCGTCTTCATGGTGAATCCGGTCAAGTGCACACATGTGAAGAAGGATCTCGGCCAGCAGTTCATCGACTACCTGATCTCGCCGGAGGGCCAGAAGGTCATCTCCGGATACAGAGTGGACGGCCAGGAACTGTTCTTCCCGGACGCCGACAACCCGAACGCGTGAGGCGCGCGCAGCGGCGCGCTTTCAGTGCCGACAATGACAAAACCGGCGGCGGAGGCGGTTCAGCTTTTCGCCGCCGGCAGTTTGAAAGACGTGCTTGCCGGCATGGCCAGATCGTTTGAGGCGGCGAACGGCAATCGGGTCGCGACGAAATTCGGCCCTTCCGGCCTGCTCAAGGATGAGATCGTCGGCGGGGCGAAAGCCGATCTGTTCGCGTCCGCCAATATGACGCATCCGCGCGCGCTGCATGATGTAGGCAAAACCGGGCCCGTGGTCATGTTTGCACGCAATAAACTGTGCGCGCTGGTGACGCCGGGTCTGCAAATGGACAGCGCGGGCTTGCTTGACCGCATGCTCGATCCCGACATCAAGCTCGGCATCTCGACGCCGGGCGCCGACCCATCCGGCGATTACGCGTTTGACGTCTTCGACAAAGCCGACGCGCTCAGGCCGGGCGCGCGGGCGGTGCTCCGAGCAAAGGCGCTGCAACTGACCGGCGGCGCAACGAGCCCCGCGCCGCCTGCGGGCCGCACGGTCTATGGCTGGCACGTCGCGGAAGGCCGCGCCGACATCTTCCTCACGTATTGCACCAATGCGCTGGCCGCGCGGGAGCAATATCCCGGGCAACAGATCGTGGCTCTACAGGAATGCTTAAGCGTTGCGGCCGATTATGGGCTCACCGTGATCAATGGCGCAGCGCCTGCGGCGCAGGCGTTTGCCGACTTTATTGTGTCCCCGGCGGGACAGACGATTTTCACGAACCACGGCTTTGTACCGGCGACCGGAGCGCAACGATGACGTTCAGCGCACAACCGCCAGTTACGCGGTGCGCGAGCCTGCCGGCTTACTTCGTCGGCACCACCAGCGAATAGCGCTCGTCGGCGGCAAGGCATCTGGCTTCCGGCAACCCCAGTTCCTTGCGCACGATGTTGGTGCCGAGCACGATCGCGACCGCCTTGTAGAATGCATGGCGGCGGCTCATGCCCTCGCGCCCCATGCCGCAGTCGGTCGAAACCATCAGCCGCTCGGCCGGGATATGTTTCAGCGCGGCGCGGATCTGCGCCGCCACCTGCTCTGGCTGCTCGACCTGGAGCGTGTGATGGTCGATCACGCCGACGGAAATTTTCTTGTCGGTCACGATCTTGCCGATGGCTTCGAGGTCGATGCCGCCCGACGATGACATCTCGAAGGTAACGACGTCGGCGTCGATCTTGTTGTAGTTCTCAAGCGCCGCTTTATAGCTTTGCACGTCCGCGAACATGCGCTGCTGGGATGGATTGCCCCAGCACGAGTGCGCCCATACTTCGGTCTTGGCGCGCAAGCCCTTCACCGTGCGGTTGAACACCTCCATCATCAATTCCTGGTTGATCACCTTGTCCTGAATCTTGCGGATGGCGATCAAGTGAAGCTGCGGCTCCTCGATCTGGATCACCGGGCAGCCGGCGTCGGCCAGTTCGTGATATTCCTCATTGAAGGCATCGGCGATCGCGAAAATACGCTCGGGAATACTCTTGTAGTGTTTGTCCTGCAGCGCGAAGGCGACGATCTCCGCCGAGACGCCGCCGAATTTCACCGGCTTCTCGGTGAAGCGCTGCGCGGTTTTCCACATCGCGGTGTATTGCAGATTGCCGCGCCCGATGGGGCCGGTGATCACCGGCATGACGCGCGATTCCAGATAGTCGTGCAGGATGTGGCCGCGCGGAAACCAGATGCCACCACGCCCGGCCGGCGTCGGCACCGGATGCGCGATGTCGAGCCCGGACATGTGCGTTGGCGGATAGGCGGTCCAGCTTTGGCCGCCGACGTCATCGTCGAAGCGGCAATCGCCATCGGTGACGATATCGAGGCCGGCGACCTCCTGATCGCGCAGATAACAAGTCAGCGCGTCTTCGTATTGCTCGCGAAACCGCCGCGAGACCATCGCCTCGAGGAAATGCCGCGTGCCCAAATTTTCCGTGTACCAGCTCGGTCGCGGCAGCGAGCCGGTGATGGTGGTCGGCAGTATGATGTCTTTGGTGGCGCGAAACATGGACGCATCTCCCTGGCGCTGAAGCATTGAGCCTTGGATCGGCTCATTGTCGTTACCATCTATATTATGGCGGCAACGCAACGCAGGGAACCATGGGCGGGCGATTTCGCCTTGTATGACGGGGTGAAAATGCGGCCCACCGCTGTGGGCAGGCGTCCCGCAAACGGGTCTGTTATAATTCCATGATGGACAAGAAGACCGACGGCTACATCATCCGGCCCAATCCGCAAGACCCGCGGCTGACCGAGCGCGTGACCGGCATCGATCAGACGGGCGCCAAAATCGAGACGTCCGTGACGGTCGAGCGCCCGCTGACGATCTTCCTCAATGCGCAGGAGATCGTCACCGCCATGACCATCGCCGACTATCCCGAATATCTGGCGGTCGGCTTCCTGCTCAATCAGAACATGCTGCTGCCCGACGACACGGTCACCGGCGTCGACTACGACGAAGAATTGAGCGTCGTCGTGGTGCGCACCAGGCGCAAGACAAACTACGAAAAGAAATTGAAGAAGAAGGTGCAGACCTCCGGCTGCGCGCAGGGCACCGTATTCGGCGACCTGATGGAAGCGCTGGAAAATGTCTCGCTGCCGAAGGCGACCTTGCGCACCTCATGGCTTTACGCGCTGACCAACACGATCAACACCACGCCGTCGCTTTATCTGGAGGCCGGCGCCATTCACGGCTGCGTGCTGGCAAAGGAAGACCAGCCGCTCGTTTACATGGAGGATGTCGGCCGCCACAACGCGGTCGACAAGATCGCCGGCTGGATGTTCAAGGAAAAGGTCAAAGCCGCCGACAAGATTTTCTACACCACCGGCCGGCTGACGTCGGAAATGGTAATCAAGACGGTGCGCATGGGCATTCCCATTCTCATTTCGCGCTCGGGCTTCACCGCATGGGGCGTCGAACTCGCGCGCAAGGCCAATCTGACGCTGATCGGCCGCGCGCGGGGAAAACGCTTCGTCGCGCTCGCCGGCGAGGACCGCATCGTATTCGATCAGGACCTTAAGTTTGTCGAGGACGAAAGTTCGAAGCACCGGCGCAAGGCGGCGGTGCATGATGAATAAGGTTGACTTTGTCTTTATTGACTTGGCGATTTCGTGAACCTAATTTTGTTAGTGGCTAGCGCTCTCCTAGACGGATCGAGCACGCCGCAATCGAATTGAGTGTGAGACAGCAAATGTTTGAGGTAGTGAGCCAAATCGCAAAAGCGTATGAACGCCAACTTGAAATCGAAGAACGCTGCCCTGAGATGCCAAACGGAAAAAACAGGGAAGATCGAGCAAAGATCCGGCTGCTCTATATGGCAGATCAAGACCGCATTGAATGGGAGGCTATTGGCGTAACAATTGAGCAAATGCGGAAGGCGCATTAGGTGCAAGAAGCAGCGGCGCAGATATTTCCCCCCACACTCGGCCTTGTGCTCGCCGGCGGATTGGCGCGCCGCATGGGCGGTGGCGACAAGGCGCGCATCGAGATCGGCGGCATTTCCATCCTCGACCGTGTGTTGGCGACGCTGTCCGGCCAATGCACCGGCATGATCATCAACGCCAACGGCGATCCCGCGCGCTTTGACGATACGGGCCTTACCGTAGTGCCCGACAACGTGCCGGATCATCCCGGCCCACTTGCAGGTATTCTTGCCGGCCTCGATTGGTTGGCCGCGCAGAACAACGGCGTGGAATGGATCGTGAGCGTGCCGGGCGATTGTCCGTTCCTGCCCGACGATCTGGTCGAAAGGCTGCACGTCGCCCGCCGCAAGATGGGCGCCGGCGTGCCGCTCGCCTGCGCGCGTTCCGGCGAATGGCGCCATCCGGTGGTGGGCTTGTGGCCGCTGGCACTGCGCGCGGACTTGCGCAAGGCGCTGGTCGACGAGGACCTGCGCAAGATCGAGGTGTGGACCGCGCGCCACGGCATTGCGATTGCCGAATGGCCGGCTGAGCCGGTCGATCCGTTTCTCAACGTCAACACGCCGGAAGACGCCGCACGCGCCGAGCGCATGGCGTTGCAGATGCAGGGGCTCTAGCCGGTCAGCGCCGCATACGACAAAAAGCCGACGCGATCGCCGGGGGCAATTGCCGTCACGTCTTCCGGAAATTCCAGCAGGCCGTCGGTCTCGGTCAGCGAGGTCAGGATGCCGGCGCCGTCCTGCGGATGCTTGACCGCTTCGATCTCGCCGTCGGCAGCGCGCCGCAACGCCACGCGCACATATTCACGGCGATCCTTTTTCTTCTTGTAGGCGAAAGCCGCGCGCACCGGCAGCGCGATGAGCTTCTGCGGCTGCGCGCCGGACAGTCGCCGCAGCAGCGGTTTGACCACCCGCACAAAGGTCACGAACACCGCAACCGGATTGCCCGGCAATCCGACGAAGGCCGCACTGTGGCCGGCGGCGCCCGTCCTACCCGAATCAGGAATCACGCCCATGGCCACCGGGCGCCCCGGCTTGATGGCGACGCGCCAGAAAACGAGTTTGCCGATGCGCTCGACCGCATTGCGCACGTAATCGGCTTCGCCGGTCGAGACGCCGCCGGATGTAACGATGAGATCGTGACCGGCGGCGGCGTCTTTGAGCGCGCGCATGAGTTCGCTTGGCTGGTCGCGCAGGATGCCGAGATCGGTGACGAGAACGCCGAGCCGCTCCAATAATTCGGTCAACAGATAACGGTTGGCGTCGTAGATCGCGGTCCCGCTGCGCTGCATGCCCGGCTCCACCACCTCGTCGCCGGTGGAAAAAATCGCGACCTTGAGCCGGCGGCGCACCTCGATCTCCGTCAGGCCGAGCGCCGCGGCCAATGCGATATGCTGGGCTTCCAGCACCGTACCCGCGGTCAGCACCACCGCGCCCGCCGGCGCATCTTCGCCCGCAAGCCTGCGGTTGGCGCCGAGCTTGAGGCCCGCCGGCACGGTGACGCGGTCGCCATCCACCGTGACATCTTCCTGCATGAAGACGGTGTCGGCACCTTGGGGCATGGCGGCACCGGTGAAAATCCGGATGGCTTCGCCGGGTTTCAGCGCCAAGCCGGCGCGCGCGCCTGCCGTCAGCCGTCCGCTCACCGAAAGGCGGGTGTCGGCATTCGATTTGAGATCGGCATGACGCACGGCATAGCCGTCCACGGCCGAATTATCGAACGGCGGCAGATCGACCGGCGCGATCACGTCCACGGATGTGACGCGCCCGCGCGCGCCGTGCAGTGTCACGCGCTCGGTCCCCGCGACCGGCGCGACCCGCTCGCCGATCAGCCGCTCCATATCGTCGAGCGGCAGCAGCGGGCCGGAAAACGCGAAACAGTCGTCGGTGAGCTGCGCCATTATTTGCCTCTCGCCACGTCGCCGACCGGCACCGCGTGCTTCAGCAACAGTTCGGCAATCGCATCGACATCGTTGAGATCGACCACCGGCACGTTCGACGCCGGCAGCGCGCTGTCGGACGCGACGGCGACAATATGCGGATCGTCCGGATGGATCAGCGGCTTGCCGTTTTCGGCGCGGTGAATTTCGAGCTTGGGGAAAGGGTCGCGCTTGAAACCCTCGACCAGCACCAGATCGACCGGCGACATCTTGGCGACCAGCGCGGGCAGGTCCCATTCCGGTTCCTCGCGCAATTCGTGCAAGATGGCCCAGCGCTTGGCGGAGGAAATGACCACCTCGGTCGCGCCGGCGGCGCGATGGAAAAACGAATCCTTGCCGGGCTGGTCGAGATCGAAGCCGTGATGGGCGTGCTTGAGTGTCGATACTTTCAGGCCGCGCGCCAGCAGATGCGGAATGAGCTTCTTGATCAGCGTGGTTTTGCCCGACCCGCTCCAGCCGGCGAGACCGATGATGCGCGTCAAATCGCGCGCCGGCGTCTTCGTGTCGCCGTAGAGATCCGGCCGCAGCACGGCACGGTCGATGCCGGTGACGCTCTCGACCACTGCCACCCGGTCGGCCGGCACGCGAATCCAGTTGGAGACCGAAGGCTGCGATATGCCGATCATGCGCGCCAGTTCGCTCACGCCGCCGGCGGCGCGAATAGCTTCGGACAGGCCCGGATCACGCATTCAAATCTCGCTTGCGAAATTAACGTCTGAAAGCCTAGCGGCCCACAGATATGACCGCAAATCCAGCCGGCAATGACGGCCATCAGTCTTCGGCAGGGAGCATGCCGAGGGCGGCGATGCGTTCCCGTGTCGCCGGATCGCGCAACGCTGCGAGAAACGCCTTGACCGCGGGGCGCTCCTTGCGCCCGTCAACCAGCAGAAAATCGTAATGCTCCGGCGCAAGCGGCACGAAGCCAAGACCATAGAGCCTTGCCACCGGCTCGATGGCGACGCCCCAGTCGGCGCGCCCTTGCGCGATCGCCGCCGCGACCGCGTTGTGCGATTTCGGCTGGTTGGCGTAACCGGCAGGCCGCGCGCCTTCCAGCAATTTGTCCACCAGGACGCGCGTGCCGGAGCCGGCATTGCGGTTGACCATCAGCGCGGCGCTGTCCGCGAGCGCTGCTGCGAGCGTCGCCTCAGCATCCTTGCCCGCAAAACGCTTGTCGTCGGGCCGGAACAGGATGCCCTGCATGCGCTGCCAACCGCGCACCAGCGTCAGCCCGCCACCGGCTAGATGCAGATTATATTGGCCGCTCTGCGGATCGATCAGATGCACCGGCGCGACATCGCATTCACCGCGCTTTGCCGCGGCGACCCCGCCGAGACTGCCGACCGCGAGCACGCGCGCGGAGAAACCACGTTCGCTCAGCGCGCCCACCACCACGTCGAGCGCGACATCGTGACTGCCCATGATGACGAGATCCGGCGCATGCGCCGCGCTGCCGATCAGCGTCACCTGAACCTCGCTGCCGGCATCGAGCGCGGAGGCAAGCTGGTCGATCTCCACAAAACCGTCGGCCTGCGAGAAACTCGTCACCGAGCCGGAGCCTTTTCCGGTCGGAAAGGCAATCGTGCCCTCGCCGCTTTCGATCAGCGACACCAGCACGAATTCCTTGCGGCCAAGTTCGGACGCCACGCGCACCGGCACGCGGGCTTTAAGAGTTTCGGCCGCTTCCGGCGGCAATCCGGCGCGCGCACGGATGACTGGCGCGACGAACGCGTGAAACGTGAAGATTGCCGAGGTCGGGAATCCCGGCAGCACCGCAATTGGCTTGCCGTCGACGACGCCGAGACACAACGGCTTGCCGGGCTTGAGCGCGACACCGTGAACGAGAATGCCCGGCTTGCCGAGGCGCGACACGACCGTGTGTGAAAGATCGCCGGCCCCCTTCGACGTGCCGCCCGAGAGCACGACCATGTCGGCGTCGCTCAACGCGCGCCGCACCGCTTTTTCCAGCACGCTCGCATCGTCAGGAAAAGCGCCGAACGCCAGCGCTTCGCCGCCGGCCTCGCGCACGGCGGCGGCGACGATCGCGCCGTTGCTGTCATAGACGCTCGCTCCCGTCAGCGGCTTGCCGGGCGCCACCAATTCGTCGCCGGTCGACAGCACCGCGACTTTCGGCCGCCGCACCACGTCGATCCGGGCGAGACCGCAGGCCGCCAGCATGCCGATCTCGCGCGAGCCGATGCGTGCGCCACGCCGCAACAGGGTTTCGCCGCGCGCGATGTCCGAGCCGGCATAGGAGATGAATTGTCCGGGCGCAGCCGCGCGGCGCAATTCGATTGCCGGCGCGCCGCCGTCGAGCAACTCGGTCTGCTCGATCATCACCACGCAATCGGCGCCACGCGGGATCACGCCGCCGGTCGCTATCGTCGTTGCGGTGCCGGGCGCAACCTGCAACGCCGGCACATCGCCGCAGGCGATCACTTCGGCGTTGAGCTGGAGCAACTTGGGACGGCTGTCGCCGGCGCCGATCGTGTCGGACGCGCGCAACGCAAAGCCGTCCACATTGGAACGGTCGAAAGGCGGCGCATCGACGGCGGCCACCACATCGTGCGCGAGCACGCGCGTCAGGGCGTCGGCAAGCGGCACGCTTTCCGCCGGCAGCGGCTTCAAATCGAGATGCCGCTCGAAACGCGCGCGCGCCTCCTCGGCCGACACCACATCGAGGAATTGCTCCTGTCGCGCCGCGGCGCGCACGCGCGCAATCAGATCGGCATCGGCCTGCGGCCGCGCTTTGTGTTTGTCGCTCATGCTGCGTGTCTCACGGCCAATCCCTCAAGGCCATGGCCTTACCTGCACTTGCGAGCCCGCGGAATAGCCCTCGCTCTCGGCCGGCACGAGCAGCCACCCGTCGGAGCGCGCCAGCGACGACAGCGGCAGATATTTGCTCGCCAGCGGTTCGGCCTTGTCGGCGTTGCGCCGGACCGGAATGAGTTCGGCAAGGCCCACCGTCGAGGCAATCTTGCGCGCCAGCGTCAAGGTTTCCGACGGCTCCGTTTTCATTTTGGTGGCGGCGAGCCGTTCCAGAATGCGGCGTCCTACCGTCAGCCAAACGCTAAGCGCCGCGTCGAGCCGCCCCGGCAGCAGCAGCACCGGCCGCGCGCCGACAAATCCGAATGCCGCCGTCTCTCCCGGGCTCAGCGCGATGCCATGCACGGCAAGCCGGCCTTCGCGCGTCAGCGTCTGCACACTGGTGTCGCTGCGTCCGCTTCCGGTTCCACCGACGACCACGATGGCGTCGGCGCTTTCCGCCGCCAGCACGCCGCCGAGATTGCGGCCGGGCTCGTCGAGCCGCATGGCGCCGCCGCGCCGCTCGATGTCGGCCGCAACCAGCCGCGCGGCGGAACTGATGATGGCGTTGCCGCGCAGCGGCAGCACGCGCACGCGCGGCTCGCGCACGGTGACGCGGGCAAGACCCGCGGCGGCAAACGCCGCAAGATCGGTCGCGCTCAGCCGGTCGCCGGCACGGCGCAGGGGAATCGCCGGATCGCAATCGCCGCCCGCGGCCAGCACGCCGTCGCCGGGATTGACGGTGATCAGCGCCTCGGCGCCCGTCCCGGTCACTTTTATCGCGTCGAACGGCGCGACGCTGTCGGTGTCGGGCGGCAGCGGCTGACCGGCTTCGATGCGCGCCGGCGCCTGCGCGAACATGGCCGGGGCGTAGCCACCGGCGCCCAGGGTCAAATCGGCGGCAAGGGCCCAGCCGTCAACCAGCGCGACCGCGGCGCTCGGGCGCGCCGGCGCCGACGCGTCGGCGGCCAGCGTTCGGCCGGCGGCGGCCGCAACATCGATGGTACGCGGCGTGACAGACTTGACGTCGGCATCGATCGCCGCCAGCACCTCGGCGAGCGGCGTCAAGCGGCTGATCGTCTGGATGGCGTCGGAGGCGGCAGCCATTGTCTTGCCGGGCTTGACCTTGTTGTGAGCGAACGATTGAGTTTACCCCAACATAACGCCGGGCACAGCGAGGCTTTTATGCGCAGGCGCGACCGCGGGACGTGAGCAGGATATGAGCGAGCTGTGACCGAAAACACCATGAATCTGCGCGGCCTGAAATGCCCGCTGCCGACGCTGCGCGTGCGCAAGATGCTGACCGGCATCAAAAGCGGCGATCTGATCGTGGCCGAATGCACCGATCCGCTGACCGCGATCGACATACCGAACCTGCTGCGCCAGACCGGCGATACGCTCGAAGGCAAGTCGGAAGCGGACGGCGTGCTGACGTTCCGGATCAAGAAGAAATAAGTTTTGCAGCGACCGCCCGGCTATTCGCCGGATCCCGGACCTCTGACCTGAGTTGCCAGCCCGACAGCCTGCAACAACCGAATGGTCAGCCAGGCCACGTCAATTTCCCACCACTTGTGTCCGTGCCGCGCCGAGCGGGGATCTGCGTGATGGTTATTGTGCCACCCCTCGCCATTGCTGATGAACGCGATGATCGCGTTGTTGCGGCTGTTGTCGGGAGTTTCGTAGTTGCGATAGCCCCAGATATGAGTGACCGAATTGACCGACCATGTGAAATGCCAATGCACGACCGTGCGCACGATCACGCCCCACACCCACAAGCTTAAACCGAACTGGGCGGCGACGGCTGGAGACCATCCGAGCAGCAGACCGGCGATGAAGCCGCCAAAGAAAAACAGGGCCCACGGCGCCAGAGCCATCCAGGCCCACGTCTTGCCGCCCTCGAGCCAGGCGTAGAACGGGTCGCGCAGGATGTCCTTGGCGTAACTTTTATAAAGACCCTCTCGTTGCATTCTCTCATTCTTGACCAGCATCCAACCGACGTGAGCCCACAGGAAGCTCACGATCGGGCTGTGCGGATCGGGTTCGTCGTCGGCATGTTCATGATGATAGCGATGCGTCGCGACCCAGCGCGCAGGGCTGCCCTGCAGACAACAAAGGCCGAGGAACGCAAGACTGCGTTCAAGCCAGATCGGGCAATCGAAACCCTTGTGCGTCAGAAGCCGGTGATAGCCGAGATTGATGCCCAAAACCCCGAACACATAGATGCCGAGCACCGCAACAATCACGCCCGTCCAACTAAAGAACCATGGGACAAATGCCAGCAGCGCCAGGAGATGGTAGACGACGATGCCGAGAACCTGACTCTTCTCCAGGCGGAGTTCCCCCGCAACTCGCGGGTTCATCCGTGCCGCCGCTATTTCCTGAGGAGAATGCATCGACCTTGTTCGGTTGGAACTCATGCTTCGACTGAAGCCATTATCGGTTGTCCATCGCCAATAATAATCACTCCCAAACCAAGGAACAAGCGACGAAGCAAGGTTCAGTCCGCGTCGGTCTGGCGGTAGAACTGCGTGCCGATGGCGATCGTCGGCCGGCCCTGGCCGCGCCGGTGTCGATTCGTGTCGCGCAGCGAATAGACGCAACCGCAATATTCCTGCTGATAGAACTCCTCGCGCTTGCTGATCTCGATCATGCGCTGGGCGCCGCCGCCCTTGCGCCAGTTGAAGTCCCAGTAAGCGAGGCCCTCGTAGCGGCCCGCGGCGCGTTGACCGCAGTCATTGATCTGCGCCATGTTTTTCCAGCGCGAGATGCCGAGCGAGGAGGACATGAGCGGAAAACCGTTCTCGTGCGCATAGAGCGCCGTGCGCTCGAAACGCATATCGAAACACATCGTGCAGCGGATGCCCCGCTCCGGCTCCCACTCCATCCCCTTGGTGCGCGCGAACCAGTTGTCCTTGTCGTAATCGGCGTCCACGAAGGCAACGCCATGCTTGTCGGCGAAGCGGACGTTCTCGTCCTTGCGCAGGAGATATTCTTTCTGCGGGTGGATGTTCGGATTGTAGAAGAAAATCGTGTAGTCGATCCCGGAGGCGAGCATGGCCTCCATCACTTCGCCGGAACACGGCGCGCAGCACGAGTGCAGGAGCACACGCGTGTGGCCGCCGGGTGGTATCAGTTTCGGTCGTTCGGTCATTCCGGTTTCTGCCCACAATCCTGCCGGCGACTCAGCAAGGCAACTGGCGGAGAGGGAGGGATTCGAACCCCCGATACGGTTGCCCGTATGCCGCATTTCGAGTGCGGTGCATTCAACCGCTCTGCCACCTCTCCGGAGCCCAAAAAAAGCCCTGAATAGGCCCGATCTGGACGGCCGTTATGTAACCAAGCGCGCCAGGAGAGACAAGAGAAACAAGACAGACCAGAGACAGGCTTGGGCGAACAAGCGTATATTGCCCGCGGCTTGAAAGGATTCCGGCCCCCGGTCGGTACGGCCATGCCAAACACGACGAATTTCGACCTTCTCCGGCGGGAACTACGCGACATCGGCTTTACGCTGGTGCTGGTCGCCCTGCTCACCGCCGGCGTCTTCCTTCTGGTGCGCTCGACCGGGCTGCACCACGGATCGGTCGTTTATCTCATTCCCGTGGTGATCGCGGCGACGCGCTGGGGCGTGGTCTCGGCGGTGACGGCTGCCATCACCGGCGTCATCGCCTCTGCCTTTTTCTTCTATCCGCCGCTCTACAGTTTGCGCATCACGGACCCGCACGAGGTCCTCAATCTCATCCTGTTCATCTTCGTCGCGGTGGTCGTTAGCCAGCTCGCCACGCGGCTCAAGCGGCAACTTGAACTGACGCGCCAGCGCGAGATCGACATGCGCGACCTCTATGCCTTCTCGCGCCGATTGGCGGTGGCGTTCGACGTGCACGACATCCATGCCGCGATCGAAGACCACCTGGCCGCCGTCATGCAGCGCAAGGTCGTGCTGTTCGCGAGCGCGCGCGACGCCAGCGCCAGCAGCGGACGGCGCGCCGGCGTCACCGTGCCCGAGGCGGTGCTCGCCGAAACGGTCGCGGTTGCTTCCGGCGGCCGCGACGGCGCCGGCACGGTGACAGTCGACGCCGAAAACGGCGAAATCTGGCTGGTGCGCGCGGTCTCGCCCAAGAGCTCCGAATTCGGCCTCATCGCCATCAATCTCGGCCGCGAGACGCAGGAAAGTTCGAATGAGCTGCGCACGCGCGTTGACGCGGTCTTGGCCGACGCCACCGCCACGCTCGAACGTCTCGGCGTCGCGCACGCCATCAACGAGGCGCGCATGCGTTCGCAGACCGATGAGTTGCGCGAGGCGCTGATTGGTTCGGTCAGCCACGAATTGCGCACCCCGCTCGCCTCGATCCTTGGCGCCGCCACGGTGCTTGGCGCCGCGCCCGCCCTGGCCGGCGACAAGAAATTGCAGGCGCTGGTCAACGATGTGCGCAACGAAGCCGAACGTCTCAACAATGATATCCAGAATCTGCTCGACGCCAGCCGCATCAGCAGCGACGGCATCAAGCCGCACATCGAATGGGCGGACCCCGCCGATATCGTCGACTCGGCGCTGGAGCGCTGCCGCAACCGCCTTTCCGGACACAGGCTGGCGCTCGATTTGCCGCAGGATTTGCCGCTGGTTCACGTTGATTCGGTGCTGGTGAAGCAGGCGCTGGTGCAGATCTTCGACAACGCCGTGAAATATTCCCACCCCGGTTCGCAAATCTCGGTGTCGGCGCGCGCGCGCGACGGCCGCCTGATCGTCAGCGTCGGCGATGAAGGCGCTGGCCTTACCGTTGCCGAACATGCGCGCATGTGGGACCGCTTCGCGCGCGGCCAACGCCATGCCGCCACCACCAGCGGATCCGGCCTCGGCCTGTGGATCGCGAACGCCTTCATCGCGACCAATGGCGGCAAGATAACCGCCGTCAGCGCCGGTTCCGGCCTGGGCACGAAGGTCGCCATCGATATTCCAGTAACGCAAGCCGCCGTCCCGCAACTTGAAAGTGACGCAGATGAGTGACGCTTCCCCGATCGTGCTCGTCGTCGACGACGAGATTCAAATCCGCCGCTTCCTGCGCGCCGGCTTCGAGCTCAACAGCTTTGTCGTGCATGAAGCCAGCAATGGCGCGGAAGCCATCCGCTCGGCGACCTTGCGGCCGATCGACCTGGTGATTGTCGATCTCGGCCTGCCAGACATGGACGGTTCCGAGGTGGTCGAACGCATCCGCTCCTGGTCGAGCGTGCCGATCATCGTGCTGTCGGTGCGCTCCAGCGAGGCGCAGAAGGTGCGCCTGCTCGAGCTCGGCGCCGACGACTACGTGGTCAAGCCATTCGGCATGGCCGAACTGCTGGCGCGCGTGCGCGTGGCGCTCAGGCGTCAGATGCGCGCGGCGAATGGCGAACCCACCATCAAGGTGGGGCCGCTCGTCATCGATTTGGCCGCCCGCGCGGTCACGCTCAACGGCGCGCGCCTGTCGCTGACGCCGAAGGAATACCGGCTATTGCAGGTTCTCGGCCAGCACGCCGGCAACGTGGTCACGCATCAGCACCTGTTGAAAGAAGTGTGGGGCACGATCCACGTGCATGACACGCATTATCTGCGCATCTTCGTGCGCAAGCTGCGCCAGAAGATCGAGCCGCACCCGGATTCGCCCAAGATCCTGGTGACCGAACTCGGCGTCGGCTACCGGCTGGCGCTGACCGGCAATGAGGGCGAGACCGGCGCGGTGGCGCCGGCGCAAACCTCGGTTCATCAGGAAACCTGAACGGCAGGAAGCGGGCTTCCGCCGCCGGTCATTGGATGAGGATTCAGGGTTTACCGCGCCCAGCCCCATTCCTTGACAGGCCGCGCTTTTCCCCGCCATAAGCATGCGCGAACGCGGGCCCGCGGGTCCGCGTGCTTTTTGCAAGGGCGCAAGCCCTTAAAAACACTCACAAAACCGACTGAAAGAAGCCGGTCCGGACGTTTCCGAGCACCGGGGTCGAACACAAGGGACGAACGATGTTCGCAGTCATCAGAGCGGGCGGCAAACAGTACCGTGTTGCCGCCGAGGACGTGATCCGGATCGACCGGGTCAAGGGCGAGCCCGGCGAGATCGTCGAGTTCGGCGAGGTGCTGGTGCTCGGCGGCGACACGCCGTCGATCGGCCTGCCGACCGTCGCGGGCGCGACGGTTGCCGGCGAAGTGCTCCAGCATACGCGCGGCGACAAGGTCATCGCCTTCAAGAAGCGCCGGCGCAAGAATTCGCGCCGCAAGCGCGGCTACCGACATGAGTTCTCGGTGATCCGCATCACTGAAATCCTCACCGACGGGGCCAAGCCCTCCAAGACCGCGACGCCGCGGCCCAAGCGGGAGGCCAAGCCGAAAGTCGAAGGCGAGGCCGCCAGCGAGGCGTCCGCCGCCGAAACCAGGGCCAAAGGCGCCAAGAGCAAGGACAAGGGCAAGGCCAAGAAGCCGGCCGCAAAAAAGCCCGGCAAAGAGGCTACAAAAGGTAAGAAGAAGTGAGATGATTTCGTCACGGAATCGGTGTAAAGAGTAACGGAATTCGAGAGAGCACTCATGGCGCATAAGAAAGCAGGCGGTTCCTCACGTAACGGTCGCGATTCCGCGGGCCGGCGTCTGGGCTTGAAGTCGACCGGGGGCGAGATCGTCCTGGCCGGCAATATCCTCGCGCGCCAGCGCGGCACCAAATGGCATGCCGGCCTAAATGTCGGTCTCGGCAAGGATCACACGCTGTTCGCGCTCGTCGATGGAAAAGTTCAGTTCGCTACGAAAGCCAAAGGCCGCAAAATCGTGTCGGTTGTACCGATGACGGAGGCTGCGGCCGAGTAAGACGGTAGACCAAAATCGAGGTCCGCCGGTCATTCAGTCGAACCGGCGGGGCCTTTCTGGGCTTCGAGAGGGGGAGACGGGTGACCGGCTCCCCCTCTTCGCTTTTCAACCCCGGCAATTCCGCCGGTCCATGTTGAAACCAGGAGCCCGTGCCATGACACTCTGCGAAGCGATACCGAGAGAGCCACCCCGCGAGGGCAGTATCCCCGTCCTCGAGACCAAGCGGCTTGCCCTGCGCGCCCCGCGCCTCGAGGAC
>DATATS010000124.1:0-6740 GCA_036268675.1 Pseudolabrys sp.
GCCGACGCCCGTTTCCGGCCCGACATGCCGGGAGACAAGCTTGAATTCCCGGAGCCCATTGATGAACGCCCCCATCTCTCCCCCCACACCGCCGCCCTACCACCACACGCCGCTGTTCCCGCTCGGGCCGGACAAGACGCCGTATCGCAAGCTCGATGTCGGCGCCGTGCGCGTCGAGAGGGTGATGGGCAAGGACATGCTCATCGTCAGCCACGAGGCCATGCGCGCGCTGGCGGAGGCCGCGTTCAACGACATCAACCATCTGCTGCGCCCGGGGCACCTCAAGCAGCTTCGGAAAATCCTCGACGACCCGGAGGCTTCCGCCAACGACAAGTTCGTCGCCTTCGACTTTCTGAAAAACGCCAACATCGCCGCCGGCGGCGTGCTGCCGATGTGCCAGGACACTGGCACGGCGATCATCATGGGCAAGAAGGGCCGTCTCGTTTTCACCGACGGTTCGGACGAGGCGGCGCTCGCGGAAGGCGCGCGCGACAGCTACCTCAAGCGCAATTTGCGCTACTCGCAGCTCGCGCCCATCTCCATGTTCGAGGAGAAGAACACCAAATCAAACATGCCGGCGCAGGTCGAGATCTACGCCGAGGGTGAGGAGGGCTACAAGTTCCTGTTCATCGCCAAAGGCGGCGGCTCGGCCAACAAGGCGTTTTTGTTCCAGGCGACGCCGTCGATCCTCACGCACGACCGCATGCTGGCGTTCCTCAAGGAGAAGGTGCTCACGCTCGGCACAGCCGCGTGCCCGCCGTATCATCTGGCCATCGTCATCGGCGGCACGAGCGCCGAGCTGACCATGAAGACGGTGAAGCTCGCCTCCACGCATTATTATGACGAACTGCCGACCAAGGGCTCGGAGGCGGGGCACGCGTTCCGCGATCTGGAGATGGAGCAGGAAGTCCTGAAGATGACGCAATCGACCGGCGTCGGCGCGCAGTTCGGCGGCAAATATTTCTGCCACGACGTGCGCGTGATCAGGCTTCCGCGCCACGGCGCGTCTCTTCCCATTGGACTTGGCGTCTCCTGCGCCGCCGACCGGCAGGCGCTCGGCAAGATCACCAAGGATGGCGTGTTCCTCGAACAGCTTGAGCAGCACCCGGCGCAATATCTCCCCGACGTCGATCAGGAGAAATTGGGCGGCGAGGTCGTGAAGGTCGATCTGCGCAAGCCGATGAAGGAAATCCTCGCGCAGCTGTCGAAATATCCGGTGAAGACCCGGCTCTCGCTCACCGGCACGCTCATCGTGGCGCGCGATCTCGCGCATGCGAAATTGCGCGAGCGGCTCGAAGCAGGAAAGGGGCTGCCCGACTATTTCAAGCAGCATCCGATCTATTATGCCGGCCCTGCGAAAACGCCGGACGGCTATGCGTCCGGCTCATTCGGCCCAACCACGGCCGGGAGAATGGACAGCTATATTGACCAATTCCAGGCGGCGGGCGGTTCGATGATTTCGCTCGCCAAGGGCAATCGCTCGGCGCAGGTGCGCGACGCCTGCAAGAAGCACGGCGGCTTTTATCTCGCCTCCATCGGCGGCAGCGCGGCGAAGCTCGCCGATATGTGCATCAAAAAAGTGGAAGTGCAGGAATATCCCGAGCTCGGCATGGAAGCGATCTGGAAGATCGAGGTGGAGAACTTCCCCGCGTTCATCGTTATAGACGATAAGGGAAACGATTTCTTCAAAGAGTTGAATTTGGGGTGACAATTGCTCCGCGCCGCAGTTTTTGTTTCTCACATTGCGGCATGCGATTGAATCGGTGGGGTCCCAACTAATCCGCGCTTGTCGACTCAAAGTAAATGTGTGCAAATTCTTTGCGGGGGCCGACGAGGCCATCGATAAAAAACATCTGGCATCTGTGGAAGGAACGCTGTCCATGGCCAATGTCACTATCGATTTCAATGCGCCGGATTTGGCGGCGCGCGTCGAAGACCTCAGCCAAGCCGATCTCGATCGCTTGTCCTTCGGCGTGATCCTGCTCGACCGCGAAGGCACCGTGCTGTTCTACAGCGAAACCGAGGCGCGCCTGTCCGGCTATGGCGCACGCCCGTTGGGTCAAAATTTCTTCGCGGTGGCGCGCTGCATGAGCGGCGACGACTTCCGCGGCCGCATCATGCGGGCGATGGAAGCCGGTCCCGTCGACATGGAGTTCGGCTGGGCAGGCGATTTCGCCGCCCCGCGGCGCGACATGCGCATGCGCGTGCAGTCCTCGCGTCAGGGCGGGGTATGGATCCTGATCGACCGCGATCCCGCGGCGCCCGCTTCGGCGGCCTGACTCCGTTCAGCAACGCCCAAAGTCTCCAACGCGACGCGATGCCGCGCGGTTTTATGCTGCGGCGCGACAAATCGATACTGCGTTGCACTGTGCTCGTCCGCAACGATTCCCCGGGCCGATTTTGCGCGCGGCGCGCTCGCACGCGGGCACCGCACCATAGCGCCGCGACGAAAGTGGCATTGACGAATGTGCCTGCGCGGAAGGCAAATGACTTTTGGCTACGATCGATACGCCGCTTAGGCGCGGCGGAGTGTTGTTTTTTGCAAGGCCAATTGAAAAAAGCGTGCGACAAGAAAAAACTGCATCAGTCAATTCGACGGGGCGACCCGAATAACCCCACAAAAG
This sequence comes from Pseudolabrys sp., assembly GCA_036268675.1. GTDB lineage: Bacteria > Pseudomonadota > Alphaproteobacteria > Rhizobiales > Xanthobacteraceae > Pseudolabrys. The sequence continues at coordinate 2,625 of DATATS010000124.1, forward strand.
GGAGGAGTTACAATGTCTCACAATAAATACGACGGCGTCTCACGCCGAGCGTTATTGCAGGCCAGCGCAGGCCTCGCCGGTGGCGCGATGCTGCCGGGGCTCGTCATGTCGATGCCGGCCTTTGCGGCCGACAAGCCGCCAATCGGCACCTGGCCGGCCGGTTCAGAAGGCTCGACCGTTACCATCGGCGCCGCCATGCCGCGCACCGGTGCCTATGCGGTACAGGGCGAAGATGAAATCAAGGGCCAGCAACTCGCCGTCGAGCACATCAACGACGGCCACCCGCTGATGAAGAAGATCGCGCCCAAGCTCAAGAAGGGCTTGCTCGGCAAGCAGGTGAAGCTGGTTATCGCCGATAGCGGCGCCAAGCCGAACAATGCGGTGCAGGAAGAGCAGACCTTCATCACCCAGAACAAGATCGTCCTGATGACCGGAGCAACCTCCTCGGCGGTTGCGGTGGCGCTCAACAAGTTCGCCCAGCGCGAAAAGGTGCTCTATGTGACCGGCATTTCCGGCTCCAACGACACCACCGGCAAGGACTGCGCGCGCTACTCGATCCGCCAGAATTTCTACGGCGAGACCGCGGCCAACGCGATCGGTCCGGTGCTGCTGAAGGCGTTCGGCAAGAACAAGAAAGCGGCGTTCATGACGCCGGACTACACCTACGGTCACACCGTCACCAAGTCGGTGAACGACTACCTGAGCAAGAACGGCGGTTGGACCATGGTGACCAACCAGATTTCGCCGCTCGGAACGCAGGACTTCAGCCAGTATCTGACCAACATCGCCAATTCCGGCGCCGAGTTCATCGTCAACGTGAACTGGGGCCGCGACGCGGTGCTCTCGGTCCAACAGGCCAAGCAGTTCGGCCTGATCCCGAAGATGAAGCTGGTCATTCCGTACCAGATTCCGTTCCTCGCCAAGGAAGTGGGGCCGGAACTCACCGAGGGCGTCTATGCAGCCACCGACTTCTGGTGGACGCTGGAGGACAGGTTTCCGCTGGCCAAGATGTTTGTCGAGGCCTTTGACAAGAAGTTCGGCTACAAGCCCGAATGGACCGCCAACAACGGCTACATGCAATTCGCCCTCTGGGCGCGCATGGTTTCGGAAGCCGGCACCTTCTACCCGCCTGATGTCATCAAGCAATACGAGAAGGGGGAGACCTATCCCTCCACCGTTGGCGACATGCACATCCGCGCGGCCGACCATCAGGGGGTCCACCCCGTCATCATCGTCAGAGGCAAGTCGCCCAAGCAGATGAAGAACAAGGAGGACTATTGGGAAGTCCTCGATGTCGTGCCGGGCGCAGGCTTGATGCAGAAGCCCGACGCCTTCGGCTGCAAACTCGGCGACTACACCTGATCTCGACAAATGCCTTCTCCGCATCGGTGATGCGGGGAAGGCCCTTTCTTGCGGCCATGGCGGGCGTGCCGTGAAAAGCACGGCCGCCAGCTTTGTGTGGTATATAAAGAAAACGTAACGCCTGACGCGGCCGGTCAATCGTCCGGCGGCAGGCATGGGGAACGATAGCGGGTGGGCGCGTGATCAACTGGGGTAATTTTATTTCGCAGTGTTTCAACGGGCTCGTACTCGGCGCGTTGCTGGCGCTGATCTCGTCGGGCCTGACGATCATCTACGGCACGCTCGGCGTTCTCAATCTGGCGCACGGCGCCATGTTCATGCTGGGTGGCTACGCCGGCTGGCTGGCTTATAGCTACACCGGCTCCTTCGTCGTCGCGGTCATTGCCGGATCGTTGTTCGGCATGGTGCTTGGCATTGTGGTCGAGCGCTGCATCATCCGTTATTTCTATTCGAGGCCGCACGAGGATCAGCTGCTCGTCACCTTCGGTCTCGGCATCGTTTTCGTCGAAGCGGTTCGCTTTTTCTTCGGCAGCCTTTCGAAAGTCGTGCCGGCGCCTCCGGGGCTTGGCGGCATCCTGCCGCTCGGGTTCATGTTCTATCCGACCTACCGGATCGCGCTACTCGGCATCGTCGTCGTGGCGCTGATTGCGCTTTATATCGTGCTCTATCGCACCCGCATCGGGATGATCGTGCGCGCCGGCATCGAGGATTCGATCATGGTCGATTCGCTCGGTATCGACGTCTATAAGGTTTTCATGCTTGTTTTCGGCATCGGCGCCATGGCCGCCGGCTTTGCAGGTATTGTCAATGCGCCGGTCGTCTCGTTGGCTCCGGACGTGGGCGAGGCGATCCTGGTGCAGACATTCGTCGTCGTCGTCATCGGCGGTGTCGGGTCGTTTCCCGGTGCTGTGCTCGGTGGCTTGATCGCAGGCGAAATCATCAGCATCACCTCGATGTTCAATCCCGGCTATTCCTACGTCATGTTGTTCGTGGCGATGACGCTGGTGCTCGTGCTGCGGCCATACGGCCTGCTTGGCACGGCCGGCCGCGAATGACGGCGGTTTTGTGATGCTCAGGCAACGCCGCTTCGTCGTCGAGGCCCTGACGGCCATTGGGCTGATCGCGGTGCCTTTCATTTTGCCGCATCTCGGATTTTCGCCGAGCACGGTCAACCGCATTCTGGTCTGGGGCCTGTTCGGAATCGGATTCGACATCCTGTTCGGCTACACGGGCCTGTTGTCGTTCGGCCAATCGGCCTTCTACGGGACCGGCGGCATGGTCGCTGCCTATCTGCTCACGATCCTGAATTTTCCGAACGTCATTGTGGCGCTGTTCATCGGGATGATCGCCGCCGCGATCATCGGCTACCTGGTCGGGCTGATCGCGCTCCGGCGCACCGGCATCTACTTTGCCATGATCACGGTGGCGATCGCGGAAGTTTTCTTCTTTGTCGAATTCAATCCGTTGGCTGCCTATACCGGCGGCGAGAACGGGCTGCCCGGCGTTCCGACGCCGGTTCTCAATCTCGGTTTCACGACATTCCAATTCAATACCGATGAGTCGCTCTATGTTTTCCTGGCCTTCTGGTATTTCGTCGGCATGGTGATCGCGTTGCGCATCGTGCGTTCGCCGGTCGGCGCCATATTGCGAGCGATCCGTGACAATCCACTTCGCGCCGCCGCGGTCGGCCATGACATCCGCAGCTACAAGCTGACCGCGTTCGTGATCGCCGCGGCTTACGCCGGCTTTGCGGGCGGATTGCTCGGTGTGCTGCAAGCCTTTATGCCGCCCGACGCCTTCATGTTCGACACGTCCGGGCAACTGGTGATGCAGACCGCGATCGGCGGCGCCGGCACGCTGTTCGGCCCGCTGGTCGGCGCCGCGGTCTGGCTCTATCTCAATGACTTCCTGCAGACCACGCTGCATCTCGGCGCTGCCTGGAAGCTCGTGCTCGGCATCGTATTCGTGCTGCTGGTCTGTTTCCTGCGTCACGGCCTGATCGGCGGTATCGAGGATCTCTACACCCTGGCAACGCGCGGGCGCACGAAGAAGGTCGAGCCCGAAGCGGCTGCGCTGGTGCCGGGCATGACGGCGGCCGAGGAGCAGAAGGCCGCGCGGATCGAGCTCGCCGCCGAGCCGGCGCCGGCACCGATGCCGGCACCGCATCGTGACACCGATCGCGCCTCGGGGCCGATCTTGCAGGCGAGCGGCCTGACCAAGCGCTACGGCGGTCTCCTGGCCAACAGCGGCATCGATTTCACCGTCAATCACGGGGAGCGGCGCGGCGTCATCGGCCCGAACGGCGCCGGCAAGACCACGTTCTTCCGGATGCTCACCTGCGAGGTGCCGCCGACCTCCGGCACGATCGTATTCGAAGGCCGCGACATCACCGGCATGAGCGTGACCGACGTGTGCCAGCTCGGACTGACCAAGAGCTATCAGGTCAACCAGCTGTTCACCCGCCTGACAGTACGTGAGAATTTGACCATCTCCGCGCTCGCCGAGCTGCGCGGGAAATTCCGCCTCGATATGCTGCGGCGCGTGTCCAGCATTCCCGGATTGACCGAGCAGGTCGAGCGCACGCTCGAACTGGTCGATCTGACGGCACGGCCCGACACGCCGGTGGCCGAGCTTGCCTACGGTGAGAAACGGAGGCTGGAGATCGGGCTCGCGCTTGCGAGTTCGCCGAGACTGTTGCTGCTCGACGAACCGCTTGCCGGCATGAGCCCGCGCGAACGGGTCGAGATGGTCAAG
>DATATS010000125.1:0-11308 GCA_036268675.1 Pseudolabrys sp.
GCAGGGCTCCACTTCCGTCATGGCCGGGCTTGTCCCGGCCATCCACGCCTGCGTTGCCGAGACAAAGACGTGGATGCCCGGCACGAGGCCGGGCATGACGACGTTAAAGACGGCAGCTCAGGTCTAATCGTTGCGGTCGAACCGCCAGGCATTGGTGTGGCGGATGACCGCGTCGCGCGCCTCGGCGAGCGAGCGTGCGCCGATCTGACCGAGCGAAGAGCGCAGTTCGTCGATATAAAGATCGATGAGATGCCCCGGCCCGGAATCGCCGAGCGCGCCGAGCGCCCACAGGAAACTTTTGCCCGCAAAGGCCGCGTTGGCGCCGAGCGCCAGCGCGCGCATCACGTCCTGGCCCGAGCGGATGCCGCTGTCGAGCACGATGGTGGCCTTGCGGCCGACCGCCGACACGATCGCCGGCAGCACGTCGATGGACGGCACCAGCGCTTCGATCTGGCGGCCGCCATGGTTCGACACCCAGATGCCTTCAATGCCGAGTGACACGGCTTTCTCCGCGTCGGCCGGATGCAGGATTCCCTTGACCAGCATCGGACCCTTCCAGCGGTCGCGATAGCGCGCGACTTCTTCCCAGGAAAAGACGCCGCCCATTTCCTGCCGCGCAAAGCGGATGACTTCGTTGGTGCCGGCGTGCTTGCCGACGTAAGGACGGATGGTCGCAAAGCGCGGATAGCCGTGGCGCAGAAGCGCCATGAGCCATTTCGGCCGCGTCAGCATTTCGCGGATCATGCGCGCGTTGGGGCGGAACTCGCGGCCGAGGCCGGCGTAGGATTCGCGCGAGCGCGTGGTGCGCACCGGCACGTCGATGGTGAGCGCCAGCGCCTTGACGCCGGCGGCAGTGGCGCGGTCGATCAGGTCGAAACCGATTTTGTGTTCGTTGCGATAGAAGCGATAAAGCTGAAGCCAGAACACGTCGGGCGCAACCTTGGCGACTTCCTCGATGGTCGCGCCGCCGGCAACGCCCAGCGTATAGGGAACGCGCGCGCGCTGCGCGGCTTTCGCCAGCAACAGGTCGGCGCCCGGCCACACCAGCGAGGGCCCCCCCATCGGCGCGATGCCGACCGGCGCCGCGTAACGCGTGCCGAACAACTCCACGTCGATCGGCGGCACGGTGGTGATGCCGCCATAGCGCGGCACGACCTTGATGGCATCGAACGCCGCCCAGTTGTCGGCGATGCCTACATCGGCGCCGGCGCCGGTGTCGCCATATTCGAATGAAAATTTCGGCACATGACGCGGCGCCTGCTCGCGCAAGTAAGCCGAGGTCGGGAACCTCCGGTGCAGCGCCACGAAATTCTCGTTCAGCCCGTGGGGCATATGCGAGTGTTCTTCTTTGCTCGTCACATCGTGCATGGCGTTTCCTTGGCAATTCCCTGGTGTTTCTTGACGTTTCTTGACGTTTCCTGGACCCCTGGACGCGTCCACTATATCCCGGCTCGCGCGTCGCCGTCTTGGGTCAGAAATGGCTGAAGGACACGCGCTTGAAGGACAGCACCTTGCCTTCCGCGCCGATAAAGTTGGCGCCCTCGCCGGCCGTGATTTTTCCGATCTCGGTCACGGCGATTTGCGCGGCCTGTGCGGCAACGCGGAAACCTTCTGCCTTGCCGGGCGGCACGGTGCAGAGAATTTCGTAGTCGTCGCCGCCGGTGAGTGCGGTCTCAAACGCGGCGGGATCGGCCGCCATCACCGCCCTGGCGGCATCCGACAGCGGCACGCGTGCGACCTCAACCTCGGCGCGCACTTGGGAGGCGCCGCAAAGTTTCGTGAGATCGCCGACGAGCCCATCCGAAACATCCATCGCCGCCGATGCGTGCAACCGCACGGCTTCTGCCAGCCCATTGCGCGGCTGCGGCAGCAGATAGCGCGACACCAGATGCTGGCGTTGCGGCTCGGCAAGCGTCAGATCCCGGCCCTTGCGCAGGGCCAGCCCCAACGACGAATCGCCGATGCTGCCGCTCACGAAGATCAAGTCGCCTGCTTTTGCACCGGTGCGCCGCACCATCGTTCCTTCCGGCACGCTGCCGAACATGGCGATGGACACCATGATCGGGCCGCTCGTGCGCACCGTATCGCCGCCGAACAGCGGACAAGCGTAAAGCACCGCGTCGCCGCGCAGTCCTTGCGCGAAATTCTCCAGCCAGTCGTCGCCGGTTTCCTTCGGCAGCGCGAGCGCCAGCAGAAACCCAAGCGGCCTGGCGCCTTTGGCCGCGAGATCGGAAAGGTTCACCCGCAGCGCCTTGCTTGCGACCGTATGCGCCGCGTCGTCTGTAAAAAAGTGAATGTCACCGACGATGGCGTCGGTCTTGAGCACAAGGTCGCATCCGGGCGGCGGCTTGATGAAGGCGGCATCGTCGGTGAGCGACAGCGCGCCCGGGTGCGTCGCCAGCGGCTTGAAGAAGCGCCCGATCAGCCGGTCTTCGCCCGATGGATCGTCGGTCATATCGTCACCCGGCGAATTCCGCCGCGCGCAACTTGCGCGCCAGTTGATCGAGCACGGCATTGACCATGCCGGTCTCGTCGCCGCCGACGAAGGCCGCCGCAACGTCGGCATATTCCTTCACCACAACGCGCGCCGGCACGTCGCGCCGGTGGCTCAATTCGTAACAGCCGGCGCGCAAGGCCGCGCGCAGGATCGCCTCGATGCGCTTGAGCGGCCAGCCCTTCGACAACGCCTCGTCAATTTGCGGGTCGAGCGCGCGCTGCTCGCGCACCACGCCCGACACGATGTCACGAAAGAATGCGGCTTCCGCCGGCAAATATTGCTCGCCCTCGACCTCACGGCCGATCCAGTGGCTTTCGAATTCGGCCATGATCTCGTTCAGGCCGGTGCCGGCGAGATCCATCTGGTAGAGCGCCTGCACCGCGGCAAGGCGAGCCGCGCCGCGCCGGTTTGCCTTGCGCGCCTCTTTATCGTTGAGCGCGCCACCCGCCATCAGCGGGACCCAAGTTTGCGCTTGAGCGCCACCATGGCGAGCGCAGCATTGGCGGCGGCGGCGCCCTTGTTGCGGCTGTCGTCGCCCGCGCGCGCTATCGCCTGCGCTTGCGTCCCGACGGTCAGGATGCCGTTGCCGATGGGCAGTTGCCGCGTCATCGACAAATCCATCAGGCCGCGCGCCGATTCATTTGAGACGAGCTCGAAGTGATAGGTCTCGCCCTCGATCACGCAGCCGAGCGCGATCACGCCGTCATAGGCCGCGCGCTTGCGTGCCGCCGCGTCAACCGCCATCGCGATGGCCGCAGGGATCTCCAGCGCGCCGGGAACCGCGATGCACTCGTAAGCAGCGCCCGCGGCATCGAGCGCGCGCGCCGCGCCGCTCAACAGCCCCGCCGAAATGTCCTCGTAGAAGCGCGCCTCCACGATGAGCATGTGCAGCGGTTTTTGCTTCTTCAAGCCACGTATTTTTTTCGCCATCGCTTGGAATTTCCTTATGAGGCGGCGTGGTAGCAAGCGCCCGGGCGACGAACAAGGGGCACGCAGTTCACCTCTCCCATGAGGAGAGGTCGGCGCGCGATAGCGCGACGGGTGAGGGGTTATGGCCTATCGAAAATCTCGGAACCCCCTCACCCCTACCCTCTCCCCAATGGGGAGAGGGAGCGCACTGAGCTAGCCGCGCGACGAATGAAAAGTCATTTCATCTCCATCAGCCGCGCCGCATAGCGCGCCATGGTGTCGATTTCGAGGTTGACGTCCTCGCCCTGACGCAAGGCGCCGAAGGTCGTCACCCGCAAGGTGTGCGGAATGATCATGACCGTAAACGTATCGCCATCGACGGCGTTGACCGTGAGCGAGGCGCCATCGAGCGCGACCGAGCCCTTGGGCGCGATGAAGCGGCTCAATGCCTGGGGAGCGCGAAAGGTCAACCGCGCGCTGTCGGTCAAGTCCTCGCGTGCAAGCACGTGCGCCAACCCGTCGACGTGACCGGCCACCAGATGCCCGCCCAGTTCATCGCCGAATTTCAGCGGCCGCTCGAGATTAACCCTGCTGCCGTGCCGCCAGCGCCCGACGGTGGTGAGCGCCAAAGTCTCGGCCGCGGCGTCCACGCCGAACCAGCTGCGGCCGCCTTCTTCGCCCGCCTCGACGATCGTCATGCAGACGCCGGCGCAGGCGATCGAAGCGCCATCGGCGAGCGTCGCGCGCGGATAGTTGCAGGCGATCGTGATGCGATGCAGGCTGTCGGCGCGCGGCTTGACCGAACGGACTTCGCCCATATCGGTGGCAATGCCGGTGAACATCTCAGGCCCGCTCAAACGCTTCGAGCGTGTCGGCGCCCAATGTCTCGCTGCCGCATGCCTTCAGTTTTTTCGTCAGCGCGCTCAGCGCCATGCCCTCGAGCGGATCGATGCCGTCGGCGCCGATGGTCTTCTCTCCGTGCAGCAAAATGGCCTCGTCCACCAGACCGGACTTGACGAAACCGGCGGCAACGGTCGGTCCGCCCTCGACCATCAGCCGGGTGATGCCCTCGCTCGCCAGCACCTTGAGCACCTGGTCGAGATCGAGCGTGCCGCCCGCATCCGGGACACGGAAAACCTTGCAGCCTCCTTGTTGCAGCACATCCTCGGCAATCGTCGATGCGTCGCGCGAAGCGAACACCCAGGTCGGCGTCTCGCGCACCGTCGCCACCACCGAGGTTGCCAGCGGCACGCGCAATTGCGCGTCAAGAACAACGCGCACCGGCGAGCGTTCGAACATGCCCGGCAGGCGGCAGGTCAGATGCGGATTGTCGGCGAGCACCGTGCCGATGCCGACCAGGATCGCGTCATGCTCGGCGCGCATCTGGAACACGCGCGTGCGCGCAGCGTCCCCGGTGATGACGGCAGGCTTGCGCCCGGCGAGCCCCGATTTGCCATCGGCCGAGACCGCGAGCTTGAGCGTCACGCAGGGCCGGTTCTCGGTAACGCGCATGATATGGCCGGCATGCGCACGCGCTGCTTCCTCGTTCATCAAGCCGACATCGACGGCGATGCCCTTGTCGCGCAGCCGCGCATGACCCTGACCTTTGACCTCCGGATTGGGATCTTCCATGGCCGAGACCACGCGCGCGATGCCCGCCTTGATGATCGCGTCGGCGCAAGGTGGCGACTTGCCGTGATGCGAGCACGGCTCAAGCGTCACGAACATGGTCGCGCCTTGCGCAAGCTTCTTGGCGCGGCGCAGCGCCTCGACCTCGGCATGCGGCCGGCCTCCGGCTTGCGTCCAGCCGCGGGCGACAATCACGCCGTCCTTGACGATCACGCAGCCGACCGCCGGATTGGGCCAGGTGTTGCCCAGCCCGCGACGCCCGAGCGCAAGCGCCAGCGCCATGAAGCGCGCGGCGTCACTGTCCGCGATGGGCGCGCTCTGCTTGGCCTGCGCGCTCATTTGTTCGCGATCGCGGGCTTGGCGCTGTCCTTGGTCTCGTCCTCGCTCGACAATTCGTCGAGGGCAGCGCGGAAATCCTTGGCCTCGCGGAAATTGCGATAGACGGATGCGAAGCGCACGTAGGCCACGTCGTCGATCTCGCGCAGATGCTCCATCACCAGTTCGCCGATCGCCTCGGAGGAGACTTCGTTCTCGCCCTGGCTTTCCAGTTCGCGCACGATCTTGGACACTTCCTGCTCGATGCGCTCCGGATCGACCGCGCGCTTGCGCAGCGCGATCTGCACCGAACGCATGAGCTTGTCGCGGTCGAACGGCACGCGGCGGCCGTTGCGCTTGATCACCGTCAGTTCGCGCAACTGCACGCGCTCGAACGTCGTGAAGCGGAAATTGCAGGTGAGGCAAACGCGGCGGCGGCGGATCACCGCGGAATCCTCGGTCGGGCGCGAATCCTTCACCTGGGTATCGAGACTTGCGCAACTCGGGCAACGCATGGAATCCCCTACCCGCTATATTTGTTTGCGCATGATCTTATCCGAAAACCGGTTCCCACTTTTCGGGATCATGCGCTTGGATAAATCGGGAAACGTGAAACCAGCGCCGTAACCTTTTCGCGCACGGCGGCCTCGATCATCGAATCCTCGTCCGCGCCCTTCTGCGAGAGCACGTCGAGCACCTCGACGATCATTTCGCCAATGCTGCGGAATTCGGCGATGCCGAAGCCGCGCGTGGTGCAGGCCGGCGAGCCGAGCCGGATGCCGGAGGTCACGAACGGCTTTTCCGGATCGAACGGAATGCCGTTCTTGTTGCAGGTGATATGGGCGCGGCCGAGGGACAGTTCCGCCACGCGGCCCGTCAAACGCTTGGGCCGCAGATCGACCAGCATCAGATGCGTGTCGGTGCCGCCCGAGACGATATCGAGCCCGTGCGACTTGAGCGTCTCGGCAAGCGCCTTGGCGTTCTCGACCACGTTCCTGGCGTAGATCTTGAAGCTTGGACGTAGCGCTTCGCCGAAGGCGACCGCCTTGGCGGCGATCACATGCATCAGCGGGCCGCCCTGCATGCCGGGAAACACCGCAGAATTGAGTTTCTTGGCAATCTCTTCGTCGTCGGACAGGATCACGCCGCCGCGCGGGCCGCGCAGCGTCTTGTGCGTGGTGGTCGTCACCACATGGGCATGCGGGAACGGCGAAGGATGCGCGCCGCCGGCAACCAATCCGGCAAAGTGCGCCATGTCCACCATCAACAGCGCGCCGACCTCGTCGCAGATGTCACGGAAGGCACGGAAGTCGATGGTGCGCGGATAGGCCGAGCCGCCGGCGATGATGAGTTTGGGTTTATGCTCGCGCGCAAGCTTGGCGACCTCATCCATGTCGATGCGCTGGTCCTCGCGCCGCACATTGTACGGCACCGGCTTGAACCATTTGCCCGACATGTTGAGCGCCATGCCGTGGCTCAAATGGCCGCCGGCGGCAAGGTTCAATCCCATGAACGTGTCGCCGGGCTGCATCAACGCGAAGAACACCTCGGCGTTGGCGGAAGCGCCGGAATGGGGCTGCACGTTCGCAAATTTGCAGCCGAACAATTTGGTGACGCGCTCGATCGCAAGACGCTCGGCGATATCGACGAACTGACAGCCGCCGTAGTAGCGCTTGCCCGGCAGACCTTCGGCATATTTGTTGGTGAGCACCGAACCTTGCGCTTCCAGCACGGCGCGCGAGACGATGTTTTCGGATGCAATCAGTTCGATCTCGTCGCGCTGGCGCCCGAGTTCGAGATCGATCGCCTCGGCGATCTCGGGGTCGACCTGCGCGAGCGGCGCGGTGAAGAAATCGCTGGTTTCGCCCGCAGGCTTCGGGGTCGCCGACATTGCAGTCTCCTGGCGCCAACTTCGAGGCCGGCGCCGCGCTCAAGGAATTCCGGGGTTGCCCGCAGATAGCATATCGGCCTTAAACCGCCAAGCATTGGGTTGGCGTGGATGGCCGACGCAATATCTTGCGTCCACCGGTATTTTCAACAGCCATGCCACGGATGCTGGTCACGGCTCCCGGATCATGGTCCATTGTCGCGGGCCGCGAGACTGTCTCGATCCTGCCGGGGCAAATGAAGAAACCAGCCAATCTCGTTTACGGCAGCGATGAAAAGCCGCCGGCCGCCATTGTTGCAATCAGCGCGGTCCAGCACGTCGGCGTCATTGCTATCTTCATGATCTACCCGCTGGTGGTGGCGCGCGAAGCGCACGCTCCGGCCGACGAGATTTCCGCCATCCTGCGCCTAGCGATGCTGACACTGTCGGTGGCGGTCATCTTGCAGGCGCTGCCACGCGGGCCGGTGGGCAGCCGCTTCCTCGCACCTTCGATATTCACCGGCGTCTATCTCGCCCCCTCGATTCTGGCGGCCAAACTGGGCGGCCTGCCGCTGGTCTGGGGCATGACCATCTTCGCAGGCTTCGTCGAGATCGTGCTGTCGCGGGTGTGGTCGCGGCTGCGCGCATTCATTCCGCCCGAGACCGCCGGCATGGTCGTGTTTCTGATCGGCGTCATCATCGGACTGGCAGCACTCCGCATCCTGCTCGGCGCCGCGCACGGCAATATGGTGGCCGGCCGCGACGCGCTGGTCGCGGGCGCAAGTCTCGGCGTGATGATCGCGCTCAACATCTGGAATAAAGGAAAGCTGCGGCTGTTTTGCATCCTGATCGGCATGCTCACCGGCTATGTGCTGTCGGGCTTTACCGGCCACATCACAGCCGCCGACGTGCATGCCGTGCTGAGCCTGCCGGTGGTGGCCTTGCCGAAATTTTCGCACATCTCCTGGGCGTTCAGCTGGACAATGGTGATCCCGTTCGCGGTCACCGGCCTTGCCGCCGCCATGAGCGCGACCGCGGTCGTGACGACGTACCAGCGCATCAACGACGCCGAATGGGTGCGCCCCGAAATGAAATCGATCAGCGGCGGCATTTTCGGCGACGGCATCGCCGCGGTTATCGCGGGTCTGCTCGGCACCTACGGCCTCACGATTTCAACCGCCAATGTCGGCCTGGTGGCGGCGACCGGCGTCGCCAGCCGGCGGATCGCCTTCGTCGTCGCGGCAATTCTCGCGGTCGCGGCGTTTCAGCCGACGATCGTCGGCGTGCTGACCATCATGCCGCCGCCGGTGATGGCGTCGGCGCTGTTGTTCACCGCGGTATTCATCATGATCGGTGGCTTGCAGATCATTACGTCGCGCGTGCTCGATCCGCGCCGCACGCTCGTCATCGGCAGCGGCATGATGTCGTTCTTCATGGTCTCGGTGGTTCCGTCGGCCTTCACAGGCGTGCCGGCCTGGGCGCAGGCTCTGGTTACCTCGCCGCTGGTGGTGGCAACGCTCGTTGCGCTCTCACTCAATCTCGTATTCCGCATCGGCATCCGCCGCACCGTGACCATGACGATCGACCCGAAAACGGTCGTCCTGAACGATGTCGAAAACTTTATCGAGCGCGCGGCCGGCGCATGGGGCGCGCGCCGCGATGTCAGCAGCCGCGTTGAATTCGCGGTTCAGCAGGCGGCCGAAGCGATCATCGAGTTCTGCCGGATCGACGGGCCGATCGAGCTTTCGGTGAGCTATGACGAGTTTGATATCGACGCCAAGCTCAAATACGACGGCGTCGCGCTCGAACTGCCGGACCAGCCGCCCTCGCAGAGCGACATCCTGGAAACGGACGATGGGCCGCGCAGGCTGTCAGGCTTCCTGGTGCGCCGGCAGGCCGACCGCGCGCAAACCGTCATGGAGCACGGCCAAGCCGTGCTGCGGCTCAATTTCCGGCACTGAATGGACGGACGATCTCAACCCTTCACGGTCGTGGCGACGGGCCCGAGATTGTCCTTGTGATAGATGTCGTCGCGGAATTGCACCACGCCGTCGGGCGTCGCCCATGCGGTGACGTAAATCCAGAAGACCGGCACCGGCTTTGAGAGCTTGGCGTCGATGCGGTCGCCCGATTTGATCACGGCGTCGATCTGGTTGGGCGGCCACCCTTGCGTGTCGCGCAGCAGCCAGTCCACCAGTTGACGCACGTTCTGCACCCGCACGCAGCCGGATGAATCGAAGCGCATGTCCTCGCCGAACAGATTCTTCTCCGGCGTGTCGTGCATGTACACGCCGTCCTTGCTCGGAAAATTAATACGCAGCGTGCCGAGCGAATTGAAATCGCCCGGGTCCTGCTTGAAGCGGTAGTTCACGGCCTCTTGCGAATTCCAGTCGATCTCGGTCGGCTTGAGCTCCACGCCATGCGGATCGAAAATGCGGATGTGCTCGCTGGTGAGATAATTCGGGTCCTTCTGCATCAGCGGGATCAGGTCGCGCCGCACGATCGAGACCGGCACCGTCCAGTACGGATTGAAATTGACCTCGATGATCTTGCTGTTGACCTCGGGCGACGGCCGCGAGGGCCGGCCGACCACGGCGGTGTAGCGCCCGGCCGCAACCCCGTCTTCGACCGCTTCGACCTGCGCCGCCGGGATGTTGACCATGACGAAGCGCGGCGGCAGATGCTCGATCGCAGCTTTCAGCCGCGCCACATTGGTCCGCAGTTGGGCAAGCCGCACGTCGCAGGGAATATTGAGCCTTGTGAAAGTCTCCGCCCGCACGATGCCGTCGACGTTGATGCCGTGGCGCGCCTGGAAGCGGCGCACCGCCGCCTCGACATAGGAATCGAAAATATCGGTCACCCCGGCATTGGCTTCAAGATCGCCGGCGACCGTCAGCCGCTGGCGCAGCGGCACGACACTCGGATGGCGGTTGCCGAGCCGCAGCCGTTCGACCGGCGGCACCATCGGCCAGCCGCCGCGCGCAAGGATGCCTTCATATTGGCCGACCGCCTGCTCGGTGGTCTGCACTGTCGACGGCGAGAGCGTCGGCAGCGAGGCCCTGGGCATATGGATGGTGCGCGAGGCGCTGTCGAAGTCCTGACCCAGTTCGCGGTGCTGGTTCTGGTCGATCAGCGCCTGCAGCATCTTGTCGCTGTCGGCAGCCGCCGCCTGACGCACCAGCGCCGCCCCGGTAGCGAGACCGGCGCCAAAAACCTTCAAAAACGCGCGTCGGTCCGGGCTTTTGCCGGACCGGGAGGGAGCCTTGGCCATGACGATCTGGGCTATCGGGGGGAGCGGGCGAATTTGTGGCCGATCTTTAGCCAAAACAAAACCCCGGCCGCAAGGGGCCGGGGCAAGGACTTTTCGCCATTGGAGGAATTACAAGCGGTAGAGAATCTGATCGGTCCAGAAGCGCTCGAGCCGATGCAGCGACTTGTTGAGCGTGGTGAACTCGTCGGCATTGATGCCGCCCACCTGCTCGACGGTGCGCACATGCTTTTGATAGAGCGTCTCGACGATGTCGCGCACCTCGCGCCCCTTGTCGGTGAGCTTGATGCGCACCGAGCGCCGGTCAACCCGCGAGCGCTGGTGATCGAGGAAGCTCATCTCGACCAGCTTCTTGAGGTTGTAGGACACGTTGGAGCCGAGGTAATAGCCGCGCGTGCGCAGTTCGCCTGCGGTCAGCTCCTTGTCCCCGATATTGTAGAGCAGCAGCGCCTGCACCGAATTGATGTCGGCACGGCCGCGGCGGTCGAATTCGTCCTTGATGACGTCGAGCAAGCGGCGGTGCAGCCGCTCGACCAAGGTCAAGGCCTCCAGATAAAGCGGCCTGATGTGGTCGAAGCGCGGCTCCTGCTCGCCGCCCTCGACCGTCTTCATAACGGCTTTCATGTCCAACGCCCCTTTTGCGTTTTATTGTTAGTCGCTCATCCGGTAACGAGGCCCTGTTTCCCCGCTCCAGACATCGCACCCTAGAAGGGGCAGTCTAAAATCGGCTTAAATAACACCATAAAGATTAGGTTTATTTGCAACGGTGAATGTTCCGTTGCGCTTGCAATTGAATCGAACGGCGTTACCGATCGTTCACCAC
>DATATS010000126.1:0-11675 GCA_036268675.1 Pseudolabrys sp.
CGCGCTGTGGATTGACCTGGTGCTGTCCAAGCGGCGCATCCTGGAACTTTACCTCAACATCGCCGAGTGGGGCCCGAACGGCGAATTCGGCATCGAGGCCGGCAGCCGCCGCGCCTTCGGCAAGCCCGCGCACGACCTCTCACGTTATCAGGCGGCGCTGATGGCGGCCGTGCTGCCCAATCCGCATGACCGCGACGCGCGCCGGCCCGGGCCCGGTCTGCGCCGGCTCGCCGCGCTCTATGAAAGCCGCGCGGCGCGGGCGCCGGACGCCGCCGAATGCGTCGTGCAAAGGCGCTAGAGTTTGCCCCTAGCCTTGGCGCGGCCCATCCTCTATAAGCCCGCCTCATACCGATATGTCGCGAATTTAACGGAGCTTTCGTCCCATGGCTGTGCCGAAAAGAAAAACCTCGCCGTCGCGCCGCGGTATGCGCCGCTCGGCCGACGCGCTCAAGCGGCCAACCTACGTCGAGGACAAGGATTCCGGCGAATTGCGCCGCCCGCATCACATCGACCTGAAGACCGGCATGTACAAGGGCCGTCAGGTGCTGAAGGTGAAGAGCGAGGCGTAACCGGACACGTCAAGCAGGGGGAAAGCTGACCATGTTCCTCATCGGCTTTCCGCTGCTGATCCTGCCGTTTGCGATCTACAACATCATCGCCTTCCTGATGCCGGGCGTGAGCTGGACCGGCGTGGTTGTCACCGTGCACATGGTGTCGGGCGCCGACTGGACGCTGTCGACCGGCGACATGCTGATCACGCTTTCGATCTTGATGCTGTTTGGCGAGATGATGAAATCGACCCGCATCGGCATGCGCACCGTGGTCGATCACGCGCTCTCCCTGATCCTGTTCCTCGCCATGCTGGTGGAGTTCCTGCTGGTGAAGCAGGCGGCGACGGCGACCTTCTTCCTGATCCTGGTATTGAGCTTCATCGACGTGCTCGGCGGCTTCGCGGTGACGCTGCGCACGGCCCAGCGCGATCTGACGATCGAAGGCGGCATGCCGCACGTCTGACCGCGCAGAAGTTTTCGCACCATGAGCCGTGATTTCCAATTGCCCGGACGTTCGCCGGTCATCGCCTGCGACGGCATGGCGGCGACCTCGCATCCGCTCGCGACACTGGCCGCGATCGATGTGCTGCGCGAGGGCGGCAACGCGGCCGATGCCGCGGTGACCGCTTGCGCTACGCTCTGCGTGGTCGAACCGCACATGACCGGGATCGGCGGCGATTGCTTCGTGATGCTGGCGAAACCCGGTCAACCGGCCTGGGGCTACAACGGATCGGGCCGTGCGGCTTCAGCTGCGTCCGCCGAAGCGCTGCGTGCGCAGGGCCTCGCCGACATCGGCACGTCGATCCATGCCGTGACGGTGCCGGGCGCGGTGGAAGCCTGGGAGGCGACGCTCAAGGCGTACGGCACCATCGGTCTCGATCGCGCGCTCAGGCCGGCGATTGGATTTGCCGAGAACGGTTTTCCCGTCGCCGCGCGCGTCGCCTTTGACTGGGCGCGCTTTGTCACGCGGCTCAAAAGCGACCCCGGCACGGCAAAGCATTACCTGTTCAACGGCGCCGCGCCGAAAGAAGGCAACGTCATCAGGCTGCCGGCGCTGGCGAAAACGCTGAGGGCCGTCGCCGCCAAGGGCGCGCGCGCGATTTACCAAGGTGAGATTGCCGACGACATGGCGGCGACTTTGGCCGCCCACGGCTCGTTGATTACGGCCGACGACATTGCCACACACAAGGGCGAGGTCGTTACGCCGATCTCCAGCAATTATCGCGGCCTCGATGTGTTCGAATTGCCGCCGAACGGGCAGGGCCTCACCGCGCTGGTGATGCTCAACATCCTTGAAACCTTCGACATGAAATCGCTCGACGCACTCGGTCCAGAGCGCTTTCACCTGATGCTGGAAGCCGCGCGCATCGGCTATGCCGTGCGCGACACACATATCGCCGATCCAAAGACGATGCGAATTGACGTCGCCAAGCTGCTCGATAAAGCTTGGGCGAAAACGCTCGCTGCCAAGATCGATCCGGCGCGGCGCGCGGACCTGCCCAAAATGCCGACGCCCGGCAACGAGACCACCTACATTTCGATCGTCGACAAGGATCGGATGGCGGTCTCGTTTATCAACACGCTCTATTCGAATTTCGGCTACGGCCTGTGCACCGAGAAGACCGGCATCGTCTTCACCAACCGCGGTTCCTGCTTCACGCTAGAAGCCGGTCACCCGAACGTCTTCGGCCCGTCCAAGCGGCCGATGCACACCATTATTCCGGCGCTCGCCATGCGCGACAACCGTGTCGCCTATTCGTTCGGCGTAATGGGCGCGCACTACCAGCCGATGGGTCACGTGCAGATCGTGCTCAACCTGATCGATTACGGCATGGATGTGCAGCAGGCGATCGAGGCGCCGCGCGCGTTCTTCGTCGGCGAAGATTCGGCAATCGAGCGCGGCATGCCGGCTGCGACCATCGAGGGCCTGAAAAAACGCGGGCATCGCGTCACCACGCCGGAGCTGCCGTGGGGCGGCGCGCAGATCATCAATATCGATTGGGAGCGTGGCGTGCTGATCGCCGGCTCGGAATCGCGCAAGGATGGCTGCGCGTTGGGCTACTAGCGCGTGAGCGCCCCGGCTGCCCGGTAAGCGGCCAAGGCTTCGCCCGGCTCGGCGCGGCGGCGCGCGCGGGTCTGCGGCATCTGATCTTTCACTGCGATCAAATGGGCGAGGAAGGCCGCCTGACGATAGGTGGCAGTCAACGGCCCATTCAGGCCGGCTGCCGGCGTCAGCGCCACCAGAGCGCGGCTGGGCTGGTTCATTTCCAAGACGCCGCCTGTATCGTTTTGGGACAATGGCTTGCGAACATCCCTTCCAGTCGCAAGTGCCGTGCCGCAGGCAAGAAACGCGGCCGGACCCACCAAATCGGGCGCTTTTCCTGTTTGTTTATTGATTGTCCATAGGTTCGCGCCCGCACCCAATCCGCCGAGCAACGCCCGCCGGGGCGTTCCCAAAAAGGGGCGTGCGTGACCCAAACCGATAGACCGGGCAATCGTCCGGATGCCGCAGAAATTCTCGGTTCGATCGGCGAGGCCGCCTACGAATGGCAGCTCGACACCGACGCCGTGACCTGGAGCGCCAATGCGTCGGCGCTTCTTGGCGTCGGCGTGGACGATATTGCCAGCGGCAAAGCCTATGCGCAGCATGTCGACGCCGACGGCGGACAAAGCCGCCACGATGCCGTCAATCAAGCGACGCAAGGCGACATCGGCGGCGGCATTGCCTATCAGGTGCAATACGCGTTCCGGCGCGATGCGGCGGCACCGGCGATCTGGCTGGAGGATACTGGCCGCTGGTTTGCGTCGCCCGACGGCAAACCGTTGCGCGCGCATGGCGTCGTGCGCAGGATCGACGAGCGTCACGCGCGCGAGCGCGAACTCGTGCAGCTCGCCAAATTCGATCCGCTCACCGGCGAGATGAACCGCACGCATCTGACCGAAGTGCTGCGCGACGTCCTCGATGAAACGGTGCGTTTTCGCGGCTCCTGCGGATTCCTGCTGGTTGCAATCGATCGTCTCGGCCATCTCAACGAGGCCTATGGTTTCGACGTCGCCGAGGATGTGATTGCCCAGGTCGCCAAACGCATACGCGCGCGCATGCGCGGAAAGGATTATCTCGGCCGCTTCTCCGGCAATAAGTTCGGCGTGGTGCTCACCAGTTGCACGGCGGAGGAGTTGACGGTCGCCGCCGAGCGGTTGCTGTCAGGAATCCGCGACGAAACCATGCCCACGTCCGCAGGACCGGTCGCGGTGACGGTCACGATCGGTGGCGTAACGGCGCCGCGTCATGCCCGTTCTGTGCCGGAACTGCTGAACCGCGCGCAGGATGCGTTGCAGGCCGCGCGCAACAAGCGTCCCGGCTCGTTTGCCGCCTATCGGCCGAGCGTCGAGCGCGACACCTTGCGTCGCGACAGCGTGCGCGCCACCGACGAAATCGTGGCCGCGCTCAATGAGCGGCGCATCGAACTGGCCTTCGAGCCGGTGGTCGAGGCCGGAAGCCGCAGTGTTGCGTTCTACGAGGGCCTGATGCGGGTGCGCCGCCCCGACGGCCGCGTCGCTCATGCCAACGAAATCATTCCGGTGGCCGAACGGCTCGGACTGGTGCGCATGCTCGATCACCGGGTGCTCGAGCTGGTGGTGAACGAGCTGGCGGCCGCGCCCACGCTCAATGCCAGCGTCAATGTCTCGCCGGCGTCCACCCTCGATCCCGACTGGTGGGCGGGGCTTGGCGGGCTCTTGCGCGCCAATCCCGGCGCTGCCGGACGCCTCACGATCGAGATCACCGAGACCGCGGCGATCCAGGATGTGGACGATGCGCGCGGCTTCGTTCGGCGGGTCAAGGATCTCGGCTGCCGCATCGCCATCGACGACTTCGGCGCCGGCTATACCTCGTTCCGCAACCTGCGCAAGCTCGGCGTCGACATGATCAAGATCGACGGCGCCTTCGTGCAGAATATGCTCAAGTCGGAAGACGATCGGGCGTTCGTGCAGACGTTGATCGAACTGTCGCGCCGGCTCGGCTTAAAGACCGTCGCCGAATGGGTGCAGGATGAGGACACCGCGCGCCTGCTGTCGAAATGGGGTTGCGAATTCCTGCAAGGCGCGCTGATCGGGCTGGCAAGCGATGCGCGCCCATGGGTGGGTGGCAGGAACGCCGCGATCGCCTAGATCGGGCGGCTATTCCTTGCCGCCGAGTCTATCCAGCCGCTTCTGCATCTCTTCGAGTTGGCGCTTGAGGTCGTCCATTTCGCCGCCGCCTTGCGGCTTGTCGGCTTGCGCCCCTTGCGCGCCCTTCTGGCCGCTGGCGAACGGCACGAACATAGCGAAAGTTTTCTCGAACATTTCCATATTCCGGCGCACCTGATCCTCAAGCGCGCCGAAACCGCCGGCGCCGAAGGCCTGCGCCATCTGCTCGCGGAACTTGCCCTGCTGGCCGGTGAACGAGGACATCGACTGTTCGAGGAAGCGCGGCACCAGCATCTGCATGCTGTCGCCATAAAACCGGATGAGTTGCCGCAGGAAGGCGATCGGCAGCAGGCTTTGGCCCTCCTTGTTTTCCTGCTCGAAGATGATCTGCGCCAGCACCGAGCGGGTGATGTCTTCGCCGCTCTTGGCGTCATAAACGACGAAATTCTCGCCAGCCTTCACCATGGTGGCGAGGTCTTCGAGCGTGACGTAAGTGCTCGTGCCGGTGTTGTAGAGCCGCCGGTTGGCGTATTTCTTGATTGTGATTGGCTCTTTTTCGTCTGCCATGGTGCCCGCGTTTTCCCTGCCCAGAGCTTGAGCATAACCGCTTTCGGTCAGCCGCGGCCAGTCGTTTTGTGGCGGCGCGGCAGGCTCACGGGGGCGGTGCGGCAACCCTTGCAGAACACGCAAAAAGGGGCCATTTCTCTGACAGTTCTTCGCGTTGGCCGTTGTTGACAGGGCGGTGCGGCCGGTTCGAGGATGCGGCAGCGCCAAAAACCGCCGGCTCGCCAGCGCAACCTCAAGCCCCACAGGAGTTTCGGATGAAGGACGACATCGTCATCGTAAGCGCCGCCCGCACACCCGTCGGCGCGTTCAACGGGGCTTTCGCGAACCTGCCGGCCCACGAGCTCGGCAAGACCGCGATCCAGGCGGCGCTCACGCGCGCGGGCGTCGAGGGCGGCCGCGTCAGCGAAGTGATCATGGGGCAAATCCTCACCGCCGGGCAGGGCCAGAACCCGGCGCGGCAGGCATCCATCGGCGCAGGTATCCCGGTCGAAAGCCCGGCCTGGGGCGTCAACATGTTGTGTGGCTCGGGTCTGCGCGCGGTCGCGCTCGGCTATCAGGCGATCGCCAACGGCGACAGCGACATCGTGGTCGCCGGCGGCCAGGAATCCATGAGCATGGCCCCGCACGCGCAGCATCTGCGCCAGGGCGTGAAGATGGGCGCGTTCGAAATGGTCGACACCATGATCAAGGACGGACTGTGGGATGCCTTCAACGGCTATCACATGGGTAACACCGCCGAGAACGTCGCCAAGCAATATCAGATCACGCGCGCACAACAGGACGAATTCGCGGTCGCTTCGCAGAACAAGGCGGAAGCGGCGATGAAGGCCGGCAAGTTCAAGGACGAAATCGCGCCCATCACCATCAAGTCGCGCAAGGGCGACGTGGTGGTGGATGCCGACGAATATCCGAAAGCCGGCGTTACGCTGGAAGGCATTTCAAAGTTGCGTCCCGCCTTCGACAAGGAAGGCACGGTGACCGCGGCGAGCGCCTCCGGCATCAATGACGGCGCTGCCGCTGTCGTGCTGATGAAGGCCTCCGAAGCCGCCAAGCTCGGCAAGACTCCCTTGGCGCGCATCGTCTCGTGGGCGCAGGCGGGTGTCGATCCGTCCATCATGGGAACGGGCCCGATCCCTGCTTCGCGCGCGGCGCTGAAAAAGGCCGGCTGGAAAAAGGAGGACCTCGATCTGGTGGAAGCCAATGAGGCCTTTGCCGCGCAAGCCTGTGCGGTCAACAAGGACCTCGGCTGGGACACCTCCAAGGTCAACGTCAACGGCGGCGCCATCGCCATCGGCCACCCGATCGGCGCGTCCGGCGCGCGCGTGCTCACCACGCTGCTCTACGAGATGCAGAAGCGCAACGCCAAGAAGGGCCTTGCCACGTTGTGCATCGGTGGCGGAATGGGCATTGCGATGTGCGTTGAGCGGTAGCGAAAACGCACCAAAGAGAAAGCGTTGAGCGCTGAGCTCTTCCACGTTGCGGCGCAGCACAGTTAGGCGTCATGCCCGGGCTTGACCCGGGCATCCATCTGCAAAATGCTGGTTCGAACGATGGATCGCCGGGTCAAGCCCGGCGATGACGCAGAATGTTTGGCGATGTGGGGAGTTGAGTTATGGCTCGCGTTGCGTTGGTCACGGGCGGAACCCGCGGCATCGGGGCGTCCATCTGCAAGGCGCTTAAGAGCGCCGGCTACAAGGTCGCGGCCAACTACGGCGGCAACGACGAGGCCGCGCAGAAATTCAAGACGGAAACCGGCATCCCGGTGTTCAAGTGGGACGTGTCGTCGTTCGACGCCTGCGCCGAGGGCGTGAAGACAGTCGCGGCCGAACTCGGCGCCGTCGAGGTGCTGGTCAATAATGCCGGCATCACGCGCGACAGCCAGCTTCACCGCATGAAGCCCGAGCAGTGGACGGCGGTGATCAACACCAATCTCGGCTCGCTGTTCAACATGACGCGGCAGGTGATCGAAGGCATGCGGGCCGCCAAGTTCGGCCGCATCGTCAACATTTCATCGATCAATGGACAGAAAGGCCAGTTCGGCCAGAGCAATTATTCCGCCGCCAAGGCGGGCGAGATCGGATTCACCAAGGCGCTGGCGCAGGAAGGCGCGCGCGCCGGCATTACGGTGAACGCGATTTGCCCCGGCTATATCAATACCGAGATGGTGCAGGCGGTGCCGAAGGACGTGCTGGAGAAATCGATCCTGCCGTTGATCCCGATCGGGCGGCTGGGCGAGCCTGAGGAAATCGCGCGCTGTGTCGTGTTTCTGGCGAGCGACGACGCTGGCCTGATCACGGGCGCGACCCTCACGGCGAATGGCGGGCAGTATTTCGCCTGAGTGGCGAAGTCTAAAAGAATCCCACCGACTCGCAGCCTTTTCCCGCCGCAAAGCTCAGTCTGTGCTTGCGCGTTGGGATATCGATCACGTGCATCGAGCCGTCGCCCTGGCAGCCGACGAACAGGTCGTCGCCGCGGAAGGTGAAATCCATCGGTTGATCGCCGACCGGCACCGCGGTCTGTCCGCCGAACGATGACGCGTCGATGAAGCTGATCATGTTGCTGTTCAGGCTGCTGACGACGAGGAGATTCCCATCCGGCGAATAGCGCGCGATCTGCGCAGCTTTGGGGACGCCTTCGAGCTTGACCGTGCGCGTCATGCTTTGGCTCGGAGTGTCGATGACAAAAAGCACCGGTTCGATGTCGCTGACCGCGACCGCCGTGCGCCCGTCGTCGGAGACGGCAATGCCGGCGAGCGCCTGTGGCGTTGCGATCTTGCCGAGCAATTTGCGGTTCGGAACGTCGATGACCGAAACCGTGGCGTCTTCCTCGTTGTCGGTATAAAGACGCTTGCCGTCGCCGGTAATGGCCAGCCGGTGGCCGTTGTGCGAGCCACTGTCGATAGCGCCGGCGACCGTGTTGGTCTTGGGGTCGATGGCCACGACCTTCGCCGAGTTCTCGCAGGTAATATAAATCAGCCCGTCGGCGGCGGCGCGCACCGTGTGCGGCGCGCTGTAAGGCGCAAGATCGATCGTATGCGCGACCTTGCGCTTGATGAGGTCAATGACGTGCAGTTCATGGCCGGGATTGGGATTGCGGCCATGAATGCCGTCGCCGAAGATCGGCACATAGGCGAGCCCTGTTTCCGGCATCACCAGCAATTCGTGAACGGTGCGCTGGAAGCCGTCGAGCGCCGTTTCGGTTTCGTAAGTCTCGGGATTGAGAAACAGGATTTTGCAACCGATCTTGTCGACTGCAATCATCCCGCGCACGGCTTGAGATCTGTTCGGCACTGGCTTCTCCGCGCAACGACCGGCGCTTTTATCGCGTTTTCCCCGCCGGAGACCAGCCCGCGGGCGCCAGTTCGAAGCCGTCGAAGGAAAAGCCCGGCGCCACCGTGCAGCCGACCAGCGTCCAGTCGCCGAATGTTTCCGCCGCCTGCCAGGCGCGCGCCGGCACCGTGACCTGCGGCGCCTCGCCGGCCTGGATATCGCCGCCGAGCCGGACGATTTCCTCTTTCACACCGTCAACAATCTCGAGCTTAAGCGGCGCGCCGGCGTAATAGTGCCAGATCTCGACCGCATCGACCCGGTGCCAATGCGAGCGCTCGCCGCGCGCCAGCAGGAAATAGATCGAGGTGGAGGCGGCGCGGCCATTAATCGTGTGAGAATCGCGGAAGGTCTCGCGAAAATGACCGCCCTCGGGATGCGGCTTGAGGTCGAGTTGCCGGATGATATCTGCCGCGGCGGTCAAAATTTATTCTTCCGCGCCCTGATTTCCGCGAACACTTGCGAGGCTTCCTTGCCGGCCATGCCGATGCCGGCGGCGACTTCCGGCACGTCCGCGCGCAGGAACGGATTGGCCAGCTTCTCGTCGCCGATGGTGACCGGAATGGTCGGCGCGCCTTCCTCGATCAACTGCCGCACCTGCGCTTCGCGTGCGCCCAGCACCGGATTGTCCGGCTCGATGGTGCGCGCGAACTTGATATTGGCGGCGGTGTATTCGTGGCCGCAATAGATTTCCGTGTCGTCGGGCAGGTCGCGCAGCTTCACGAGCGAGCGCCACATCATGCCGGGTGTGCCCTCGATCACGCGGCCGCAGCCGATCGAAAACAGAGTGTCGCCGACAAAGGCAACCTTATTGTCAGGAAACCAGAATGAGATGTGGCCCGAGGTGTGGCCCGGTGTCTCGATCACGTTGCCCGACAATTTTCCGACCTTGACCTTGTCGCCCTCGCGGACGGTCTCGTCGACGCCCGCGATCCGCTCGGCTTCGGCCGCCGGCGCCACCACGCGGCATTTGTATTTCGCCTTGAGCGGCTCGATGCCCGCGGTGTGGTCGGCGTGGTGGTGGGTCACCAGAATGTCGGTGAGCTTCCAGCCGGTTGCCTTCAGCGCGGCCTCGACGGGTTCTGCTTCCGGCGCATCGATCGCGGCGGTGGCGCCGCTTTCGGAATCGTGCAGCAGCACGCCGTAATTATCCGACAGACAGCGAAACAGGCGGATTTCCGCAGGCATGGGTGAGGTCCTTGTGAGGCAAAAGCGAGATCAGGAGCGCGGTTAACCGTATCATGCCAAACAATGTCGGCGCACGCATGCTGTTCCACCGCGGGCGATTTACCGCGCCGTTTCTGCTAGTTTTGCCGTCATGTCGATCGATGTGGTGGACCTGCGCAATTTCTATGGCCAGCGGCTGGGCGTGGTCGCCCGCCGCTTCGTTGGCCGCGGCATCCGCTCGCTGTGGAAGGATACCGCCGCGCAGCGCGTGCTTGGCGTCGGCTATGCCACGCCCTATCTCGGCCTGTTCCGCCAGGAGGCCGAGCGCTGCCTCGCGTTCATGCCGGCCGGGCAAGGCGTTGTGAAATGGCCGACCTCGCGGCCGGCGCTGTCGGCGCTGGTCGACGAGAATGAATTGCCATTGCCCGACAGCGCGGTCGATCGGGTCGTGCTGGTGCACGCGCTCGAAATGACCAACGACCCGGGCGCGCTGTTGCGCGAAGTGTGGCGGGTGCTGGCTTCGGGCGGCCGGCTGCTGGCGGTGGTGCCGAACCGGCGGGGGGTTTGGGCACGCATGGACACGACGCCGTTCGGCCATGGCCGGCCCTATTCGCGCAGCCAGATCAATCAGCTTCTGCGCGAGACCTGGTTCACGCCGACCGGATGGAGCGAGGCGCTTTACGTGCCGCCGGTCGACCGCGGCTGGTTCCTGCGTTCGGCGGTGGCCTGGGAGCGCACCGGCGCAACGCTGTCGGCGCCTTTTGCCGGCGTGCATCTGGTGGAGGCAGTGAAGCAGGTCTATCGCGCCATACCGGCGCGGCGCGCGAAGCGCCGTCTGGTGCCGGCACTTGAACCTGCGCTGGCGCCGTCGCCGGGCGGGTAAGCGTCAAGCACTTCTATTGCGGTCGATGTTACTCCGCCTGCGGCGGCGGCTCGTCGCCACCTTCGCCTTGCATCGGCTGCGCGTTTTGCGGATTGGCGTTGCCGAAATTATCCGGACGCTCGGAGCGGAATCCCCCACCGCCGCGATGGCGCCGCCGCCGGCGACCGAAGCGATCCTGGTTGTTGCCGCCACCGCCCTGATCGTGGCCGTTCGATCCGGGATTGGGCTGCTGCGGCTGTTGCCCGCCGCCGCCGGTGATGAAGGAAGGCAGGCCGCCGACGTCCGGTGCGCCGTCAGTGCCAACATTGGGCTGCTGTTGCGGCTGATGCTGGACGCGAGGCTGCTGTTGCTGATCGCGCGGCGGAAACGGCTGCGCATCGCGCGGCAGATAAGGTTGCGCCTGCGGCTGCGCCTGTTGTGCCTGTTGTGCCTGTGGATCGCCGCGCGGACCGAAGCCCGGCTCATTCTGGCCCATATACGGCTGACCCTCGTCGCCATCGTCGTCGAAGTTGTCATCGGCGGCGCCTTGCGGCGTGCCCGGTGCCTGGCCCTGCTGCTGATTGTAATAGGGGTTCTGCTGGCGGAACTGTTCTTGCGCGGCAGCGATCAGGCGGAAATAGTGCTCAGCGTGCTGGTAATAGTTTTCAGCCGCCACCGGGTCGCCCGAGCTTTGCGAGTCGCGCGCGAGCTGGATGTATTTTTCCGCGACGTGCGATGCGGTGCCTCGGATTTTCACGTCGGGTCCGTTCGACTCATAGACCCGCGTCAGCGGATTCTGGCTTTTGCGGTGGTTGTTATTGTTACGTCCCCGCATGCGCTTTTGACCGTTTCTCATGATGTGCCTTTTCGCTGACCTTTCACTTCGTTCAACCGCCAACAGTTCAATCCAATGCGAACATGAAGTTCATCGCGCGGCTTTTGCCCGCGCCTTGAGTCATGCGCCAATGTCCCGGTTCGTTTGCGATCTATCGCAATGGCCGCAGCAACCCCTTG
>DATATS010000127.1:0-21802 GCA_036268675.1 Pseudolabrys sp.
TGGTGCCCAGGGGCGGAATCGAACCACCGACACTGCGATTTTCAATCGCATGCTCTACCAACTGAGCTACCTGGGCGGCTTAACCCGCGTATCAAGCGGGGCAAGCGAAGTGCCGCGCGTTATAAAGGCCCGCCTCCACACTGTCCAGAACGGCCCCAAAATCACGATTTTACGCCAATGGCGGCGCGGAACCGCTGCTTGAGCAAGACGCCGTCGCGCTCGGGCAAGACCCGCGGCGGCTCTTCCGGGGCGATCGACACGCGGGCGAACAGCGTCTCACTAAGCCTTTTCAGGCGCGCCGCCAGATCGTGCAAGCCCGCTTCGTCGCGCACGTCGAGGCACGGGCCAATACCGCAGGCGCCGGCAACGCGCAGCAGATCGACGCCGCCTTGCGTGTGGCTCGGCTGCATGCCGGTCTCGCCATAGACGCCATTGTCGAACACGATGATCGCGAGATTGTTCGGGCGCTGGATGCCGATGGTGGCGAGGCTGCCAAGTCCCATCAGCATCTCGCCGTCGCCGGTGATCACGGCAACGCGTTTGCCGGGCTGCGCCAGTGCCAAGCCCAGCCCAATCATGGCGGCGCCACCCATTGCGCCCCACAGATAGAAATTGCGATCGTTGTCGCCCAACGCGGCCAGATCCCAGGCGGTCGAGCCGAGCCCGGGCACCACCAGCAGATCGTCACTGCGATCCTTGAGCAGCGCAGCCATGGCGGCACGACGTTCGAGTTTACCTTGGCTCATTTGGTCCAGACTTTTTTGCCAATCAGTTCCTGCGACAGCAACACGCCGACGATGCGCTCGTCGCCGAAGGCCTGCTGCACGGCGCGCTCGGCCAGGCCTTCGACTTCATCCGGCGTACGCGCGCGATAGATTTCCGCTTCGCACAACTTGAGCACGGGATCGACGATCGAGCCCATCGGCACCTGCCAGGGATTGAACTCCTCCCACTCGCCGCGCATGGTGATGAACATCAGCAGCGGAAAACGGCAGGTGCGCGCAAGCGACAGCATGTTGATGCAGTTGCCGACGCCGCTCGACTGCATCAGCAGCGTGCAGCGTTCGCCGCCGAGCCAGGCGCCCGCGGCAAGCGCGACGCCCTCCTCCTCGGTGGTGAGCGCAACGTCGCGGATGTCGGGGTCGGCGCGGCAACGGTCGATCAGGCGGGAATGACCGGCGTCCGGCACATAGCCGACTTGCGTGACGTGCGCGCGCTTGAGCGCGCCGAACAATCGGTCGGGCCAGTCGAGCGTCGTGCTCATCATGTTTTGCCCTCGTCGCCGTCGGCCGGACGTTCGCCGTCCTCGTCCTCATCTTCCTTCACCGGCACAGCGTAAACACCTGAGAGCCAGCGATTGAGGTCGATATCGGCACACCGTTTGGAGCAGAACGGCTTGAATGCCACGTCGACCGGCTTGCCGCACAATGGACAGGAGCCGGCCGGCGGAATTTTCCGGTCGATTTCATTCATGCCGCACCGTTCTTTCCGGCATCCATCGTGCGCAATTCCGTCTTGAGTATTTTTCCATAATTGTTCTTCGGCAGCGCGTCGACAAAAACATAATCCTTTGGCCGTTTGAAGCGCGCAATGCGCGCAAGACAGAGCGCGTCGAGTTCCTTGGCCGGCGCTTCGCCGACCACATAGGCTACAACCACCTCGCCCCAGTCGCTGTCCGGCCGGCCGATGACCGAAACCTCACGCACCGCATCGTGGGTCAGCAACACCTCCTCGACCTCGCGCGGATAGATATTGGAGCCGCCGGAAATGATCAGATCCTTGGAGCGATCCTTGAGATGGAGATAGCCCTCCTGGTCGAGCAGGCCGACATCGCCAGTGTGCAGCCAGCCGCCGCGCATCGACGACGCCGTGGCTTGCGGATTTTGCCAATAGCCGGACATGACGACGCCGCGGCAAAGGATCTCGCCGGTTTCGCCTTGCGCCACGGGGTTATCGCCGGCATCCGCTATTCTGATCTCGACATTCGCGTAGGGCTTGCCGGCCGACGCCAACCGCTCACGCCAGCGCGGATGATCGCGTGCCGCGATGTCGGATTTCGACAGCGTCGAAATGGTCATTGGTGCTTCGCCTTGCCCGTAAATCTGGGCAAGCCGCGGCCCGAAGCGGTCGAGCGCTGCAAGTGCGTCCTCGACATACATCGGCGCGCCGCCCCAGATCAGGGTGCGGATATTGCCGGCGTTGCAGTCGGCCGGCGAGGCCACCAGGCGCTTGATCATGGTGGGCGCGGCAAACATCGAGGCGCGCGGCCAAGCGTCGAACAATCCAAATATCTCATCCGGCTCGAATCCGCCGCTTTCCGGGATCACCTGCACGCCAAGCCGCGCGACATGCTGCATAATGTAAATGCCGGAGCCGTGACTCATGGGCGCGGCGTGCACGATGGCGTCGCCCGGCATTACCGGATCGACCTCACTGCCATAGGCAAGGCTCGCCGCCACAAGATTGTCGTGCGTGAGCATGGCGCCCTTCGGCCGGCCGGTCGTGCCGGAAGTATAAAACAGCCAGGCGATGTCGCCTGGCTCGCGCGCAATGACGTCGATTGGATCGGCCGCAAACAGCGCCCGATAGTCCGCGCCGCCGATGGCGATCAAATGCTCCAGTGACTTCGGCGCATGCGCTGCGATCTCGCCATCGATCCCCGCCGACGCAAAACAAACGCGCGCACCCGATTGTTCGAGGATATAGCCCAGCTCCGAGCCGTGCAGCTTGGCATTGGCGGGAACGGCGGCAAGGCCGGCGTGCCAAATTCCATACAGCAAAGCGACGTAGTCGGCGGAATTCTTGGCTGCGATGGCGACGCGCTCGCCAGGCTTGAGGTTGAGCCGCTCGCGCAACGCGCCCGCAAGCCGCGCCGCGCGCTCCGCCAATTGGCCGTAGGTCGCAACCACGCTCGTGCCCGACGCGGTCGCCGGCTGCGAGGGATGACTGAGACCGGCGCGACGAAGCCACAAAGCGAGATTCATGCGCGTCCCGCCAGAATGAAGGTCACACCGCGTTGAGCCAGCCGAAGCGGATCGGAAAGCCCTCGCCGCCGAGTAAGCTGACGGTTTCATAAAGCGGCAGACCGACCACGTTTGAATAAGAGCCGACCAGCTTGACGATGAACGTGCCGGCGATGCCCTGCGCTGCATAGCCGCCCGCCTTGCTGCGCCACTCGCCGGATGCGAGGTAGGCCTCGATGTCTTCGTCCGACAATCGTTTGAAGCGCACGCGCGTCTCCACCAGGCGCTGGCGGAACGCCTCCTTCGGCGTCACCAGGCAGATCGAGGTGTGGACGCGGTGATTGCGGCCCGACAGCAGGCGCAGGCATTGCGCGGCTTCGTCGAGCAACTCGGCCTTCGGCAGGATGCGCCGGCCGACCGCCACCACCGTGTCGGCGGCGAGGATATAGGCGCCACGCAGTTCGTCGTCGAGCTTGACGTTCTCGAGCGCGGCCTCCGCCTTGCTCTTGGCCAGCCGGTTAGCATAGGCGCGCGGGATCTCACCGCGCCGCGGGCTCTCGTCGATATCGGCCGGCTTGAGGGCGTCGGGATCGATGCCAGCCTGATTGATCAGTGCAAGCCGGCGCGGCGAACCGGATGCGAGCACGAATTTTGGCCGGCCGATCATGGGAACCGCATAGCTTTAAAGCCAAAAGCCGCAAATCAAGGGCTGAAGAGCGAAGATCCGCCCGGTACGGCGTGTCAGTACCGGAAGACGCCGCCTTTCACAACTGAGGGATTATCCGCACCCCGGCGAGCCGATCGGTTCGGCCGCGGCCCTGGCAATAAGCTTATTTGCCGGGGCCGGTTGACGCAGGTCCGGTAATCATTCGTTTACAATTCCTTGCAATGGTCATCATGCAATTTTTATACGCCGTTTGACGCAATCATTTTGATGAGAGCAACACTTTGAGCCGCATCCTTGTCATCGAGGATCAAAGCCAGGTGCGTAGCGTCATCCTCACGGTGCTGCGCGCCAAGGGATACGATGTTGTCGGCGCCAATAACGGCGTCTCCGGACTGAAGATGTTCGATGAGTCGCATTTCGATCTGGCGATCGTCGACCTCTACATGCCGGGAGTCGATGGCGTAAAGGTCATCAAGGAATTGAGAAGCCGGAGACCTGATCTGCCCATCCTCGCGATATCCGGCGTACTGCTTGGCGATTCAAATCACACCGCACTCGATTTTTTTCCGTCCGCGGCGGGTCTGTCCGACATCACATGCTTGAAAAAGCCGTTCAAGGCATCTCAGCTTTTGGTCGCCGTCGAAAAGGCAGGAAACTTTTCCAGCCTGGGAGCCATGGCGAGAAATTGAAATGCCGAGTGTCCTGATCATCGATGACGACCGTCTTGTCGGCGAAGCAACAAAAATCGTTCTTCAGGCAAAAGGCTTTCAGGTAACGCTTGCGGGAAATGGAAAAGCGGGCATCGAAGCGGCCCGAACGGGACGCTTTGACGTCGCCATCGTCGACCTCTTCATGCCGGATCTCAATGGATTGAAGGTCATCGAAACAATCCGGCAGTCCGGCAAAAGCATTCCGATGATCGTCGCATCCGGTTTCATGTTCGGCGGTGACGAACTTCCCTCGATGCCAGATTTTGATTCAATGGCTCAGGAGGCGGGCGCCGTCGCCACATTGTACAAGCCGTTCCGGCCTGACGAACTCGTTCGCGTCATCGAGCAGGCGCTCAATGGCTCGGCCTGATCATTATTCGTTCCCTCGCGCCGCACTCCCGAACCGTTCGCGAATCTGAGCGAGCAGCTGGTCGCGCAGCTCGCGATAGGCATTAAGACGCTGCTCGCGGCTGCCTTCGGCGGCGGTCGGGTCGACCGTCGGCCAGTACTCGACATCGGCGGCGATCGTGCGGGTGAGTTCCAGCGCTTTGTGATGCGCCGGCGGCGACAATGTCACGATCAGATCGAAGTTCAGACCTTCCAGATCCTCCAACTGCTCGAAAGTGATCGGCTTGTGACGGGCAATGTCGATGCCGATTTCCTCCATGACGGCAACCGCGAAGGAATCGAGTTCGCCGCTCTGCACGCCGGCAGAGCCGACATAAATTGATTTTCCAAACAACTGCTTGAACAGGCCGGCGGCCATCGGCGAGCGCACCGCATTCATGCCGCACGCGAACAGCACCGCCTGGGGGCGCGAGGTGCGCTCGAGCGCGATCAAGTCTTATTCTCCGCTTATCCGCGCGAAAGCGGGGAGCCAATTCATGTTCTTATGTCTGCCGGCTGTTTTCATGGCTCTGGATTCCCGCCTGCCGGGAATGAACGGAGGATGGAGCGCGTCATCGCCTACCCCTTCCAGTGCAGCACGCAGATCAGCGTGAACAGGCGGCGCGCGGTATCGATATCGACCTTCACTTTGTTTTTGAGCCGCTCCATCAGGAGCTGCGAGCCTTCGTTGTGCAAACCGCGCCGGCCCATGTCGATGGCCTCGATCTTGTCGGGCGTGGCAGTGCGAATCGCCTGATAATAGCTGTCGCAGATGATGTAGTAGTCCTTGACGATGCGACGCAGCGGCGAAAGCGAAAACAGGTGCGCGACCACCGGCTTGCCGTTTTGCTGGCGGATGTCGAACACCAGCCGGTTGCCGTTGATGCTCAGATGCAGCGCATAAGGTCCGCCGTCGTGGTCGACCGGCGCGAATAGGTTCTGCTCGATCAGATCGTAGATCGCCACCTCACGTTCGTGCTCGACGTCTTCATTGGCGCGGCCAATCGATTCCTCGTCGAGCGTGACGGCAACAAGGCGCTGCTTCATCGCAGCCGGTGTCTTGGCTGGGCTCATGTCCGATTGAAGCGGATCGCGACCGAACGCGCGTGGGCATCGAGCCCTTCCGCTTCGCCGAGCGCAATGGCCGCCGGCCCGAGCGCGCGCAGTTGCTCCGGCCCGCATTTGAGGATCGACGTGCGCTTCATGAAGTCGAGCACGCTCAGGCCCGACGAAAAGCGCGCGGAGCGCGACGTCGGCAGCACGTGGTTGGAACCGGCGACGTAGTCACCGATCGCCTCCGGCGTATGGGCGCCGATGAAGATCGCGCCGGCATTGCGGATTTTCGCCGCGAGCGCATCGGCATTGTCAGCGGCGATTTCCAGATGCTCAGGCGCGAGCTGATCGACGAGCGCGACGGCATCGGCAAGTTTCGGCATGGTGATGATGGCGCCGAAATCTTGCCATGAGGCCGCAGCGGTAGCGGCGCGCGGCAGCGTCTTGAGCTGCGCGATGACCGCCGTCGCGACCCGATCGGCGAGCGCGGCGTCATCGGTGATCAGGATCGATTGCGCGCTGGCGTCATGCTCGGCCTGCGCCAGCAGATCGGCCGCGATCCAATCGGCATTGCCGGTCTTGTCGGCCAGGATCAGCACCTCGGACGGGCCGGCAATCATGTCGATGCCAACGGTGCCGAAGACCTGGCGCTTGGCAGCCGCCACATAGGCGTTGCCCGGTCCGACGATCTTGGCGACCGGCTTGATCGTCTCGGTGCCGTAAGCGAGCGCGGCGACCGCCTGCGCGCCGCCGATGCGATAGATTTCATCGACGCCGGCAAGTTTCGCCGCGGCCAGCACGAGCGGACTGAGTTTGCCGTCCGGCGAAGGCACGACCATCACCAGCCGTGCGCAGCCAGCGACCTTCGCCGGCACGGCGTTCATCAATACTGACGACGGATAGGCGGCGGTGCCGCCCGGCACGTAAAGCCCGACCGCTTCGATCGCCGTCCACTTTGCGCCCAATTCGACGCCGAGCGCATCGGTGAAACGCTCGTCTTGCGGCCTCTGCCTCCGGTGATAGGCCTCGATGCGTTCGCGCGCGAGCCGGAGCGCGGCCAGCGCTTCGGGCTTGCACAATGTCTCGGCCGCGTCGATCTCGGCCGCGCTGACGCGCATCTTGGTCTTGGCGAAATCGAGCCGGTCGAATTCCAGTGTCAACTGCAGAAGCGCGCGATCGCCATAGGCCTTCACCTCGGCCAGGATGTTGCGTACGGCCTCGTCCACGTCGGCCGCGGCATCGCGTTTGCGCGCAAGAAACGCATGAAACTGCGCGGCAAAATCGGCGCT
Organism: Pseudolabrys sp.; assembly: GCA_036268675.1. Taxonomy (GTDB): domain Bacteria; phylum Pseudomonadota; class Alphaproteobacteria; order Rhizobiales; family Xanthobacteraceae; genus Pseudolabrys. The sequence continues at coordinate 7,070 of DATATS010000127.1, forward strand.
CTGACTATCGAGGCGTAACGGCATGGACGGGTCCCGCCGGGCACCGCCCGGATGACAGGTCAATGGGTGATGCGCCGCGTGGCGTCAACCCTGTCTTCGGCTTGGCGTCGAAGAGGCTAAAGCGCGTCGCATGGATCAGCCCCGTTTGGCCGATGGCTTCTCGTCAATAACCTCATGCACCGGGCGTCCAGCGGCGCTCCAGACGGGCCCGAGATCGGCCAATTCCGCCTCCAGACATTCCACCTCAAGCCGGACTTCCGCACCGCCCGAGAATATCAGCGTGACCAGGCCGGACGGCGCGTCGGATTCGGAAAACTCCACCGCCAGCAAGCTGAGCGTGTCATCAGCACGGGCCGGATCGACCGCCCGGCATTTGCACGACAACACCCGCTCGAAACGCAGGGCAGCGCGGCGACGGCGATATTCCGGCTCGGCAGCTTGCGCGCTTTCCCAGTCGAAGCGGTTGAGCCCCACAACAAGGCGCTTTTCCTGCGGACGCCAATGTACGTCCGCGGCTTTGACCACCGCATCCTGCAAGTGAGTAGAAATGATTTCGAGATCCTCTTCGTCGAGGACAACGAATTTGAGCAGATCCATTGGCGTCCCGGCTCCCGTCCCGATCTAGTTAGGCAAGGGCGCGGGCGCCTGCAAGAGCGTGCCGGTCAGACGAAGGCCGGCTCCAGCCCGGCCGCTGTCCAACGCGCGGCGTTCGCGGGATTTGTGAGCGCGCGCAGCAGGGCGGATGCCGCCTCGCGGGAGCGTGCGCCCGTCGGAACCGCGGCGGTATAGGTATTGGCGTTATGCAACGCGCCCGGCAGCGGGCCGACAACCTTGACCCCGCCGACCGTAAGGATTTCGCTGATAAAGGTCGTCGCGATCTCGGCTTTGCCGGAGGCGACGAACTCGGCCACCTCGTAACCGCGCTTGCCAAGGAGCGCCTTCTTGTTGACCGCGTCCGCGATGCCGAGCTTTTCCAACAACCCCGCGAAAAACGTGCCCGAGGAGCCGCCCGCTTTCGGATCCGTATAAGAGACGCTTTTTGCACTGAGCAGCGTCTGCTTGAACGCTTCCGGCGTAGAAATGTCCGGCACCGGCGCACCCTCTTTGACCGCCACGCCGGTAACGGTGCGCCCCAGATCCATGCGGCTGCCGGGAACGAACGCGCCGTCCTTGTCGAGCGCTTGCATGAACGAAGCCGATAGGATCAGCAGGTCGGGGATCTCGCCGCCCTTGAAGCGATCGCGCAGCGCGCCGGCGGTACCGAAATTCAGGTTCAGTTTGTGCCCGCTCGCGCGTTCAAACTCCGCGCCGAGCGCACTCACCATGGCCTGCACGGCGCCGGCGCTCATCACCTTGATGTCCGCCACCGCGATCCCCCGCTCGTGTCAGGCGCTGATACGTTCGATCGCCGCGCCGCAGCGGACGAGCTTGTCCTCGACCCGCTCGAAGCCGCGGTCGAGATGATAGACGCGGTTGACGGTGGTCTCGCCCTCGGCGGCAAGCCCCGCGATCACCAGCGATACCGAGGCGCGCAAATCCGTGGCCATCACCGGCGCGCCCTTCAGGCGGTCGACGCCTTCGATGGTCGCGGTCTCACCGTCAAGGTGAATATGCGCGCCGAGGCGCACCAGCTCCTGCACGTGCATGAAACGATTTTCGAAGATCGCCTCGGTGATATGCGAGGTGCCCTTGGCGCGCGTCATCAGTGCCATCAGCTGGGCCTGGAGATCGGTGGGAAAACCGGGGAACGGCGCGGTGGTCACCTGGACCGGTTCGAGATCGACGCCGTTACGGGCGACACGGATGCCCTCGTTGGTCGGCGTAATTGTGGCCCCGGTTTGCGCCAGCACGTCCAGCGCCGATTGCAGCAATTCCGGCCGCGCGTTTTGCAAGAGCACATCGCCGCCCGTGATCGCTACCGCCATGGCATAAGTGCCCGCCTCGATGCGGTCGGGCAGCACGGCGTGGCGTGCGCCATTGAGCTTGGCGACGCCTTCGACCACGATCTGCGGCGTACCGGCGCCGCTGATTTTCGCGCCCATCTTGTTGAGGCAATCGGCCACGTCGCCGATTTCGGGCTCGCACGCGGCGTTCTCGATCACCGTGGTGCCGGTTGCCAGCGCCGCCGCCATCAATGCCGTATGCGTGCCGCCGACGGTGACCTTGGGGAAATTGATCTCCCCGCCGCGCAGACCTTTTTTCGCGCGCGCGATCACATAGCCGCCTTCGATCTCGATGTCCGCGCCAAGTTTCTCCAGCGCCATGATGAGCAGATCGACCGGCCGCGTGCCGATGGCGCAGCCGCCCGGCATGGATACCTTCGCTTCGCCCATGCGCGCCACCAAAGGCGCCAGCACCCAGAAGCTGGCCCGCATTTTCGAGACGAGTTCGTAGGGCGCGGTGGTGTCCACGATATGCTTGGCCGAGATGTGAATGGTGCGGCCGCTATTGGGATCGTCGCCCGGCCGCTTGCCGGCAATCATCACGTCGACCCCGTGATTGCCGAGGATGCGCTGGAGCAGCGAGACGTCGGCGAGCCGCGGCACGTTGTCGAGGATCAGCGTATCTTCGGTGAGCAGGCTCGCGATCATGAGCGGGAGCGTGGCGTTCTTGGCGCCCGAGATCGGAATGGTGCCGTTGAGCCGCTGTCCGCCGGTGATGCGAATACGATCCATGTGTCCTCAGCCCGCTTGTTCCTGGCGCATGATCTTGTCCGAAAACCGGCCCCATCCCCGATCAAGTCGAGGACAAGCTTTTCGGGACCATGCGCGCGCGCCCATTCTAGGCCCGCCAGCGACCCGCCTGCATAGCCTAATCCATCGCAAGGTTACCACCCGCAAATACGGCGAAAGTCCGGTTCCTCAGCGGTCCTTGCCGCCCAACGTCGATTTCGCCGGCGTCGGCGGCGCGCTGCGCGCCCGCTCTTGCGCCTTGCGGCGCTTGAGGTTTTCCCGCAGCGCCGCCTTCAGGCGCTCGGCGCGGCGCGGATCGCCTTTTCTCTTGTCGTTGCCGGTCATGCGCATGAAGCCATAAAAGGCCCCGCCCCCGCCCGCAAGCGTGGCGCTCGACATCGGCCTGATGATCGGATATTCGCTCGCCCCACGTGCTGCCGTAGCTCAGTGGTAGAGCACCTCATTGGTAATGAGGAGGTCGAGTGTTCAATCCACTCCGGCAGCACCATTCCGGCATTATAAAATTGCGAGGCGCGAGCGAGCTTTGCTCGGTATCGCGTTACGCAATGTCAGCTCGCGGCGGCGAGTGTGCCGCGCTCCGCCGTCTTCGTCGCGGGCTTACGCCCGACCACGTCCGCATAATCCGCAATCGGCTTGGGCCGGCCAACGAGGAAGCCCTGGATGCCGCTGCAATTCTCGCCGGCGAGGAACTTCACCTGCTCGGCCGTTTCCACGCCCTCCGCCACCACCGGCAGATTGAGCCCGCGGCCGAGCGCGATGACCGCACGGATGATGGTGGCCGCCTGCTGGCTGTGCGACAGATTGGCGACGAATATCTGGTCGATCTTGATCTTGTCGAACGGGAACGATTGCAAATAGGACAGCGACGAATAGCCGGTGCCGAAGTCGTCCATGGCGATGCGCACGCCAAGGTTTTTCAAGCGGCGCAGGATAGAAACCGCACGGGTGAAGTCTCCGATCAACACGCCCTCGGTAATCTCGAGTTCGAGGCGAGAGGGAGGGAGCCCGGTTTCCAGCAATATCTGATGCACGATGTTGGGCAGATCGCCGTGCTGGAATTGCGCTGGCGACAGATTGATCGAGATGCCCAGCGGTTTTGGCCATGAGGCAGCCTCGCGGGCCGCGGTGCGCAGAACCCACTCGCCGAGCTCCATAATAAGCCCGCTCTCCTCGGCCAATGGAATGAACGTGCTGGGCGGCACCAGCCCCTGACGCGGATGATGCCAGCGAACCAGCGCCTCGAAGTCGGTGATTTCCCCATCGATATGCGCCTGCGGCTGATAGTGCAGCTCGATTTCATCGCGCGCGATGGCCATGCGCAGGTCCTGCTGCAACGCGCGCTTTTCGCGCAATTGCTTGTCCATCGACATTTCGAAGAAACGGATCGATCCGCGCGCTTCCGATTTGGCGCGGAATAAGGCTGCGTCCGCATTGGCCACGACCGTTGTGGCGTCGCGGCCATCCTGCGGGAAAACTCCGACGCCGATGGTCAGCCCCATCCGCAGCGTATGGCCATCGATGTCGATATCGCTATCGAGCGCCGCGCTCAGCCGCTCGGCGAGTATCTCGGCGGTCGCCGGTTGCGGACCGGTCGGCGAAATGACCGCGAACTCGTCGCCGCCGAGGCGTGCAACGAATGCCCCCTGGCAGGCCGAAGCCAGCCGGCTCGCGACCACGGCCAACGCTCTGTCGCCGACCGCGTGTCCGAATACGTCGTTGACCGATTTGAAGCGATCGAGATCCATGCACAGCACGGCGAAACTCTCGCCCGCCGCCGCGGCAAGATCGAGCGTCGCCGCGATGCATTCGTTGAACGCCGCCCGGTTCGGCAAGTCTGTCAACGAATCGTGGTGCGCCATGTGCGCGATGCGCTGCTCGTCGCGTTTGTGCTCGGTCAGGTCGCGGATGACGCTGATGATATATCTCGGCTTGCCGTCGTTGCCCATCACCGGCAATCGGGTCGAGTTGACGATGCGAGTGCCGTTGCCGGGCGTGACCGCCACGTGGTCATTGAGGATTATGGCGGTGCCTTGCACGACCAGCTTGCGGTCCTCGGTCTCGATCGCGTGGGAGGCCGGGCCGGGATTGAATTCGCTCGCTGTCCTGCCCAACATGCGCGAACGGTCGACGCCAAGATATTTCTCGGCGGCGCGGTTGATCAGCAGATATTGGAGGCTCGGAATATCCTTGACGATGATCGGGGACGGAACATTCTCGATGATCGTGTCGAGGAATGAGCGAGTGCGCTCAAGCTCGCGTTCGGCGCGCTTGCGCTCGGTGATATCCTCGTGCATCGCCACCCAGCCACCGCTTTCCATAGGATGGTTGACGACGGACATGGTGCGGCCATCGCCGAGTTCGACGAGGGCGGTGAAAGTCCTGCCTTTCCTGATATTGGCGCGCAGCTCCTCGCCGTAAGCGTCGGGATCGAGCGGGAAGGTTCCCGAAGACTTGCGCGCATCGAGTAGATCTCGAATACCGCAGCCGCGCCAGATGTGACTGGGATCGATGTTGTACATGGAACGGTAGCGCTCGTTCCAGACCACCAGCCGGTTATGTCCATCGAACATGCACAGACCCTGGCTCATGTTGTTGAGCGCGCCGTCGAGCCGCATATTCTGCTCGCTGAGCGCGCGGCGCACGCGCCACGCCGACATTGCGCCGACAATGAACATGCCGAACAGCGAGCCGGCGAGCGTCGCCAGGCCGATCGACAGCGACGTCAGCGCGCGCGAATACGAGGCGATCGCCTCCATCGTCACGAGGGTCGCGGCAAAGCCGAGGACGCCGGCGATGGCGATCATTCGCCAGTCGGGGAACCGGTCTTCCAGTTTCTGCGTCCAATGCATGGTTCGATACTCGGTCCGCCCGCCGCCGTCGTTGGGCAATCCGCTCTGCGTACAACCTATGAGGACTAGTTTTTGGCCCACGTTAATTTCCGCGAGCCCGAACCGTTAATCGGCAATTAATGATACGCGGAGGTGAATACGATCGCGACAATTTATCCCGGCGCCGCGACCGGGCCCAGAAATGTTGCGTTTCAGCGCGGCTTCAGGAAGGCAAAATCGCAACCCTGGTCGGCGCCAAGGATTTCCTGCGCATAAAGCCGCGCGTAACCGCGTTCCGGCTTATCGGCGGCAGGACTGGCTGCGGCAGCGCGGCGTTTGAGTTCCGCCTCGTCAACCGCGAGGTCAATGCGCCGCTGCTTGACCGACAGTTTGATGCGGTCGCCGTTGCGCACGAGCCCGAGCGGGCCGCCGCCGGCGGCGTCCGGCGTCACATGGAGGACGATTGTGCCGAAGGCGGTTCCGCTCATGCGCGCATCGGACACCCGCACCATGTCTTTGATGCCCTTGGCCGCCAGCTTCTTCGGGATCGGCAGATATCCGGCTTCCGGCATGGCGGAGGCCGAATGCGGGCCGGCGTTCTGCAAAACAAGAATGTCATCTTCCGTGACGTCGAGCGCCGGATCATCGATGCGGGCAGCGAGATCTTCCAGCGAGGAAAACACCACCGCCCGGCCCTCGTGTTCGAACAGCCGGCTGTCGGCCGCCGAGCGCTTGAGGATGGCGCCTTGCGGGGCGATGTTGCCGAACAGCGCAACGAGTCCGCCATGCGGCTCCAGTGGCGTCTTGCGCTCGGCGATGATGGTGCGGTCCACCCAGTCGCCGGCATCATCGCCAAGCCGCTCGCCCAGCGTTTCGCCCGTCACCGTCAGACAATCGAGATGCAGCAGTCCGCGTAATTCACGCAGCAGCGCACCGACACCGCCGGCCGCGAAGAAATCCTCCATGTAGCCGGTACCGACCGGCTTCAGGTTCACCAGCACCGGTGTGGTGTCGGACAATTCATTGAGGCGCTGCAACGACACCGGCACGCCGGCGCGTCCGGCGATCGCGGTCAGATGGATGATCGCGTTGGTCGAGCCACCGATCGCCAACAGGACGCGCAGCGCGTTCTCGACCGAATTGCGATTGACGATCTTGTCGGGGGTGAGTTGCGAGCCGATCAATTTTACAGCCACGGCGCCGGTTGCTTCCGCCGCGCGCAGCCGGTCGGCATGCACGGCTGGAATGGCGGCGGTGCCGGGCAGGATCATGCCAAGCGCTTCGGCAAGACACGCCATGGTCGAAGCCGTTCCCATCACCGCGCAGGTGCCGGCCGTGGTCGCAAGGCGGCCTTCGATCTCGGTTATTTCGGTCTCGTCGATCTTGCCGGCGCGATGCTGCGCCCAAAACCTGCGGCAATCGGTGCAGGCGCCCAACCGCTCACCGTGATAGCGGCCGGTCATCATCGGACCGGCCACCAGCATGACCGCTGGCTTGGCGGCCGAGACCGCGCCCATCAACTGCGCCGGCACGGTCTTGTCGCAACCGCCCATCAGCACGACGGCATCCATCGGCTGCGCGCGCACCATTTCCTCGGTGTCCATCGACATCAGGTTGCGGAATTTCATGCTGGTCGGACTGAGGAACACCTCGCCGAGCGAGATGGTTGGAAATTCAATCGGCAAGGCGCCGGCGGCGAGTACGCCGCGCTTCACGGCGTCGAGCAACTCAGGAAAGTGGCGATGGCAATTGTTGAAGCCGGACGGCGTATAGGCGATGCCGACCACCGGCCTTTCCAGCATGGTCCGCGAATAGCCCATCGATTGCGCGAAGGAGCGCCGCAGATAAAGCGAGAAGTCGCGGTCGCCGTAATTGGTGAGGCCGTGCGCGATGCCGACGGGCTGTTTGCTCATGCGGCACTCTTTTGCAGCCAGGCGAGACCGGATGCAAGCCGCTTGGGTCCGGGGTGGGAGGATATACGTGCGGCCAGATCCGGATAGCGCCGGCATAGCCAGTCAATTGCGACCTGATGAAACCAGACCATGACAACGAGCATGGTGAGAAGCCAGGTGAGGAAATGGTAACGCGCGGCCTCGGCATTATAAAACAGCGCCACCACGTGTTGCGCGAGCGCCGCGCCACCGATCAACCGCAGCCATGGGTCGAAGTGTCGGCCCCGCGCCACGACATAGATGAGGATGACGACACCCAAGCCGTTCAATGGGATAGTCCAGTAGGACTCCGCCGGTCCGCTCAGCCAGTGGGCAAGCTGCGCCGCCACGCGGCCAAGGCCGCTGAAATCAAGACTGAGCATTCGTCGCACAGCATCGACATAGGCGCTCGGCGGCATGACCAGAAGATTAGAGTCCCGGGAATTCGAACTGAACAAGACGAAGGCGTGGCCAAAAATCCAATTGTGCAGCGCCATGGAAAATACCGGCGTAAAGCCGATGCAGAGGGCGGCGAGCCGCAGCCACTGACGATGAATGACTGCAGCAAGACCGGCGCCGCCGAGCATGACGGCGGCGGCGGGTGCAACGATCGGCTTCATGCAAATGCCGAGCGCCAGCAGCAGCGCGCCGAAAAAATCCGGCGCAAAGTTCCGGCGCGGGCCATCCAGTGGACCGAGGATCGCCACGAGACCGGCAAGGAATAAAACGTAGGCCGCCGGATCGGCAAAGCCCCGCGATGCCCATTTGACATATTGCGTGAAGGCCGTCCCGAACAAGACGCCGACCGGGACCGCGATGAACAATATGATCAGCGCCAGTGACGAGCGGGCGGGGAGAAAGCGGCGGAAGAGCCGGTAGACGACGAAGGGGAGCAGCAGAATGAGCGAGAGATAGCCGAGATAGCTTTCGCCGAACACAATGTGCTCGAGCGCGCGGAAGTAGCGCAGGCCCGGACCACCGTAATAAAAGACTTTTTCGCCGCCCATGAGAAAACCGGAGACGTCGCCGGCCAGGAGTTTGTGCAGAATGAGGCGGCCGACACCGTCGTAGAAGAGCCCATCGTCGCCCCCGTCGAAGGGCCGAACACCGCCGAGGAAGCTGGCGTCGTCGAGTGCAATTGCGGCGACGGAAAGGCCGATCAGCACAATCGGCACGATCGTTCGGCGCAAGCGCAAACGCACCAGCACGAGCGCCAGCCCCAAAACGCCCGCCAGCGCCAGCGCGCCCCCCGCGAGCAGCCGCAGGCGAACCGGCCACGGCGCCGCCAGTTGCATCGCCAGCGTGTCCGGCTTGATGGCGATGCCGACGATCCGCCGGCCGGCGTCCGCTGGTTCGATGGGTCGGCAACTATCGCCCGTCCAGCGCGAGAAATGTTCGCCGTCGCCTTCCCACAGCACTTCGCCGCGCCAGCACAACTCACCGCCGACATAGGCCGCCGGCACACGCACCATCTCGAACCAGGGCATCGCAAGATGCCAGCGATGCAAGCCCATCCAGAACCGGCGGTCGCGATCGGCGCGGTGCACATCGGGCGCGGCGGTGTCCCAGTTGTAACGAAGCTCGTTGATGAAGCCGAGCCGCAGCCAAACCGGATCGGAGAAATCGAGCGTGGTCACGGCGCGCGAAAACTCGTGCTTGCGCCAAATTCCATCGGCCGAAAACGCGAACGTCGAATCCGGAAAGCCGTGATCCTGCCAGCAGCCGGCGCTGCCCGGCTTGCAGCGCACCGCCGGCGGATAAACGGCGTCGAACTCCCGCGTCAGTTCGCGATAGACCTCCGGCGGCAAGCCACGCTCCAGCGCCGCGCCCGCGGCGCCGGGCAAAAACACATTATGACCTTCCTCGATGCGCGGCGGCGCCAGCAGGAATTGCCCGCCGACCGTGATCGCCACCAGCACGGCCGCAGCGATCCACGCCTTGGCTTGTCCGCGGACCTCGCCGGTGAAAACCACAACGGCCAGCGCCACGAGCAGCGCATATCCGGCGATATCGTTAATCGGCAGGCCAACCGCCGCGACGCCGAGCATGAGCGCGGCAACCCTGCGCCATGCGGCGCCGGCGGCGGGACGACTGTCGCGCATCGTTGTCATTGCAAAACCGCCGGTCGTGACGCTCGCGCCGGATCACCCTTGCCTAGCATGCCGATTTGGCTCAAATCCATGCAACGCATTGGGCAAACCGTTAGTTTTGCAGGGCTTTAATACCTTGATCCGTCTCGGCATCGTCGGCACCAATTACGGGCGCAGCGTACAGTTGCCGGCCTTCCGCGCCGATCCGCGTTGCGAGGTGGTGGCGCTTGCCGGCAGCGACGCCGCGCGCACGGCGGCGCTGGCGCGCGACGCCAACATCGCGAAAGCTCATGGCGGCTGGCGCACTCTCGTCGAAGACGCAGACGTCGACGCGGTCGCCATCGCGACCTTGCCCAGCCTGCAAGATGAGATCGCGCTCGCCGCCTTGCAAATGGGAAAGCCGGTATTCGCCGAAAAGCCGATGGCCTCGAATCTTTCCGGCGCGCGCGCCATGCTGCGGCAGGCGAGCCTCAGCCGCCGCCCGACGGCCATCGACTTCAATTTCCATCAGATCGTGAGCTGGCAGCGCGCGCGGCAGATGCTGGACGCGGGCGCCATCGGCGCGCTGCGTCATGTGGCGGTGAACTGGCACGTGGAAAGCCGCGCCATCCAGACCCGCATGCGCAACTGGAAAACGCTCGGCGACGACGGTGGCGGCGTGCTGGGAAATTTCATCTCGCATTCCTTTCACTATCTCGAATGGTTCTGCGGCCCGCTCTCCGGCTTGACCGCACGCATTTCAGGCCTGCCGGGTGACGCCGAATTGGAGACGACCATAGCGATGGCGTTGCAATTTGAGTCCGGCGCGCTGTGCGCCTTGAGCATGAGCTGCGCGTCTTATCTGGGCGGCGGCCATCGCATCGAATTTTTCGGCGAAGACGGCACGCTGGTGCTGCACAATCCGACCACCGACTATATGCGCGGCTTCAAACTCGCTTATGCCAGGCGCCCCGGCGGGTTCGAGCCGATCCCGGTCGCCGATCCGGACGACGCGAAATATCCGGACGGGCGCATTGCGCCAACGTCTCGGCTTGCCAAACTTTTTCTCGATGCGATCGAAGGCGGCGCGCCGGTCACGCCGGGCTTTGCGGAAGGATATCGCGTGCAACGATTGATGGACGCCGCGCGCCGCTCGGATGAGCAAGGCGGCTGGATCGGCATTTCAAGCGAGGACCCCGCACAGGAGATGCACGCGTGAGCGGCGCCCATATCCTCGTCACCGGCGGTAGCGGCTTCATCGGCTCCGGTCTGGTGAAGGCGCTGCTGCGCAGCGACGCAAAGGTGCGCGTGCTCGACGACAACTCGCGCGGAAACCCGCGCCGTCTTGCCGACGTGGCCAAGGACATCGAATTCATCGCCGGCGACATCCGCGACGCAAGTGCGGTGGAAAATGCCGCGCGCGGCGTGGACGAAGTGCATCATCTCGCCTTCGTCAACGGCACGGAGTTCTTTTACAGCCAGCCTGATCTGGTGCTCGATGTCGGCGTGCGCGGCATGATCAACGTGATCGACGCTTGCCGCAAAAACGGTGTCGGCAAACTGATCCTGGCCTCAAGCTCCGAGGTCTATCAAACGCCACCCAAAGTGCCGACCGACGAGAGCGCGCCATTGGTCGTGCCCGACGTGCAGAACCCGCGCTATTCCTACGGCGCGGGCAAGCTGATCAGCGAGGTGATGGCGGTCAATTTCGGCCGCAAGCATTTCGAGCGCGTCCTTATATTCCGCCCGCACAATGTCTATGGCCCCGACATGGGATGGGAGCACGTTGTTCCGCAATTGGCGCTGCGCCTGCACAGGCTCGCCGCAAAACAGCCGTCCGGCCGCCTGCGCCTCGAAATCCAGGGCACCGGCCAGGACACCCGCTCCTTTTGCTTTATCGACGATCTGGTCTCCGGCGTCATGGTCATGCGCGAGAAGGGCGAACATCTCGGCGTCTATCACGTCGGCACCGGCGAAGAGATCGCGATCGGTGAGCTTGCGCAGCGCATTGCACGCGTGGCTGGGCGCGAGATCGAGTTGGTCGCCGGCGCGCCGCAGCCGGGTGGAACGGCGCGCCGCTGCCCCGATATTTCGAAACTCGCCAAGCTCGGCTATAAGCCGCGCGTGCCATTAAGCGAGGGCTTGCCGCCGACGCTCGACTGGTATTGGAAAAACGCCGCGCTGGCGCCGAAGGAGACCTGAATCTTGCGCCCCACCAAAGTCGCGCGCGCCGCCGGCAGCGGCGGAAGCGTTCCGGTCGAATGTTGTCAGGTCTGCGGCTCGACGCAGCTCGACGACGTGCTCTCGCTCGGTTACATGCCGCCGGTCAATCAGATGGTGCCGATCGGCCAGGTCCCGCGCCAGCAACCGTGGTTCCCGACCAACCTGCTGCATTGCCGCGCTTGCGACCTGGTGCAGCTCGGCCTCGCCGTCGATCCCGTCATCATTTTTCCGCCGGAATATCCCTACACCAGCGGCACGACCAAACTGCTGCGGGATAATTTCGCCGATTTGCAGCGCGAGAGCGCCGCCATGCTGGGCCTCGGCAACAGCGACCTGGTCGTCGACATCGGTTCCAACGACGGCACGCTGCTGTCGAATTTCAAGACGGCGGGGAACCGCGTGCTCGGCATCGAGCCGACCGATGTCGGTGACATCGCCAACAGTCGCGGCATTCCGACGATCAAGCGCTATTTCGGCGTCGAGGCGGCACGCGAGGTCAAGCGCGAGCATGGGCCGGCCAGCGTCGTGACGGCGGCGAACTGCTTTGCCCACATCGAGGACGTGCATGCGATCGTGGACGGCATCGTCGAGATGCTCAAGGACGACGGCGTGTTCATTTCGGAATCTCATTACCTCATCGGCCTGATCGATACACTGCAATACGACACCGTCTATCACGAGCACCTGCGCTATTATTCGGTGACGAGCCTCAAGCATCTCCTGGAGATGCACGACCTTGAAGTCTTCCATGCGCGGCCGATCCCGAGCCATGGCGGCTCGATCCGCGTCTACGCCGCCCGCAAAGGCAAGCACACCGTGCAGGACAGCGTCCGCCGCATGCTGGCGGGTGAGCCGCGCGGCGAAGCGCTCGCCAAGCGGCTTGCTGCCTTCAACCGCGACGTCGTGCTCTCGAAACTGCGGCTGCTATCGATGCTGCGCGACCTCAAGGAAAAAGGCGCGCGCATCGCCGGCATCAGCGCGCCGTCGCGCGCGAGCACGCTGGTCAATTATGTCGGGCTCGATGAGGGCATCATCGACTACGTCTGCGAGATTCCCGGTTCGCTCAAGATCGGCAAATGCATGCCCGGCACAGCTATCCCTGTGGTGGACGAGACCAAGCTGTTTTCCGACCAGCCCGATTGCGCGGTGATCTTCTCCTGGCATATCGCGGATGAATTGGCGCCCAAGCTCAAGGCCAAGGGCTTTCGCGGCCAATTGATCACGCCATTGCCGGTGCCGCGCGTGTTGTAGGGCTGCGCCATGACCGCGAGCGTGCCGCGTCTCGACATTATCATTCCGGTGTACAACGAAGGCGCCAACATCCGGAACACGCTGCAATCGATTGCGCGCGCGGTGACATGCGAAAGGCGCGTATTGATCTGCTACGACCGCGAAGACGACGACACGTTGCCGGCGATCCGCGAACATCGCGACGCATTCGCCGGACTGACAATCGAATTCGTTCGCAACCGGGGCCGCGGCGCGCATGGCGCGGTGCTCTCCGGCTTCAAGGCAAGCACCGCGCCGTTCGCCATGGTGCTGCCGGCGGACGACGACTACAATGCAGGCATCATCGACGCGATGGTACGGCAGGGCGAGGCCGGCAACGATATCGTCTGCGCCAGCCGCTTCATGCCGGGCGGCAGCATGGTCGGCTGCCCCTGGCTCAAGGCCGTGCTGGTGCGCGCCGGAAATTTCACGCTCTATCACCTCGGCCGCCTGCCGACGCGCGACGCCAGCAACGGTTTCCGGTTGTTCTCGCGGCGCGCGATGGACGACATCGCCATCGAATCGGATCGCGGCTTCTGCTACAGCATCGAACTCCTGGTGAAGTGCCACCGGCTGGGCTGGCGCATCGGAGAGGTCCCGGCCCATTGGTTCGAGCGCAGCCAGGGGACGAGCCGCTTCCAGGTGTTGAAATGGCTGCCGTCCTATCTGCGCTGGTATCTTTACGCCTTCGCCACCACCTGGCTGCGGCGCAAGGCTGGCACGGTGAGCATGACGCAAGCCGCGCGCGCAACCTGACGGGGGATTGAGCGCTCATGGCCGGAGATTGGCCGAAAATAAAAGCGCGCCGCACCACGACGATTTCGCCGTGGATGGCGATCATCGAGCGCGAGGTGGAGTTTTCTCCCGGCGCGCCGGTCGAACTTTATCACGCGGTCGCGCAGCAGGATTACATCGCCATCGTCGCCACGACGCCGGAGGGCCGCATCCCGATCGTGCGGCAATACCGGCCCGCGCTTGAGCGCTTCACCTGGGAGTTGCCGGCAGGGCTCGTCGACGAAGGCGAGGACGCCGCGCAAGCTTGCGCGCGCGAACTGATGGAAGAAACCGGCTATCCGGCCAGGGCCGTGCACGCGCTCGGCAGTTACGCGCCCTGCACGGCGAGGCTGTCGAACCGCGTCCATTCATTCTTTGTCGAGACGGAAGCGCGCGCCGCCGATGCGCCGGCCGAAGCCGGCATCGAACTCAAATCGGTGACGCCGGCTGAACTCGGCGCGCTGATCGCGTCGGGCGAATTCACGCTGCAGCTTCACATCGGGGCGCTCATGTTGGCTGGGCTGCGCGGACATCTCGACCTGGCGGCGTTCGCAGCCAGATAGCCGTCATTCCGGCGCGCGAACCGGGCGTGCGGATCGGGAACCCAGAGACCGATGCGGCATTTTGGAATGGGGCCAATCTTGCCTCGACAAACCCCCTGGAACCCTTCTAAAAAAGGGCCTGTGCGGGCGGCGCGGTAGAAGAAACCTATGGATTACAAGGCATTTTTTGCGTCGGCGCTGGCAAGGTTGCGCGACGAACGCCGTTACCGGGTGTTCGCCGATCTCGAGCGCATCGCCGGCCGATTTCCGCACGCCGTCTGGCATTCGCCGCAGGGCAAGCGCGAGGTCGTCATCTGGTGTTCCAACGACTACCTCGGCATGGCGCAGCATCCGAAAGTCATTGGCGCCATGGTCGATGTCGCCGCGCGCATGGGCGCCGGCGC
>DATATS010000128.1:0-5144 GCA_036268675.1 Pseudolabrys sp.
CGTGTTGATTGTCGATGACCTGGTCGACACGGGAAAAACCGCCCGCGTGGTGCGGGATATCCTGCCGGCCGCCCATTTCGCCACCGTCTATGCCAAGCCCATGGGCCGGCCGCTGGTCGACACCTTCATCACCGAAGTATCTCAGGACACCTGGATCTATTTCCCTTGGGATACCGGTCTCGCTTTCGTACCGCCGATCCGCGAGGGCGGCGATTGAGGGCGCGGCCAAGCGGAATTTGCGCTAGGATGGGTTAATCGAGCAACGGAGGAACCGCCATGACAGCAGCCGCCAAAAAGGCCGACGCCGACGATCTGCGCTCGCGACACGTGCGCCCGAACGACATGCCGTGGCAGAAGTTGCGGTTTCCTGGCTGCGAGGGAAAAACCCTGCTGGTCGATCCCGCGAGTGGTATTGCCACGCTGCTGATCCGGATGGAGCCCGGCGCCGTGTTGCCCGATCATGAGCACGTTCTCATCGAGCAGACCTATGTGCTGGAAGGCTCGCTCGTGGACCAAGAAGGGCCCGATGCCGGCCTCGAAGTCGGACCCGGTGAATTCGTATGGCGTCCGGCCGGTAGCCGGCATGTGGCCTGGAGCCCGAAGGGCGGCACCTTCATCGGCATGTTCCAGATCCCCAACAAATTCTACGAGAAGGACGGGCGCGTGACCGACCCCGCTGGCAAGGACTGGGATTCGGTCTGGGGCTCCTTATTAGCCAAATAATCTGACCGCTCCGCGTGGTACTTCCAACCGCGCGAGGCGCGGTGTCGAGGAGCCACGCGGACGTGGCGGAATGGTAGACGCAAGGGACTTAAAATCCCTTGGGAGTAATCCCGTCCCGGTTCGAGTCCGGGCGTCCGCACCAAGACCACAAATGGCGTGCAGCGGTTGTCGATGGCGAATGGCATAAGCGTAATGAGGAAGTCGCGCGCGCCGGCGGCTGGTGTCCTGTTCGCCGGTCTGTTTTTGAACCTGCTCGCCGGGTGCGCCATGTCGGACGATACGATGTCCGGCATGATCGTGGCGCCCGGCAAATACACGCTCTATTCCTGCGACGCTCTCGCGGAGGCGCATAAAAAAGCCGCCGCCGAAGAACGTGAATTGCGGCAGTTGATGGCGCGAGCCGACGCCGACTCGGCTGGGCGACTGGTCAGCGCGGTCGCCTATCAAACGGACTACCTGACGGTGCGCGGCGAGTTGAACGAATTGCACCAGGCATCGATCGACAAGAAGTGCGGCCTCGTCACCGACGATGACGATCGCGTAAGCGACGCGATCATCCGATAAACCGCGCGCGGCTATCCCCGATTGACCGTGGCGCTTTGCGCGGCGCACGCTATGATAGCGCCGCGCGCTCGCGATGCGACGCCGAACATAAAGGGGACGGCCATGGGGCTGGTTATCAGCATTCTGATTACGTTTCTCGTCATCATCCTGCTGCTTTATCTTGTCAATTTGCTGCCGATCAAAGGCCAAGCCAAGCAGATCGTGCGCGTGATCATCATCATCCTCGGCATTTTGTCGTTGCTGCGTTACCTCGGCGTGGGCTTCTAGAGCGCCGCGCGGCGTAACCGCAATGCATTACCGACAACGCCGACGGAAGAAAGTGCCATCGCAGCGGCCGCGATGACCGGGGAAAGCAACAGACCGAAGGCCGGATAGAGCACTCCGGCTGCGATGGGCACCCCCGCGGCATTGTAGATGAAGGCAAGCAGCAGGTTCTGCCGGATATTACGCATCACGGCTTTCGATAGCGCGCGCGCCTTGACGATGCCGGTGAGATCGCCCTTGAGCAGCGTGATGCCGGCGCTTTCGATGGCAACATCCGTGCCGGTGCCCATGGCGATGCCGACGGCGGCTGCGGCGAGCGCGGGCGCGTCGTTGACGCCGTCGCCGGCCATGGCCACCACGCGGCCGTCACTCGCCATCTTTTCGACCACTTGAGCTTTTTGCGCAGGCAGCACATCGGCCTCCACCAGCGCGATGCCGAGGCGTTTGGCGATGGCGAGCGCCGTCGTGCGGTTGTCTCCGGTCAGCATGACTACGCGAATGCCATCGGCGCTGAGCGCCTGCAGAGCCGGCTGCGTCGAGGCCTTGAGCGGATCGGCAACAGCGATGACTCCGGCAAGCTTGCCGTCAATGCCGAGAAAGATCGCACTGGCGCCGTCCTCGCGCAGCCGGTCGGCTTCGCCGGCAAGCGCTGCGGTATCGATATTGAGTTCGGCGAGGAACCTGGCGCTGCCGAGCGCGAGCAGCCTGCCATCAACCGTGCCGCTGACGCCTTTGCCGACCGGCGCGTCGAAGCCGGCAACCGGCGCAAGCGCGATCTTGCGATCGGCGGCGGCCGTGACGATCGCTGCCGCAAGCGGATGTTCGCTGCCGCGCTCGAGGCTTGCGGCATAACGGACCACTTGCATCTCGTCGAAGCCGGCGGCCGGCGTCACCGCCACAACGCTCGGCTTGCCCTCGGTCAGCGTGCCGGTCTTGTCGACCACCAATGTGTCCACTTTTTCCATGCGCTCCAGCGCCTCGGCCTCCTTGATCAGAACGCCTTCCTGGGCGCCACGGCCGACCCCGACCATGATCGACATCGGCGTGGCGAGACCCAACGCGCAGGGGCAGGCGATGATCAGCACGCTCACCGCGGCGACCAGGCCAAAGGCAAAACGCGGCTCGGGGCCGAAGACCGCCCATGACGCAAACGCGATCACAGCGACCGCGATCACCGCAGGGACAAACCAGGCCGCGACCTGATCGGCCAGCCGCTGGATCGGCGCGCGGCTTCGTTGCGCGCTTGCCACCATCTGTACGATCTGTGACAGCAACGTATCGCGGCCGACCTTGTCGGCGCGCATGATGAAGCTTCCGCTCACATTGATGCTGCCGCCGATGACATGCGCGCCCGCGTCCTTGGTCACCGGCATGGATTCGCCGGTCACCATCGATTCATCGAGCGAGGAACGGCCCTCCAGGATGCTGCCATCGACCGGCACCTTGTCGCCGGGACGCACGCGCAATCGATCTCCGACCGCGACGGCATCGAGGGACACGTCCTCATCGCTGCCGTCGGGGCGTAAACGCCGCGCTTTCTTCGGCGCGAGATCGAGCAGCGCTCGAATGGCGCCAGATGTCGCGGCGCGGGCGCGCAGTTCCAGCACTTGGCCAACGAGCACCAGGACGGTGATCATGCTGGCGGCTTCAAAATAGACCGCCGGTACACCGTGGCTGCGAAAAGCCGGCGGGAAAATGCCGGGCGCGAAGGTGGCGATGAGGCTGTAGACATAGGCAACGCCCGTGCCCATCGCGATCAGCGTGAACATATTGAGGTTGCGCGTGAGCAGCGATCGGTAGCCGCGTACGAAGAACGGCCAGCCGGCCCACAACACCACCGGCGTGGCGAAAACAAATTGCAGGTCGTTCGAGAGCGCCGGCGCCAACCAATGGACGCCGGTGACGTGGCCGCCCATGTCGAGCACCATTACCGGAATTGCAAGAACGAGGCCGATCCAGAACCGTCGCGTCATGTCGGCAAGCTCGGGATTGGGGCCCGTGCCGGCGTCCGGCATTTCGGGTTCGAGCGCCATGCCGCAGATCGGGCAGGCGCCGGGGCCGGCCTGCCGGATCTCGGGATGCATGGGACAGGTGTAGATCGCGCCTTCGGCCACTGGTTCGGGAGCGCGCGCGCCAAGATATTTCTGCGGATCGGCGATGAATTTTGTTTTGCAGCCGGCGCAGCAGAAATAATAGGTCTCGCCCCGGTGTTCGGCGCGATGCTTGGCGGTGTGGGAATCGACCTTCATGCCGCAAACGGGATCGGCCGCGCTTGCCGTTGGCGCGGGATGGTGATGATCGGCACTCACGCTCATGCTGCTTGCCTTTAATACCCCCAGGGGGTATATAACGGACATGGTCAAGAACGGCAAGGCGTCCACGCTCAAGCGGCTTAAACGCATCGAGGGCCAGGTGCGCGGCTTGGCGCGCATGGTGTCGGACGAACGCTACTGCATCGACATCGTGACGCAGATCGGCGCGGTGCGCGCCGCGCTGCGCCGGGTCGAAGAGGAGATCCTGCGCGATCATGTGGCGCACTGTGTCGCGCACGCGATCAAAAGCGGCGACAAGGCCGACCAGCGCCGCAAGGTCGCCGAATTGATGGACGTGATGGGACGCGCGTCGCGCTAGCCGAACGTCTTGCGTGCCAAGGCGGCGCCAGCGCCCAGCGCCATCAGTTTGGCTTGCGCCACTTCGCGCCGCATCGGCGCCATACCGCAATTGGTGCAGGCGACGATACGTTCCTTGGGCACGAATTTAGTCACGTCGCCGATCACTTGCGCTACTTCTTCGGGCGTCTCGACTGTGTCGGTCGCGACATCGATGACGCCGATCAGCACGTCCTTGCCCGTGAGCAGCGACAAGAGCTTGAGCGGCACGCGTGAATGGATCGCTTCAAGCGAAACCTGGCCGATGCGGCTTTTCGCCAGCGCCGGGAAAATCTTCTCGTATTGCCGCCACTCCTCGCCGAGCGAATTCTTCCAATCGATATTGGCCTTGATGCCGTAGCCGTAACAAATATGCACCGCGGTCTTGCAGGTCAGCCCGTCGATGGCGCGATGCAATGCTTCGATGCCCCAGCCGGAGACCTCGTCCATGAAGACGTTGAAGGCCGGTTCGTCGAACTGGATCACATCGACGCCGTCGGCTTGCAGCGCGCGCGCCTCTTGATTCAATAGCCCGGCAAAGGCCATTGCCATTTTGACTTTGTCGCCATAATGCGAATCCGCGACAGTGTCGGAAATCGTCATCGGGCCCGGCAGCGTGATCTTCAATTGGCGTTTGGTATGGGCGCGAGCATGCCGCATCTCGGCCTGATGAACGCGGCCCTTGAGCTTCAGTTCGCCGCGCACCACCGGCACCATCGCCTTATAGCGGTCGGCGCGGATTCCCATTTCGACCTTGTGGGCGAAGTCGATGCCGTCGACGAATTCCAGAAAGCCGTGCACGAAATGCTGGCGCGACATTTCGCCATCGCACACGATGTCGATGCCGGCGTCTTCCTGCCATTTGATCGCGAGCAAGGTGGCGTCGAGCTTGGCTTGCGCCAGTTCGTCGCCCGCAAGCCGCCATTGCGGCCATAGCTTGTTGGG
>DATATS010000129.1:0-22108 GCA_036268675.1 Pseudolabrys sp.
CGACGGAACGCCTTTTTGCCGTCGGTTTCGCGCTCGATCAAATGCACCGCAACTTCAAGGACCTCGAGCGCTGCGTGGCCGACTGGGCGCGCTCGTCGCGAGGGCTATGGCGCCGCGGCGCCAAGCCAGCCGCCGAGAAAGGACGCGACGGATGATATGGCGATCACCGCGCGGCCGTGCGTTGGCGGATAAGCCACAGCAGCGCGTTCCAGCCAAGCCCGATGCCCAAGCCGATCGCGTAGGACCACCACACGCCGAGCGGCACCGCCAGGTAATGCACGGCGAGGAAGCTCAGCGCCAGTCCGATCAGCGGCGCCTGCACATGGGCGGCGACGCTCGCCGCGCCCCGTCCGCCGATGCGCGGATGCAGAATGATGAAGAACGATCCCATCGCCACCGGAAAGAACGCGAACACGCCGGAGAAATACGAGCCGATCGAATTGCTCAAGCCCGTGACGACGATCACGCACAAGGTCACCACGCCGGCACGCCAGGCGAGATCCGCCGACGTAAACTCGACGCGCTTGACGGCGCCCTCGGCGCGGAAATTGCGGCCGGCATAGATCGCCAACGGATAGACAACCGCATTGAGCAGCGCGGCGCTGGTCATCGTCCAGTCGACGAAACGGCTGAGGAGCGCTGCCGCGAGCCAGACGGCATAGGCGCCCCCCAAACTCACCGCCAACGAACGGCGCTGCGCGAGCCAGGCATAGGTCAGCGCGAACACCGCGCCGGCGGCATTGGCCACGAGACTGCCGACCGCGCTGGCGGCGATGAATTGCGGCGGATGCTCGACGGCAAGAATGATCAGCGCCGCGCCGCCCGCCGTCGGCAGCGCCGCAATCAGCGCGCCGATAAAGGGTCCTGAGCGCTCGACCACCACCGAGGCCGCAACGACGATGCCCGCCGTCATCGCGATCTTCAGCAGCAGGCCGATCAGGAAGAAGGTCGTGGGCGACATCGTGGTCACGCGGCGGTGGCGCGCTGGCGCACGGTGTAAAGCAGCAGATTGCAGACGAGCGATATCGACAGCGCGACCACCAATGCCAAAGGCGAGCCGAGCCGCTCGGCGGTCAGGTTGAGCGCAACGACGGCAATCCCGAATCCGCCAAGTCCGATCACGGCATTCGCCAGCACCGCCGCCGTCGCCGGCCCGCCGACCCTGGCGTGCAGGATCACGATGATGCTCGACAGCACGATCGGGAACACCGCCAGATTGCCGCTGGCGCGCGGCCCGATGCGGAAGCTGAGCGCGATAACCGTGCCGACCAAGAGCGCCACCATGCCTGAGCGCAGAACATAGTCGTACCAGCGCGTCTCGACGCGCGGCATGGGGGCGTGGCGCAGCGGCGTCGACAGCCAGAATGCAAAGCCGACCAGGACGACATTGAGCGCGATGGCCGAGACAAGGGTCCAGGCGACGGCACTGGTCGCCACGAAGAGCGCCAGCCAGATCGCGAAGGCGCCGCCGAGACTGACCGCGAGCGAACGCTTCTGCGCCAGCAGCGCGTAGGCCACCGCGTACATCGCGTTGATCGGATTGACGACCAGGCTGCCGAGCGCGCTGTGCGCGATGAAATGTGCGTCATGGTCGAGCGCCAGAAAAATATAGACCGGGCCGGCGCTGATCGGCAGCGTCGCCACCAGCCCGCCGATGAGCGGGCCGGCGCGCTCGGCCGTCATCGTCGCCACCAGCACGAAGCCGGCGGTGACAGCCATTTTGACGATGAGGGTGAGCGCAAAATAAAGATCGGGGGGCATTACCATTCGCTATACGCGCGCGAGCCTCACCTCAACCGGCGGACCGCTCTTGATCGTCTGGTACACCACGCAATAGCGCTCGGTGAGCTTGAGCAACTGGTCGAGTTGCTCCTGCCCCGCGTCGGTGTCGAGATCGAAGCGCAAACGGATTTGCGCAAAGCCGACCGGCGCATCCTTGGCGACGCCGAGCGTACCGCGAAAATCGAGTTCGCCTTCCGCCGACACCTCACCCGACCTGAGCGGAATGGCGAGTGCCGTCGCGACTGCCTTCAACGTGACGCCGGCGCAGGCGACCAGCGCTTCCAGCAGCATGTCGCCCGAGCACAGTTCGAGACCGGAACCGCCGGTTGCCGGATGTAAGCCCGCGGCGGCGAGCGCGCGTCCGGTCTCGACCTTGCAGGCGATGGCGGTGTCGTCGAGCCTGCCTTTCGCCTTCAAGGTCACGACCGCGGCCTTCGGATCGTCCTTGTAGCGCTGCTTGATCGGCGCCTGAAGGCTGCGCAGTTCATTGGCGTCCATTGATTTGCTCCTTTGCACTCTCGCCGTCATCCTGAGGTGCGCGCGCTTGCGCGCCTCGAAGGATGACGGGAATCGCTCTGGCCGTCGCCCTTCGAGGGCCGCCTTCGGCGGCCACCTCAGGGTGACGGATTGAGTTTTATCACGCCGGTGTCAGCACCACGCGGCCGACCACCTTGCCGGCGCGCAACTGGTCCATCACGGCGTTGACGTCGTCGAGTGGACGCGTCGCCACCGGCACGTCCGGCATGCCCTTCGCCCGCACCAACTCCATGAGTTCCTTCATCTCATGCTGACTGCCGACATAGGAGCCCTGGATGGTCGCTGCGCGCATCGGGATCGGCGGCAACGACACCGTGAGATCGCCGCCATAAAGCCCGACGATGATGTATTTGCCGCCCTTGACCAGGCTGTCATAGCCCATGCGCGCGCTCGCCGAGGACCCGACGACATCGATCACCGCCCAGGCGCCGGCGCCCTCATCGGTCAGCTTCATGATCTGCTGCACGGCATCCGCCGCCTTGCCGTTGACGGTGGCTTTAGCACCGGCCTTCTTGGCCGCGGCAAGCTTGCTGTCGTCGATATCAACGACGATGGCCGAGTGGCCGCCCATCTTCTGATGCAGCGACAGACACATCAGCCCGAGGCCGCCGGCGCCGATGATCACCGTCGGCTCGGTCTTCAGCGTCGGCACCTTCTTGAGAGCGCCGAATGTCGTGACGCCCGAGCAGGCGAGCGGCGCCGCGCGCTCCGGCGGCAGATCGCCGATGTCGTGCAGATAGCGCGGATGCGGCACGATCATGTGCGTCGCATATCCGCCATTGGTGAAGACGCCGAGGCTGCGCATGGCGCGACACAGATTGTCGTCGCCGCGCAGACACGCAGCGCAGGTGCCGCAGCCGATCCAGGGGTTGGCCAGCATGCGCTGTCCGACCTTGACGCCTTTCGCGTCCGGCCCGAGCGCCACCACCTCGCCGACATTTTCGTGGCCGAGCGTGACCGGCAGCTTCATGCCGCGCTCCTGCAGGCTCAGCTTCTTGCCACCGCCGAGATCGAACCAGCCGTCGGCGAGATGCAGGTCGGAATGGCAGACGCCGGCGGCCAGCATCTTGAGCAGCACCTCCGAGCCCTTTGGCTCGGGCGTCGGCTGCTCGTTGCATTGCAAAGGCTGGCCGCAGACGCAGACCTGGAACATCCGCATTGAATTCCTCCCGGCTCTTGTTTTTTGTCGATCCGGCCAGCAGGGAACCACAGTCCGCGCTGGCCGTCACCCTGTCACCGGGTGTCCGAATTTTAGGCGCTTTCGGCCCTCCCCGACTATCTTTCGCGGCGGGGTGGTGACTCGGCGCGCCGCCTCCGCTATCCGAAATGCACCATGGCTTCGCTCGCCCTCGAACACGACACACGCGCGCCCACCGGATCGCCGCCGAAAGGCGCCGGCGAGTTGATCGATACGCGCGCGGTGGCGGCCGACCTGGAAAAGCTTGCCGCGGGGCAGCGCAGCAATGAGCGCGAGCTGCGCACGGCGGTCGCGCAGCGGCTGAAGGCGGCACTCATCGCGGGCCGCGCCAAGGCCGAGCAATTGCTGCTCAAGGATCGTCACGGCCGGCGCTGCGCCGAACGCATCTGCCGGCTGGAAGACGACATCATCCGCATGCTGTTCGATTTCGCGCGCAAGCATATGTATCCCTCGCAGAATCCGTCCGAGACGGAGCGCATGGCGGTGGTCGCGACCGGCGGCTACGGCCGCGGATTGCAGGCGCCCGGCTCCGACATCGATCTGTTGTTCGTGTTGCCTTACAAGCAGACCGCCTGGGGCGAACAGGTCGCGGAAACGATCCTCTATTGCCTGTGGGATACCGGCCTCAAGGTCGGCCACGCCACCCGCTCGGTGAATGAATGTATCCGCCAGGCGAAGGCGGACATGACGATCCGCACCGCCATTCTGGAAGCACGCTTCCTGCTCGGCGACCGCGCGCTGTTCGACGAATTGCAGAAGCGTTTCGACGACGAGGTGGTGCGCAACACCGCCGCGCAATTCGTCGCCGCCAAACTGGCGGAACGCGAGGACCGCATCCGCCACGCCGGCCAATCGCGCTATCTGGTCGAGCCGAACGTCAAGGACGGCAAAGGCGGCCTGCGCGATCTCCATACATTGTTCTGGATCGCGAAATACGTTTACCGCGTGCGCGAGCCGGATGAACTAATCAAGCGCGGCGTGTTCGACAAGCCGGAATACCAGCGCTTCCGCGCCTGCGAGGATTTCCTCTGGTCGGTGCGCTGCCACATGCACTTCATCACCGGCCGCGCCGAGGAGCGCCTCTCGTTCGACATCCAGCGCGAGATCGCAGTGCGGCTCGGCTACACCGCGCATCCGGGCCTGCGCGACGTCGAGCGCTTCATGAAGCACTACTTCCTGATCGCCAAGGATGTCGGAGATCTCACCGCCATCCTGTGCGCCGAGCTGGAAAACAGCCACGCCAAGAGCGTGCCTGTTCTGAGCCGCTTGATGGCGATGGTCCGCCCCGTCAAACGCCGCAAACTCGCCGAGAGCGCCGATTTTCTCGTCGACAAGAACCGCATCCGGCTTGCGCAGGCCAACGTGTTCAAGCGCGACCCGGTCAATCTGATCCGTATTTTTTATCTGGCGCAGAAGCACAATCTCGCCTTCCACCCGGACGCCATGCGCGCCGTCACGCGCTCCCTCAAATCGATCGACGGCAAATTGCGCGACAACGAGGAAGCCAACGCGCTGTTTCTGGAAATCCTCACCTCCAGGAACGATCCGGAAACCGTGCTGCGGCGGATGAACGAAGCGGGCGTGCTCGGCAAATTCGTGCCGGCCTTCGGCAAGATCGTCGCCATGATGCAGTTCAATATGTATCACCACTATACCGTGGACGAGCACCTGCTGCGCTGCATCGGCGTTCTGGCGGAGATCGAGCGTGACGGCGGCGACACGCCGCTCGCCAGCGAGCTATTCCACAAGCTGCTGCCCGGCAATCGAACCGTGATCTACGTCACGATGTTCCTGCACGACATCGCCAAGGGCCGCCTCGAGGATCATTCAATCGCGGGCGCGCGCGTGGCGCGCCGCCTCTGCCCCCGGTTCGGCTTCTCCGCGACCGACACTGAAACCATCGCTTGGCTGATCGAAAATCACCTGGTCATGTCGAGCGTCGCGCAGTCGCGCGACCTGTCAGACCGCAAGACCATCGAGAACTTCGCGGCGACCGTGCAATCGGCCGAGCGGCTCAAGCTGCTGACCATCCTCACCACCGCGGACATCCGCGCCGTCGGCCCCGGCGTGTGGAACGGCTGGAAGTCGCAACTGCTGCGCACGCTCTATTACGAAACCGAGCCGGTGCTCACCGGCGGCTTCTCCGAGGTCAACCGCGCCCAGCGCGTGGCGACCGCGCAGGCCGAATTCCGCGCCGCCTTCAAAGGCTGGACCGCCGAGCGGCTGGAGATCTACATCGCGCATCTTTATCCAGCCTATTGGCTCAAGGTCGATCTGCCGCACAAGCTCGTGCATGCGAGCTTCGTCGCAGCCGCCGAAGACGCCCGCAAATCGCTCGCAACGACGGTTGCCTTCGATGCCGAACGCGCGGTGACCGAACTCACTGTGCTGGCGCCGGATCATCCCTGGCTCCTGTCGATCATCGCCGGCGCCTGCGCGATGGCCGGCGCCAATATCGTGGACGCGCAGATCTACACCACCACCGACGGGCGCGCGCTCGACACCATCTCCCTGTCGCGCGAATTCGAGCGCGACGAGGACGAAGAGCGGCGCGCCGGCCGCATCGCCGACTCGATCGAAAAAGCGCTGCGCGGCGAATTGCGCCTGCCCGACATTGTCACCAAGCGCAGCCCTCCCAAGGGCCGGATCAAGGCCTTCGCGCTGGAGCCGACGGTCGTCATCAACAACCAGTGGTCGCACCGCTACACGATGGTCGAGATCACCGGCCTCGATCGCACCGGCCTGCTCTACGAGCTGACGGCGAGCCTGTCCAAGCTCAACCTCAACATCGCCTCGGCCCACGTCGCGACGTTCGGCGAGCGCGTGGTCGACGTTTTTTACGTCACCGATTTGATGGGCGCGCAGATCACCTCGCCGACGCGCCAGGCCGCGATCAAGCGCGCGTTGATCGCGCTGTTTGCGACCGGTGAGAGCAAGCAGGCGAAGAGCTAAATAGTGTTGAGCGGCCTGGCCTCACCTCTCCCATAGGGAGAGGTCGACGCGCGAAGCGCGGCGGGTGAGGGGTCACGGACTAACGAGAGTCCCAGACCCCCTCACCCCAACCCTCTCCCCAACGGGGAGAGGGAGCGCACCGAACGCGTGCTAACCGCCCAGGAACAGCCGGCTCACATCCGGATTGACCAGCAGGTCTTTCGCCTTGCCCGCCAACGCCAGCTTGCCGGACACCAGCACATAGCCGATGTCGGCGAACTCCAGTCCCTTCTTGGCGTTCTGCTCGACGATCACGATGGTCTTGCCATCCTTGTGTTGGAGGTCGTGGAGAATTTCAAAAACCGCGTCGATAAACCTGGGTTCGAGTCCGATCGAGGGTTCGTCCACCAGCAGTATCTGCGGGTCCATGACCAGCGCGCGGGAAATCTCGAGCAGGCGCCGCTCGCCGCCGGAGAGCACCTTGGCCGCATGCTTGCGGCGCGCGGCCAGCCGCGGATATTTGTCGAACACGCGCTCGGCAGCGATTTTTGCCTGCGCGGTGTGGTTCATCAGATAGCCGCCCATCCATAAATTTTCTTCCACCGTCATGCCGGGAAACACCGACTTGTCCTGCAGGATGTAAGCGATGCCGCCGCTGCGCAGTTTCTCGTTCGACGAAAGCCCCGTCACGTCGAGGCGCGCGCCGTCGCGTTCGGTCGAGATGGCGCCGGAATAGACCGTGGTGAAGCCGAAGATCGAATGCAGCACCGTCGATTTGCCGGCGCCGTTGGGGCCGATCAGGCACAGCGACTGCCCGTGGCCGACGCGCAGATTGAGCCCGTGCAGAATCTCCATCTGCCCGTAGCCCGCGCGCAGATCGTCGATGCGCAGATGCGGCTTGTTGCCGGCGAGCGCGTCAAGCTCCGCGACGCTGACGTCGCGCGCGATTTCCAGCGCCTGGCGCGCCACTTCGTCGACCGAAATCGCCGGCGCCACGCCGCCGTGAAAGCCGCCACCCGCCCGCTCGGCACTCGCCATCACGTGGCTCCCAGATAGGCGTCGATGACGCGCTGGTCGCGCTGGATTTCACCGGGCTCGCCTTCGGCCAGCATCTCACCATGCGCGAGGCAATAGATCTTGCTCGCCATATTCATGATCACGCGCATGTTGTGCTCGATGATGAACAGCGTGATCCCGAATTCGGTATTGGCGCGCTTGAGGCGGTCGAGCAGGCCGTTGATGAGCGTCGGATTGATGCCGGCGGTCGGCTCGTCGAGCAGCAGCACGGTCGGTTCGTTCATCAGCGCCATGGCGAACTCCAGCAGCTTTTGCTGCCCGAACGACAGGACACCGGCGCGCAGCGTGCGCTTTTCGTAAAGGCCGACGAAGGCCAGCAGATGCTCGGCGCGCTCAGCGATATCGCGCCGCTCATTGGAGAACATGTCGCGCAGGCTCGCCTTGCGGTGCGGAATAGAGATCAGCATGTTCTGCATGCAGGTCATCTTGCCGAAGATACGCGTGGTCTGGAACGTGCGCAGCATGCCAAGCCGCGCGATCTCCTGGACGCGCAGCTGCGAGATCTCCCGGCCCTCGAAGCGGATGGAGCCGGCGTCGATCGGGTGGTAGCCGACAATGGAATTAAACAGCGTGGTCTTGCCGGAACCGTTGGGACCGATCAGCCCGGTGATGCCCCCGCGCGGCACGCTGAGCGAGACGGCGTGATTGGCGACGACGCCGCCATAGGACTTCGTCACGTTCTCCAGTTCGATGATGGGCGCGCTCATTCGGCGCCTTCCGGCTGCGAAGCCAGTCCCGGCGGAATCGCGCGCGCGGGTTTCGCCCTCGACTCCGGTGGCAACGGATCGTCCCCGGAAAACCAGGCCGGATATTTTTCCATCAGCCAGCCGGCGATGCCCTGCTGGAAATAGACAATGGTGATGACGATCACCAGGCCCAGCAAAACGAACTGCCAGCCGAGGAAGTATGTCCAGGTCACTTCCTTGATGGTGTGGAACACGACCGCGCCGATGACCGGTCCCCACAGCGTGCCTTTGCCGCCGAGCAGCACCATGATGACCATGAAGATATTGAAGGTCGTGGTCGGGAATGCGATGTCGCGCGGGTCGATGAAGCCGGTCATGTTGGCGAAGATCGCGCCGGAGATACCGAGAAAGACCGCTGAAATCGCCCAGGCGGTGCGCTTGTAGCGACGGGTATGCAGACCCATCGCCTCGGCTTTTTCCTCGTCGTCACGGATGGCGTTGAGCGCCAGCCCGAAATTCGTCGAATAGAGCCATCTGAGGAACACCAGCAGCGCGAAGGTCAGCGCGAACAGCAGGAAATAGAAAAACAGTTTCTCCGCATGCGGCCCGCCCGGAAACACCGGCATCGCGATGCCGCCGGCAGCGCCGAGCCATTCCCACGACGAAACCAGTTCGGCCGCCGCGATCGCAAGGCCGAGCGTGCCGATGGCGAAATAGGGACCGCGCAGTCCGAACAAGACCCAGCCGGCGGCGATCGCAAGGACCGCGCAACCGACACCGGCGACCACCAGACCGACCGAGAACCCGGTAAAATATTGCGCGCTGGTGAAGGCGATGTGGGTCGTACGGGCGCCCGAGGTGTACATCCCGACGTCGTAATAAAGCCCGATCTGCACGACGGCGCAGATGTACATGCCGGCGCCGAAGAAGAAGATATTGCCGAGCGAGTTGTAGCCCATCTGCCCGCCCAGAATGTCCCAGGTCGAGGCGAACAGGATCATCAGCCACAGCACCGCGATCTCGTTGCTGTAGGTCGGAAAGGCAAACGGGGCGATCAGCCCCGCCGGCAAGATCAGCCAGAGCGGCAGCGACTGGCGCGATGAAAGGCTCATTGCACGGCCTGCCGGAAACGACGGTACTGCAATTGACGCACCGTCAGCACGCCCAGCAGCAACAGAACGATCAGCGCCTGCTGATATTCGGCGCCGAACACAAAGCCGCCGAACTGCTCGAACACACCCATGCCGTAACCGGCGGCGATAACCCCCGGCAGGTTGCCGATGCCGGCGGCGGTGACGATCACGAACAGCCGGATCGAATAGGTCGTCCCGTAAAACGGCTGCACGTTCCAGACGATGGCGACGAGCGCGCCGGCTGCGCCGCAGATCGCAGCATTCAGGCAAAAGGTGAACGCGTAAATTTTCCCGGTGTCGATGCCGAGGACGCGCGCGGCGCGCGGGTCCTGCGCCGTGGCGCGGATTGCCTGCCCCATGCGGCTCATTTTCATGAAGACGACAACGCACAGCGCCAGGATCGCCGCCATGACGAAGCCGATCAGGCGCGCGGCGGAAACGGTGATCAGTCCGCCGGCGAACTGCCAGGTCGGCAGATGCGCCTGCGCCGACTGGGTGTCGGGACCAAACAGCAGGTTGAGCGTCTGCTGGATGACAATGGCGACGCCGAAGGTGGCAAGCAAGGATGTGAACAGATCGCGCGAAATGACCTTGCTGACCACGGTGCGGTAGATCACCCAGCCGATGCACCACAGCAGGATGAACCCGAGCGGCACGCCGAACAGCGGGTTGATGCCGTGGCGGCCCAGCCCCCAGGCGAGATAACCGCCGATCATGATGAAGTCGCCCTGCGCGAGATTCTTCACGCTCATCACGCCCCAGACCAGCGCGAGGCCGTAGGCGGCGAGCGCGAAGATCGAGCCGATCAGCAGTCCGTCGATCAGCAGCCCGAGATTGAGCACCGGCGCCGCATCGAGGATCGACAGGTTGCTCAGAACATGATCCATCCGGATTTTCTCGCTCGAGAACGGGCCATCAAGCCGGGATGAGCGCGACCGGCGCAACGCGCTCGCCGGCCGCCGCCCCGATCAGGCACGGAAGCGGGCGAGGAAATCGCCCGCTTCCGGATTGCGTCTCAATAACTTGCGTTACGCGGAAAGTTCAGCTTGGCGGCGGCGACATCGAGCGGCCAGACGACCTTGTATTTGCCGTCCTGAATCTGGCGCAGGATGATGTCCTTGCCCGGATTGCTGCCGTCGGCGGCGAATTTGATGCCGCCGAAGAAGGTCTTCATGTCGGTCTTGGTCAGTGCGTCGCGCACCTTCTCCTTGTCGAGCGATTGGGCCCGCTTGAACGCATCGGACCACACGTAAACCGCGGCAGCGCCCTGCGCGACCTGATAAGGCACGACCTTGTAGCCGTAAGCGGCCTTGATCTCGGTGTTGAAGTTGGCCGCGCTGCCGAACAGCGGGTCGCTTGCCTTCATGGTTTCGTCCCATTGCGTCGGGCACACGAAGCCCTCGGACACTTTCGGAAAATCCATGGTGATCTTGGCCGATTCGCAATGGGTCACACCGACGATCGGCACCTGGATCTGCATCGAACCCATCTGGCGCGCGGCGGTCACCGCACCCTTTTCGTGACCGGAGACGATCAGCACGTCGGCCTTGATCGCCTTCACCTTGGTGAGGAAGCCGGTGATGTCGTTCAAGTCCTTTGGCATGCGATCGTCGATCGCCGCCTTCATGCCCTGCTTTTTCATCTCGTCGACGACGCCCTGGCGAACGTCGAGCGAAAAGGCGTCGTCCTGATAGATCATCGCGATCTTGACATCGGAAGGCTTCTTGCCTGCCTTCTTGGCGATGTCGGCCGCCATGTCGATCACCGGCGTCAAATACTTGTTCGACGTGGCGATGATGCCGAAATGATATTTATAGCCCTGCGTGAACAGCGAGTTCGAGGCGGCCTCGCCCTGCACAACCGGGGTCTTGTATTTTTCCGTGACCGGCAGGATCGCCTTGGTCAACGGCGAGCCGTAGGGACCGAGCACGTATTGGATCTTGTCCTGGTCGATCAGCCGCTCGACCAGTTGCGCGGCGCGTGCCGGCGTCGACTCGTCGTCGTAATATTTGATGGCGAGGTGATAGCACTTGCCGCCGATCGTCACGCCGCCGGCGTCGTTGATCTTCTTGGCCGCGAATTCGTAGCCGTTCTTCGTGTTCTTGCCGTTGGCGGCATAGATGCCGGTCGCCGACACCGCGGCGCCGAGCTGGATGGTGCCGCAGGTATCGGCTTGCGCGCCGGCGCTCGCGAAGGCGAACGCCCCCGCCGCCACAGCCGCCGTTATTGCTGCTCGATGAAGCATGGTCTCGCTCCTCCCATGGAATTCCCGGTCGCCGCCGGGTTGGTTCCCGAACCGGCTGGATTGCAAAGTTTAGCGTGAGGGAGCGCGTGGTTGCAATGAACAGCGTTGTCGCGGGACACGCCGACAAACAGGCTGCCAATGGGGGAAACTGCCCCTTAACGAGCCCTTAAACCGCCCCCCCTTAGCGTGGCCACGGGAACCGGCGCCGCTTGCTGGCGCTAGGTTATTGCGGTCGGGTCGTTCAATGGCGTGGGGACGGGGACAATCGCGGGCGCGCCGGGAGCCGAGCTTCGGCGGCG
This sequence comes from Pseudolabrys sp., assembly GCA_036268675.1. Classification (GTDB taxonomy): domain Bacteria; phylum Pseudomonadota; class Alphaproteobacteria; order Rhizobiales; family Xanthobacteraceae; genus Pseudolabrys. The sequence goes on from DATATS010000129.1 coordinate 11,889, forward strand.
GCCCCGAATTGCGCGTCACGGCGGGCGACCGCGCGGGCAGTGGCGCGTCATCGAAACGGCGCAAGCGCAAAAAGCGAAAGGCTCAGCGCCCGTTCTTCGGCCGGCTGATTTATTGGGGCGTGGTGCTCGGCCTGTGGCTCGTCATCGGCGCCGCCGGCACGCTCGCATGGACCGGCGCGCATCTGCCGCCGATCCAGTCACTGGAAATTCCCAAGCGGCCGCCCTCGATCCAGATCGTCGACGATCGGGGCAAGACCTTTGCCACCCGCGGCGACATGGCCGGCGCGGATGTGGCGCTCAAGGAGATGCCGAGCTACGTTCCTCGTGCCTTCGTCGCCATCGAGGATCGGCGCTTCTACGACCATTACGGCGTCGATCCCTACGGCATCGCGCGCGCGCTTTTCGCCAATATCCTGCATCGCGGCGTGAGCCAGGGCGGCTCCACCATCACGCAGCAGCTCGCCAAAAATCTTTTTCTCACGCAAGAGCGCACCATCCATCGCAAGCTGCAGGAGATGCTGCTGGCGCTGTGGCTCGAGCGCAAATTCTCCAAGACGCAGATTCTGGAGCTCTATCTCAATCGCGTCTATTTTGGCTCCGGCGCCTACGGCATCGAGCAGGCCTCGCAACGCTACTTCGGAAAATCCGCGCGTCGTATTTCACTGCCAGAAGCGGCGATGCTCGCGGGGCTGGTGAAATCGCCGTCGCGGCTCGCGCCGACGCGCAACTTCAATGCAGCCGAGAAACGCGCGCACGCCGTGCTCAACGCCATGGCCGATCTTCATTTCATCACCGGCTCGAGTGAACGCGCGGCGCTCGCGCATCCGCCGCACATCGTGGCGCAAGCCGGAGGCGGCGGCAGCAACTATGTAGCCGACTGGGTGATGGACGCGGTCAACGACGTGCTCGGCCATGTCGACGAGGACATCACGGTACGCACCACCATCGACGCCGGCTTGCAGGCCGACGCCGAGAAAGCGCTCGCCGACGAATTGAAGCTCAAGGGCGCCAAGGGCCATGTAAGTCAGGGCGCGCTGGTGGCCATGACGCCGGACGGCGCGGTACGCGCTTTGGTCGGCGGCCGCGACTACGCCGACAGCCAGTTCAACCGCGCGGTTGCCGCCAAGCGCCAGCCGGGCTCGGCCTTCAAGCCATTCGTCTATCTCACCGCGCTCGAACACGGTCTCACTCCGGACAGCGTGCGCGAGGACGCGCCGATCAAGGTCAAGAACTGGCGGCCGGAAAACTACGGCCACGAATATTACGGGCAGGTCCCCCTCTCGAAGGCGCTGGCGCTCTCGCTCAATACCGTCTCCGTCCGCCTGACTCTGGAATTCGGCCCGGCCAACGTCATCCGCACCGCGCACCGGCTCGGCATCGCCTCGCATCTGGAGCCCAACGCCTCGATCGCGCTCGGCACCTCGGAAGTCTCCGTGCTCGAACTCACCGGCGCCTACGCGCCCTTTGCGAATGGCGGCTATGCGGTGATGCCGCATGTGATCGAGAGCATCGCCGACAGCAAAGGCAAGCTGCTCTACGCACGCAATGATGTGCCGCTCGGTCGTATCATCGATGCACGTTACGTTGCGATGATGAATGAGATGATGGCGCAGACGCTGACCATCGGCACCGCGCGCAGGGCGCAGTTGCCCGGCTGGCCGGCCGCCGGCAAGACCGGCACATCCCAAGATTTCCGCGACGCCTGGTTCATTGGCTACACCGCCCGTCTCGTCACCGGCGTCTGGCTCGGCAATGATGACGGCACGCCGACCAAGCACGTCACCGGCGGCAGCCTGCCGGTCGACATATGGAGTCGCTTCATGCGCGAGGCGCATCAGGGCGTTCCGGTCGCGAGCCTGCCCGGCGCGCCGGGCGGCGGCCTGTTCAGCAATTTGTTCGGCGGCAATTCCGGGCCCGAGCCCGCCTCCGACCATCCGCTGCCGCCCGCGCCGGTGCAGCCAGTCTCGGCGAACGCACGCGCGACCGACGGCAGCGGTAGCCTCGACGGCTGGCTGCTGAATAATCTTTTCGGCGGGCGATAGAATTTAAATCAGTGCTTGGCGATGCGGGCGCGCGCGCCGCGAGTCACGATCCACAATGCAAGCGTCGCACATCCGGCAACCGCCACGCCGACGGCGAGCGGCCATGCGGTTTTGCCGAGCATGACGCCGACCAGCGCGCCGACGATCGCAGCAACGCTTTGCTGCACGAAACCAAAGAGCGACGAGGCCGCACCCGCGCGTTCGGGAAACGGCGACATCGCGCCGGCAATCGACTGCGGCAGCACCATGCCCATGCCGGCGAGATAAATCGCGACGGGCACGACCAGCGAAGCGGCCGAGATGAGCCCGAGCGCCACCGCTCCCGCCATCGCCAGCCCGCCAGCCGCCACCGCGCAGCCGCCAATGCCTAAGATGCCATCTAAACCGACGCGGTGCGCGAGCCGCGCCGACAGCGTCGAGCCGGTCATGTAGCCGACCGAACCGAACGCGAACGCAAACCCAAACGCAAAGGCCGACAGTCCGTAGAGATCCTGCAACACAAAGGACGCGCCCGAGATCCAGGCGAAGAGACCTGCATAACTGGTGGCGGCGAGACCCATGTAAGCGAGATAACCCGGATTGCGCACGAGCACGCCGTAGGACTTCGCAATCGAGACAGCCGAAATCGGTTCAGCCGCGCGCTTGGCCAGCGTTTCCGGCAGCAGCAGAAAGACGATTGCAGCGCCCGCCATGCCGGCTGCAACCAGCGTGAAAAATACCGATCGCCAGCCAAAGCCGGTCTGCAACAGGCCGCCGGCGATTGGCGCCAGCACCGGCGCCAGCGCCATGACCGCGCCGATCACCGACAATTCGCGTCCCGCCCGCGCGCCCGAATAAAGATCGCGCACGATGGCGCGCGCCAGCACGATGCCGCCCGAGCCGCCGAGCGCCTGCAAGGCACGCGCGGCGATCAGCATGTGAATGGAAGTCGACAGCGCGCAAGCCGCGCTCGCCGCGCAATAGAGAGCGACCGCGGCCAGCAGCACCGGCTTGCGGCCGTGCCGGTCGGACAAGGGGCCGTAGATGATTTGTCCGATTGCGAAGCCGATCAAGTAGGCGGAAATGGTGAATTGCACCTGCGCGGTCGAGGCCGAGAGCCGATGCGCGATGTCGGGCAGCGACGGCAGATACATGTCCGTGGTGAGCGGGCCGAACGCGCTCAATCCCGCCAGCAAAGCCGTGAGCGCAAACGTGCCGGGACGGAGCATTACTGTTTTGCCGGGGGGCACGATGTCGTCATGCCCGGCCTTGTGCCGGGCATCCACGCCTTTGGCAACTGCGCGCCGATGCTAGCGCCGTTCGCCCTGCAACCCATAGCGATGCAGCTCGCTGCCATACGCGTCGAGCCAGGTTTTGGCGCGCCTGAAATCCGGGTCGATGCGTTCGACCAGCCGCCAGAAGCGCGGCGAGTGGTTCATCTCGACCAGATGCGCGATCTCATGCGCCGCCAGATAGTCGAGAACGTGCGGCGGCGCAAAGATCAGCCGCCACGAATAGGATACGACGCCCGTGGTCGAGCACGAGCCCCAGCGGCTCGATTGGTCGCGGATCGAAACGCGCTTGAGCGTAACGCCAAGCCGCTCGGCGGCGAGCCGGCTGGCGGCCTCGAGGTCGCTCTTGGCCTCGCGCTTGAGATAATCGGAAACCCGCCGCGCCACATGCGGCGCCGCGCCGGCAACGCAGAGCAGACGCTCGCCCGACGTGCCGGTCTCGATCCATACGGTGCCGCGCTTGTCCGGGCGATGCTCGATGCGGTGGTCGAGCCCGCGCAGCGGCAGCACCGTGCCATGCGCAAAAGGCGCCGGCTCCGGCAGCCGTCCGAGCCGCGCCGCGATCCAGCCCCCGTTCTTGTGGGCGAACGCGCGCGCTTCCTTCAGGCTGCCGCGCGGCGGCATGGTGAGCACCACCTCGCGCGTGACGGAATGAATGCGCAGCGTATAGCGGCGCGCCTGCCGGTGGCGGCGAACACGCACCAGATAAACCTCGCGTTCGAACGCGACGCTGATGTCGGAAGGCTCGCTCGGCCGGCGGTAAAGCAGTGCGCGCAGAGGCATCCGAATCGCCCGATTGGAAAAGGCCGGTTGAAATACTGCCATATTCGGCGAGCCCTGCAACGCGCTTTCGCGCGGCCAATAAATACGCCGACGCAAGGGTTTACCGATTGTCACAAAACAAACGGCGCTGAGCGGGCGCCGGCCGTTGCGATCAGTGCCCGGCGCCGGCCGCATTTGCAGCCGCGGGCTGCGCGCCGTTGCCTTTACGTCCGCCGCGTCCCTGCCCGTTGCGCGAGAGCGCAAAATCGGCGATGCGCGGCGCGATCTCGGCGCGGAAGCGCGAGCCGTTGAACACGCCATAGTGCCCTACGCCGGACTGCACGTAATGCACCTTGTCGTCGGCGGGGATGTTCGGACACAGACGATGCGCGGCTTCCGTCTGCCCGACCGCGGAAATGTCATCGTGCTCGCCTTCCACCGTCATCAGCGCGACGCGCTTGATGAACGACGGATCGATCGTGCGATAGCGATGGGTCATTTCGCCTTTCGGCAGCGCGTGACGGATGAACACGGTGTCGACTGTCTGCAGATAGAACTCGGCGGTGAGATCCATGACCGCGAGATATTCGTCGTAGAATTCGCGGTGCTTCTGGGCCGAATCGCCATCGCCCTTGACCAGATTGAGGAACAGATTGCGATGCGCCTCCAGATGGCGGTCGAGATTCATGCTCATGAATCCATGCAACTGCAAGAATCCGGGATACACGTCGCGCATGAAGCCGGTGTGCGGGAACGGCACCTTGGTGATGACATGCGTACGAAACCATTCGAGCCCGCGGTCTTGCGCGAGCTTGTTGACCGCGTTCGGATTGACGCGCGTGTCGATCGGCCCGCCCATCAGCACCATCGAATGCGGCACGTAAGGATCCTTGTCGGCCTCCATCAGCGCGACCGCGGCAAGCACCGGCACCGAGGGCTGGCACACCGCGATCACATGCGCGTCGCCGCCAAGAAAATGCAGAATGGAAATCAGGTAATCGATGTAATCGTCGAGATCGAAGCGGCCTTCCGCCACCGGAATCGAGCGGGCGTTGCGCCAGTCGGTGATATAGACGTCGTGATTGGGCAGGAATGCCTCGACCGTGCCGCGCAGCAGCGTCGCGTGATGGCCCGACATCGGCGCGACGATCAGCAGTTTCGGTTGCGGGCGGCGCGGCACATGCGCGAACGTACGCTGGAAATGCAGCAGCCGGCAGAACGGCCTTTCCCACACGGTGTTGATATGGACGGGTACGCGCTCGCCGCCGACGGTGGTCGAATCGAGATGCCACTCGGGCCGGCCGTAAATACGCGTCGAGCGCTCGAACAGTTCGGCCGCTGCGGCGACTGACTTGCCGTAGGTGGTATGGGCGAGAGGATTGGCGGGATTCTTGAAGAACAGTTTGGTGGCGTCGGCCATCGCGCGCGCCGGATCGAGCGCGGCGTGGCCCATCTCGTAGAGCCAGTACATCGGCGTCGACAACAAAGCGGCGCTGTCACCGGGCAGCGTTGCCGCCCCGTCGAATTCTCCGATCGGCATCGACTTAGTCCCCGGCCCTTGCTGCACCGCAGCAGAGTGTCGTTTTTCGGTCATGGCGTCAACATGACAGATAAGTTGTTGGCGTCCGGTTACCACCCGGAACTTTCAATCCAAGCGCGGAATTCAACCGGATTTTCCGGCCTACTCGCCGGTCTGCAACAGCGAGCCGTGCACGCGCGCGCTCTGCAGCAATTTGAGGAAGGCGACGGACGCTGCGGCAAACAACACGACATTGAACGCCAGCGCCTCGAGCATCAGGTCGGCGCGGAACACGTGATCGATCAGCAGCGCGCGCATGCCTTCGAACACATAAGTCGGCGGCAGCGACCAGGCGACGTATTGCAGCCAATGCGGCAAGACCGCCACCGGGTAATAGACGCAGGTGAGCGGCAGGAACAGAAACATGATGGTCCAGGCCATGCTCTCGGCGCCCATGCCGTTACGCAGCAAGAGCCCGGCGACGAAAATTCCGATCGACCATGACGTCAATATCAGATTGGCGAAGAAGGCTGCGAGCGCAAACCCGAGCGACCACAGATTGAAGCCGAAAAAGAAGAACGCCATCAGCGTCACCGGCACCATGCCGATGGACAGCCGGATAATGCTCATGATCATCAGCGAACAGATGAATTCGACCGGGCGCAGCGGCGACATCATCACATTGGCGAGATTGCGCGACCACATTTCCTCGAGAAACGAAATCGAGAAGCCGAGCTGGCCGCGGAACAGAATATCCCACAACAATACCGAGCCGATGAACACGCCGCCGGCGCGCGCGAAGAAGCCGCCATTCTGCATTACGTAGAGTTGCAGGAAGCCCCACATCAACATTTGCACCGTCGGCCAATAGATCAGGTCGAGGATGCGCGGCCAGGACGAGCGCAGCACATACCAATAGCGCCGCACCATGGCGGCGACACGGTTGGGGGAGAAGTGGAAGCCAGTGTAGTTGACGCTCATGGTGCGGCTTTTCCACTTTTCCCGGGCGCAGCGCAGCGTGAAGCGGCGCGCTGCAGACCCGGGATCGTTCCAAAGGCGGACCGGGACACGAGCACGGTACTCATTGCGCGGCCTCGCGGGTGCGTCCGCGCGCAACGTCGAGGAACACCTCTTCCAGAGTCTCGCGGCCATAGCGCGCGAGTAGACGCAACGGCATGTCGTCGTCCTCAATGCGGCCCTTCTTCATGATGATGACGCGTTCGCACAGCCGTTCGACCTCGCTCATATTGTGAGACGCAAGAAGCAAAGTCGTCTTGCGCTCGGCGCAATGGCGTTCGAGCCGCGTGCGCACCCAGTCAGCGGTGTCGGGATCGAGCGAAGCGGTCGGCTCATCGAGCAGGAGAACTTCCGGCCGGTTGAGCAAGGCCTTTGCGAGCGAAACGCGGGTCTTCTGCCCGGCCGATAATTTGCCCGTCGGCCGGTCGAGAAACTCCGTCAGATCGAGATCGGCGGCGAGATCGTTTATGCGCGCGGCAATGTCGCCGACCGCGTAAAGCTGCGCGAACACCGACAGATTTTGCCGCACGGTCAGCCGCGTCGGCATATCCACATAAGGGCTTTCGAAATTCATCCGGTGCAGGACGCGATAACGCTCCTTCGGCATGGCCGCGCCGAGCACGCTGACACTCCCGGACGTGGGCGTCACCAGGCCCATGATGGTCGCGATGGTTGTTGTCTTGCCGGCGCCGTTGCCGCCCAAGAGCCCGGTGATGGAACCGGCCTTGAGGCGGAATGAAATGCCGTCCACCGCCGCCACGCCACGGTAGCGCTTGACCAGGTTATCGACCGCGATGGCGTCGTTTGTTGGGGCGTCCATGCACCGGCAGATGTGACGCCCCGCCGCAGCAAGCGCAAGGCCTGGGTGCGCCCGCACACCGGCGAATAACATGTAAACTGCCATCCATGCCCGGCCTCGACCTCGCGCAAAGTCATCCGCGCCGCAATGTGCGCCTCGATACGCTGGTGCGCCTGCGCTGGCTCGCCGTCATCGGACAGACCACCGCGGTGCTCGTGGTCTATGCCGGGCTCGATTTCGAACTGCCGATCTGGGCGTGTCTGGCGGTGATCGCGCTCTCGGCCTGGCTCAATCTCGCGCTGCGTCTGCGCTTCCACATGACGCAGCGGCTGGAGCCCGACCGCGCCGCATGGCTGTTGGCGTTCGATATCGCGGAACTCGCCGTGCTGCTGTTTTTGACAGGCGGTCTGCAGAACCCTTTCGCCTTTTTGTTTCTGGCTCCGGTGCTGCTGTCGGCGACCGCGCTGCCGCCGCGCTTCACGCTGATGCTCGGCGCCTTCACGGTCGTGTGCTCGACCTTGCTGGTGTTTAAGCATTATCCGTTGCCCTGGGACCCCGACGATCCGATGCAACTTCCGCCGATCTATATGGTGGGCGTATGGCTCTCGATCCTGCTCACCATCGGCTTTATCGGCGTCTACGCCTGGCAGATCACCGAGGAGTCACGTCAACTGAGCGACGCGCTCGCCGCTACCGAACTCGTGCTGGCGCGCGAGCAGCATCTCTCGCAGCTCGACGGGCTTGCCGCCGCCGCCGCGCACGAACTCGGCACGCCGCTCTCGACCATTGCGGTCATCGCCAAGGAGCTGGAGAACGCCATCGCCAAAGATGCCCCGCACGGCGACGACGTGCGGCTGTTGCGCGAGCAGGCCGCGCGCTGCCGCGACATCCTCGCCAAGATCACCGAGTTGTCATCAAGCGGCGGCGAGCCGTTCGAGCGCATGCCGCTGACCGCGCTGATCGAGGAGGTCGTGGCGCCGCATCGCAATTTCGGCGTCGCCATCGACGTTGCCGCAGCAGCCGAGCGCGGCGTCGATCCGGTCGGCGCGCGCAATCCGGCGATTTTATACGGACTTGGCAATCTGCTGGAGAACGCGGTCGATTTCGCGCGCGAGCGCGTGACGGTCGGCGCGCAATGGGACGCGGATACAGTCGAAGTGACCATCGGTGACGACGGGCCGGGCTTTGCGCCGGAAATCATCGCCCGCATCGGCGAGCCCTACGTCACCAGCCGCCACCGCACCGCGGAGAATGCCGACGAGGAGCCGACCGGACTTGGCTTGGGTTTCTTCATCGCCAAGACCTTGCTCGAACGCTCCGGCGCTGCGCTCACGTTCGAGAACCGCCCGTTTCCCGAGCGCGGTGCCCTGATCGCGGTGCGCTGGCGGCGCAGCGATTTCGAACGGCCTTTGACATTCGCTGCATCTTGAGACCGCACTGCACAATCCCCATCTATGGTGTGCCGAGGCCGCGGTGTGCTTTTTGAGGCCGAGCGGCTAGGATGTTTTTCTTTCGCGCGCGTGATCGCTGAAAAGCGAAGGCCGGTTTTGGCAATCATGTGCGGATGACAGTTTCGGATCCATGTCATTTGACCGGAACCGATGCATATGAGGTGAAGGCATGGACGTTGCCATGGCCGAGTCCGACGCGCCGGCGGCCGCAGCCAAAATTCCCGGTGAACGTACGCTGCTGATCGTCGAGGACGATCGCTCATTTCTGCAACGGCTCGCCAAGGCGCTGGAGAGCCGCGGCTTTATCGTCACCATCGCGGAATCGGTAGCGGACGGATTGCTGCAAGTCGAACGGGCCGCCCCCGCCTTCGCGGTGGTTGACATGCGGCTCGGCGACGGCAACGGGCTCGACGTGATTTCCGCGCTCAAGCGCCGCCGGCCGGAGGCGCGCGGCATTATTCTCACCGGCTACGGCAATATCGCGACCGCCGTGAACGCCGTCAAAATCGGCGCCGTCGATTATCTGGCAAAGCCGGTCGACGCCGACGACGTGGTGGCGGCGCTGCTGGCGCAAGACCACAGCAGAATCGAGCCGCCGGAAAATCCGATGTCGGCCGACCGCGTGCGCTGGGAACACATCCAGCGCATCTACGAATTATGCGGACGCAATGTTTCGGAGACCGCGCGACGGCTCAACATGCACCGCCGCACCTTGCAGCGGATTTTGGCCAAACGCGCGCCAAGGTAAACTCACCCGTTCGTCCCGCGAAAGCGGGGTCCCAGGGCGGCTCGTACGTCTTAAAAGTCCATCTCTGGATTCCCGCTTGCGCGGGAATGAACGGAGAGATTGGCGCGGCTCGCCGCTACCCCACATCCCCGTAGGGCCCGTTCGGGTCGGCGAGCGATTGCAGCCGCAACGCGGCGGCGCGCGCGATCAACAGCAGCATCGACTTGCGCGTGGCCGCCGGCAGCCTGTGCTCGGGCGCCTCGCAGATGAATTGCGCGCCGTAACCGTCGGCCACGATCAGGCCGGTGTCGGGCGGGAAAATCTCGCACGGCACGTCCTGCGAGGTGGCGAAGAACAACCGGTCGCAATGCGCGCGGTAGTCCTGCCATTTTTGATCGGCGCGGAAATCGGCGACCGACGACTTGATTTCCACGATCCAGATCGTCCCGCCTGAATCGAGCGCCACCAGATCGGCGCGCCGGCCCGACGGCAGACCCAATTCGCTCACCACGCAGAAACCGTGCGCGTGCAACAGACGCGCGGCGCCGCGCGCGATGCGCAGGGCATTTTCCGACTGGCGGCCGTCGACGGGCAGTTCCAGCGGCTGTTTGGCGGCGAGGTTCATGACGCGA
>DATATS010000130.1:0-2738 GCA_036268675.1 Pseudolabrys sp.
CGACAGCGCATCCTTCATCAGGTCGATATCGGCTTGCGGGCCGGACACCATGACGGCGAGCGTGCCCTTGACCGCGCCGGCGACGCCGCCGCTCACCGGCGAATCGATCTGCGCGATGTCGCGCTTGGCGAGACCGGCGGCGATGGTCGCCGCCATGCGCGGGCCAGTGGTGGACAGATCGACGAAACGCTTGATGCGCTTGCCGTGCAGCAGGCCGCCCTCGCCCACCGCCACTTTCGCCACGATCTGCGGTTCCGGCAGGCTCGCCATCACCGTCTCGACCCGGTCGGCGACATCCTGCGGCGACGATGCGAGCTGCGCGCCGAGTGCGACCAGCCGCGCCACCGCGTCGTTGCGCGTGTCGTAGACCACAAGCTTATGCCCGGCCTCGATCAGCCGGCGCGCCATCGGCGCGCCCATGTTGCCCAGTCCGATGAAGCCGATCTCCATGACGCGTCCTTCCATTTTTTCTGCGCGGCGACTTTGCCGCACGGAATTGCCGCCGTCACCAACCGCCGCCGTAATTCCGGGCGGCGGCGGAGCGCGCGATCCCGCTCACGAGCAATGCGAAAGGGATCCGCCAGAAGGCCCATTGAACTTATTATAAGGAAGCTTATTATAAGGCGACCTATTGGAGAGCCGATTCATGCCGTCAACACCGGTGAGCCGCGAAATGGCCTTTACTATCATGGACGTAGCGAGGCTGCTGAAAACCTACGCCGATCAACGCGCGCGCCAATACGGCATGACCCGGGCGCAATGGGCGGTGTTATTCCGGCTCGACCGCTCGGAGGGCCTCAAGCAGACCGAGCTTGCCGAAATCCTCGACTTGCAGCCGATCACCCTCACCCGCCTGCTCGACCGGCTCTCGGAAAACGGGCTGATCGAGCGCCGCGCCGACCCCAACGATCGGCGCGCCAACCGGTTGTTCCTGACGCCGGCCGCGCGGCCGCTGCTCGAACGCCTGACCGCGCTCGGTGAGGAGACGATGGCGGCCGTGCTCGAGGGGCTCGACGCCACGAAGCGACAGCGGCTGCTGCACGATCTTGGGCACATGAAGGACAATCTGCGCGCCGCCATCAATCGCAATCCGTCACACCAGCCCGTCAGCGAGCAAGCGTCATGAGCGAAAAAGCATTGAAGATCGTTCCCTCGCTTGAGGCCAAGACATCGCCGGACGAGCGCACCGCCGGAAAGTCGGCGCAAAAATCCGGACCGCTGGCAAAATTGTCGCGCGGCCGCCTGCGCATGATTCTGCTCATCGTGCTGCCGACCGTCGCGGTCATCGGCGGGCTCGTCTTCTATATGATGGGCGGCCGCTACATCTCGACCGACAATGCCTATGTCGGCGCGCAGAAGGTGCTGATCACTCCGGACATCTCCGGCAAGATTGTTCGTGTCGCCGTGGTCGAGGGCCAGCACGTCAATCCGGGCGACGAACTGTTCACGCTCGACCGCGAGCCCTATGAGCTGGCGCTGCGGCAGGCGGAGGCCAAACTCAATACCGCGCGCTCCGACTACGACAAGCTGAAAACCAATCTCAAGGCACTCGACACGTTGGCCGACCTCGCCAGCAAAGCCGTCGCGCTCAAGCAGCGCGACCTCGATCGCAAACAGCAATTGGTGCGCTCGCAGGCGGGCTCGCAGGCCGATGTCGATACCTCCGCCTCCGCCACGCTGACCGCCGAATTGCAGGCGCGTTTCACCGCCCAGCAGCGCGACACGACGCTCAATCAATTGCTCGGCGAGCCCAACCTGCCGCTCGCGAAATTTCCCGAATATGCGCAGGCCAAGGCCGCACTCGACGACGCCCAGCGCAATCTCGACCACACGGTCGTGCGCGCGCCGATGGCCGGCACCGCCACCCAGGTCGATAGCATCCAGCTCGGCCGCTACGTCGCCGCCGGCACGCCGGTGTTCAGCGTGATCGACGATCAGGCGCCCTGGGTGGACGCCAACCCGAAGGAAACCGAAATCACTTATCTGCGCATCGGCCAGAAGGCGACGCTCGACGTCGACAGTTTCCCCGACCATACCTTCACCGGCACCGTGGTGGCGGTCTCGCCCGGCACCGGGGCGCAATTCTCCATCCTGCCGCCGCAGAACGCCACCGGCAATTGGGTCAAGGTCGTGCAGCGCGTTCCCGTGCGCATCGCCTTCGACAAGGACGAGGACACGCACCTGCTGCGCTCCGGCATGAGCGTGAATGTCGAGATCGACACCCACCACAGCCGCATCCCCTTCGTGCATAGTGGCCCGCAGGACACGCCCAAGACAGCCGCCGCAAAATGAGCCCGCGCTTCGCAAACGTGTCGCCCAAAGTCCTGCGCATGCTGGTGACGGTATGCGCGATGACGGCGACGATCATGCAGGCGCTCGACACCACGATCGCCAACGTGGCGCTGCCTTACATGCAGGGCTCGCTGTCGGCATCGCTCGACCAGATCAACTGGGTGCTGACCTCCTACATCGTCGCCTCTGCCATCATGACGGCGCCGATCGGCTGGCTCGCCGACCGTTTCGGCCGCAAGAAGCTGTTCATCGTTTGCGTTGCCGGCTTCACCGTCGCTTCGCTGCTCTGCGCGTTGGCGCAGAACATCGACGAGATCGTGCTGTTCCGCCTGTTGCAGGGCATGGCCGGTGCCGCACTGGTACCACTGTCGCAGGCGGTGCTGCTCGATTCCTACACCGCCGAGGAGCGCTCCGGCGCCATGGCGATCTGGGGCATCGGCGTGATG
>DATATS010000131.1:0-10794 GCA_036268675.1 Pseudolabrys sp.
ACCGCGCCGGCATCCACGATCCCGCGCATTTCGCCTATCCGACTTATGCGAAGGCCGCCATCGGCCGGCGCGAAAACCTGCACCGCTCGGCGGGCGAACTCAAAGCCCAGCTCGACGATGCGCAAGCCGTGCTCGGCGAAGCCTTCGAGGAATTGAAGAAGGTCGAGATGCTCGACGAGCGCGACCACGCGCGCGAAAAGGCGGAAGAGAACGCGCGCGAGCAGGCCGAACTCGACCGCATCGCCGCCATGCGCTTTTCATCCAACGGCGCGCACGCGTAAATTTCCAGGCGCTTGGTTCAAGGCGGCGCCGGCGACGGCGCCGTTTTCATTTGCGCGCGCGAGGCTAGCCGCGTTTATCGGCGTCGTATTCGTTGCTGCAAAACGTGCCGCCCTGGAAGCGATCGCCAACGGAATCGGGCGGCAGCTTCGCCTGCGCTTCCATCGCCTGGGCGCGGAAGGCCTCGGACTTGAACTGCGGCTTGTAGCCGAAGCGCCGCGCATTGGAATTGTCCCACCAGCCGGATTCGTTGTCGGACGCGCCGTAGAAAATCTCGTAGTGAATGTCGGCGTGTTCGAGCCCGATGCGAACGAGTTGCGCCAGGTCCTCCGGCTTGAGCCAGATCGCCATCCGCCGCTTGTCGAGCGGCACGTCGCCGACATTGCCGATGCGGATGCAGGTCACGCGCAGACCGTGCTTGTCGGCGTAGAGCGCGCCGACCGCTTCGCCAAAGGCCTTGCTCAGGCCATAGCGGGTATCCGGCCGCACGGTGACGTCGACGCCAATTTTCTTGTCGCGCGGGTAGAAGCCGACCGCGTGATTGGAGGTGGCAAACACCACGCGCTTGACCTTGGCGCGATAGGCCGCCTCGAACAGATTGTAGCAGCCGACGATATTGGATTTATGGATCGTGTCCCACGGACCTTCGACCGAGAAGCCGCCGAGATGGATGATGCCGTCGATGCCGGCGACGATTTTCTCCACCTGTCCATAATCGGCGAGATCGGCGGCGATGAATTCCTCATCGGCGGCAAGATCGGCGGGCTTGCGGATATCGCTCGTGCGCAGATGCGGGTAGGCGCCCTTGAGCAATTTGCGCAGGCGGGAGCCGACATCGCCTGCCGCTCCGGTGATCAAAATGTTTTTCATGGCGGTGGTCTCGGTCCCTTGGTTTGTCGGTGAATGGCGAGCCTGCGGCAGCCGGCCGTCGTCAGAGTTTGGGCTGACGCCCGTCGCCGCCGCGCGGCGGGATGGCGAGGGGCTCGGGCTTGCGCAGATCGGTGGCGAGCTTTTCGTAGCGGTTGCGGCTGTTGAGCAGATGCCGCTGCATGGCCGCGCGCGCCTGTGACGGCGAGCGGCTCTCGATGGCGCGCAGGATCTGCTCGTGCTCGCGCTGGAAAATATCGAGGTGGGCGCGATTGTCGGGCGGCGCCGAGGAGCCCCAGACCGTACGGCGTGGAATGATGAAGCGGCCGAGATATTCCAGGAACCGCTTGAACTGCGGATTGCCGGTGGCATCGGCGATGGCGCAATGAAAGGAAAAGTCCTGGTCGACTGCCTGACCGCCGCGCTCGATGGTTGCCTGGATGGCGGCGAACCGCTCGGCGATTTTCTTGACCTGCGCGGAGGAAGCGCGTTCGGCGGCAAGGCCCGACGCCTCGACCTCGATCCCCGTGCGCAGCTCCATCACATTGAGCACTTCGTGCAGGGGCGAATGCTCGTCGAAATCGACCCGGAACGGCCGCCGCACGTGATCGGCAACGAAGGCGCCTACGCCCTGGCGGGTGGTCACCAGCCGGTCGGCGCGCAGCGCCGCCACCGCCTCGCGGATAACGGTGCGGCTCACCCCCATGGCGGCGATCATTTCCTGCTCGGTCGGCAGCTTGGAGCCGGGCGCCAGCTTGCCTGCCGTGATATCGGCGGTGAGGCGTGCGACCAGTTCGGCGGTCAGCCGGCGCGGCTTGTCGAGCGGCCTCAGCAGCTTGAGATTTTTTGGCAAAGGCTTACGCAAGGGCTTGACACCGTGTGAGGTGGTAAGGTCATCATATGACCTGATGAATAACAAGGTGGCACGGATCAATCAACCGCGCCCCGCTTAAAGTCACCATAACCCGGGAGGAGAAGTTATCATGAAGTCCCGCACTATCCTGATGGCCGCGGGCGCGCTGGCCGCCGCCACGATGGCGTTCGTCGCAAGTCCGGCCGCCGCTCAAAAAGTCGTTCTCAAGGCCTCGGACGTCCATCCGCCCGGCTATCCGACCGTCGTCGCGGTCGAGGAGATGGGCAAGAAGCTGTCTGCCGCCACCAATGGCAAGCTTTCGGTCGCGATGTATCCCTCGATGCAACTCGGCGGCGAGAAGGAAGCCATCGAACAGGCGCAAGTCGGCGCCATCGCCTTTGCGCGCGTTTCGGTCGGCGCGCTCGGCCCGGTGGTCGACGATCTCAACGTGTTCAATCTGCCTTACGTCTTCCGCAACACCGCGCACATGGAAGAGGTGATCGACGGGCCGATCGGCAAGGAGCTGCTCGACAAGGTCACCAACAGCGGCAAGGGCCTCATCGGCCTGTGCTGGATGGACGCCGGCGCGCGCAATTTCTACGACACCAAAAAGCCGATCAAGACGCTGGCCGACCTCAAGGGCCTCAAGATCCGCGTTATGGGCAATCCGATGTTCGTGGCCATGGCCAACGCCATGGGCGCCAACGGCGTGCCGCTCGGCTACGACCAGGTGTTCTCTTCGCTGCAGACCGGCGTGGTCGACGGCGCCGAGAACAACCCGCCGAGCTACGTCTTCGACAACCACTACCAGGTGGCCAAGTTCTACACGATCGACGAGCACCTGATCGTGCCGGAAGTGCTGATCATGTCGAAGAAGATCTGGGACAGCCTCTCGAAGGAAGACCAGGCCCTAGTCACGAAGGATGCCCGCGCCGCCCAGCTCGAAGAGCGCAAGCTCTGGAAGGAGTATGAGGTGAAGGCGATGGACAAGGCGAAAGCCGCTGGCAACACCATCACCGTGGTTTCGCCCGAGGAAAAGAAAAAGTTCCAGGCGGCGGTCAAGCCGGTCTGGGACAAGTACGGCCCGAAATACGCCGACCTGGTCAAGCGCATCCAGGCGGTGAAATAACGGTTCGACAATTGCGCCACGCTTTTCCGGAAAGCCCAGCTCGGCCGACGGAGAAGCGTGGCGTGATTTTTTTGGTGTATGCTGCCGCCAACGGCTTTGGCGGTGGGCTGTGAGGGGACTATGGCTGCGACCTATCGGCAGTTGATGGACTGGGCCTATCTGGTCTGCGTGGTGCTGGCGGGATCGGCGCTGGTGCTGATTTCCGCGGTCATCCCGTGGGCGGTCTATACCCGCTATGTCCTCAACAGCGCCGCTTCCTGGCCGGAGCCGACCGCGGTTTTGCTCACCATCGTGTTGACGTTCTTCGGCGCCGCCGCCTGTTACCGGCTCGGCAACCACATGAACGTTGTCGTCGCTGTCGCGATGCTGCCGCCGCGGGCGCGCCGGGTCGCGGAGTTCATCGTCGAAATCCTCATGCTGATTTTTGCAATCTTCATGGTCATTTACGGCTTCCGCCTGTGCGAAGCCACCTGGAACAACACCATCGCCGAATTCCCCGCACTGCGGGTCGGCATCGTCTATTCGCCCATTCCGCTCGGCGGCATCTTCACGCTGCTGTTCATCATCGAGCATCTCACCATCGGGCGGCCGGGGCATGGCGAAAACCCGCACATCGCCCCGCAAGAGCCGGCGCCGTTCGAGTAGGCGAGGGGCGACACCAGTCGTAGGACATCATGGACCTCTTTGTTCTCCTCGGGACCTTGTTCCTCTGCTTCGGGATCGGAATGCCGATCTCCTACGCGCTCGGCTTTGGCGCGCTGGTCGGCGCGCTGTGGATCGGCATCCCGCCGGAAGCGGTGATGCTGAAAATCTCCGACGGCGTCAGCAAAGTGGCGATGCTCACGATTCCCTTCTTCGTGCTGGCCGGCGCCATCATGGCGGAAGGCGGCATGGCGCAGCGCCTGGTCAAGCTCGCCAACGTGATCGTCGGCGTGGTGCGGGTGCGCGGCGGCCTGTCGGCGGTCAACATTCTGGCGACAACGTTTCTCAGCGGCATCTCCGGCTCGTCGGTGGCCGACGTGTCGGCGATCGGCTCGGTGCTGATCCCGCAGATGGAAAAGGTCGGCTATCCGCGCGTGTTCGCCACCAACGTGACCATCAGCGGGTCGTTGCAGGCGATCGTGGTGCCGCCGAGCCATAATTCGGTGATCTATTCGTTGGCGACCGGCGGCACCATCTCCATTATCAGCCTGTTCATGGCTGGCGTGGTGCCGGGGTTGCTGCTCGGCGTCAGCCTCGTCGCGCTGTGCATTTTCATCGCCTACCGCGACGGCCATCCCAGGGGCGAGTCCGTTCCGATCCGTGACGCGCTCCGCATCATCGTCGACGCCACCTGGGGCCTGATCACCATCGTGATCATCATTGGCGGCATTCTTCTTGGTGTCTTCACGGCCGTCGAAGCCGGCGCGGTCGCCTGCATCTGGGCCTTTTGCGTGACCATGTTCATCTATCGCGACTACCGCTGGAAGGATCTGCCGGGCCTCGTGCATCGCACGCTCAAGACGGTCGCCATGGTGATGACGCTGATCGCGATGGCGTCGTCGTTTGGCTACGTGATGGCGCTGATGCAGCTGCCGCTCAAGATCACGACGTTTTTCCTGTCGGTGTCGGAGAACAAATACGTCATCCTGATGCTGATCAATTTGATGCTGCTGGTGCTCGGCTGCCTGATGGATATGGCGCCGCTGATCCTGATCTGCACGCCGATCCTTTTGCCGGTGGTGATGAAGCTCGGCGTCGACCCGGTGCATTTCGGCATCATCATGCTGCTCAATCTCGGCATCGGCCTGTTGACGCCGCCGGTCGGCTCGGTGCTGTTCGTCGGCTGCGCCATCGGCAACGTCAAGATGGAAGAGGTCATGCGCACCATCTGGCCGTTCTACGGCGTGATGTTCGCGGTGCTGATGCTTGTGACCTTCGTGCCGGCGATCTCGCTGTGGTTGCCGGCACTGGTGATCAAATAGGCGAGACTGTCGATCGCATGGATAAAGTCCGCTTTGCGGTCATCGGCATCGATCACCGCCACATTTTCGGGCAGGTCGACAGCCTGCTGGCCGCGGGCGGCGAGCTTGTCTCGTTTCACGCGGACGGCAGCCTGCTCGACTGGTTTGTCGAAAAATATCCGCATGCCCAACGCGTCGGCGACCGGCGAAAAATTCTGGACGACAAGACGATCCAGTTGATCGTCAGCGCCGCCATTCCGTGCGAGCGCGCCGCGCTCGGCATCGACGTCATGCGCCACGGCAAGGATTTCATGGCCGACAAGCCGGGCGTCACGTCGTTTGAGCAGCTTGCCGCGGTGCGCAAGGTTCAGGCCGAGACCGGGCTGATTTATTCGGTGTGCTTTTCCGAGCATTTCGAGACCCGCGCCACCGTGAAGGCCGGCGAGTTGATCCAGGCCGGCGCCATCGGCCGTATCGTCCATACGACCGGGCTCGGGCCGCACCGCCTCAACAAGGCGACACGGCCGCAGTGGTTTTTCGAACGCGATAAATATGGCGGCATCCTCGCCGACATCGCATCGCATCAATGCGAGCAGTTTCTGTTTCTCACCGGAGCCGACGACGCCGAGGTGGTGACGGCGGCGGTCGCCAATCGCGCCAATCCGGAGACGCCGGGATTGCAGGATTTCGGCGAGATGCTGCTGCGCACGAAAGCCGCGAGCGGCTACATCTGCGTTCACTGGTTCACGCCCGACGGCCTGCCGACCTGGGGCGACGGGCGGCTGTTCATCGTCGGCACCGAAGGCACCATCGAATTGCGCAAATATGTCGACATTGCCGGCGCGCCCGGCATCGATCATCTGCTTCTGGTCGATGGCAAAGGCGTTGAGCGCATCGACTGCTCGGCCGTCGAGCTGCCTTATGGCCGCGATCTGCTGCACGACGTTCGCGCACGCACGCAGACCGCGATGCCGCAGGCGCGCTGCTTCAAGGCGATGGAGCTTGCGCTGACGGCGCAGGCGATGGCCGAGCAGAAAAAAAACTAGGCGGACCCGTTCGCTAAAACGCCGCCGCGAGATCGCGCGCGCCCTGCGATTTTGCGGCGCGGTCGATATGGCCCTGGATCTCCGCAATGAGTCCGGCGACCACTTTGGTGCGGCGCGCCACCGGATTGCGCGAATAGCCGTTCTGCTGGAAGAAATTCGCCGTCGGCACCTTCTGCCGCATGTCTGGCGGCATGGTCACCATGTCGAAACCGTTGCCGTCGCCGGTCAAATTCATCAATTCGACCTCGGCGGCGGTGAGCGGGCGGCCATAGTGCTTGGTCTTCGCAAAGCGCACCGAGTCCATCAGCTTCTCGACCTGCAACAGCGGCCCGATATCGATGTCGAGCACGGCGGCATGAATGCCCCAGCCGCCGGGCGTCGACTTGGCGAGATGGTCGAACGCGCTCCATCGGTGCGGCACGCTATGGCTATAGGCGATCATTCGTTTCAGGGCTTCGATCTTGCGCTCCATCGCAATCCTGGAATCGCCGTTGAGCGTCTTGGCCTTGGCCCGCAGCTCCGCCAGGATGCGGTTGCCGTGTTCGGCGAGCAGCGACACCGAGTTGGTGGAGAGAAGCTGGTTATAGCCGATGGCCGGCGAGATCGCATTCGGGCGCGTCGCCGAGACGCCGGCCTGCGTATCGTAATTGCCGTTGCCGCCGGTCTCGAAGGCGTAAACGCCGACCGCCTGTTCGCGCGTCAGGCCGGCGGCGAGCGCGGCTTTGGCGTAGGCGCGCTTGAAGTCGAGTTCGCTCGCCCGCTCAGGCACAAAATCGAACTGTTCGGCGGCGGCTTTGAGGAAATCCGCGATGACCGGGATCGGCGGCCGTTGTGTTTCGCCCGGCAGCGGGCGCTCGCCTTCCGGATTGATCGGCCGCGGTGGCCCGGCATAGACCGGCGGCTGGCTGAGCACATAATCGGTGAGCGCGATCGCCGCATGGTCGCGGCGCTTGGCGTTGCGCACTTTGCGCTTGGCGACAACCGCGCTCCAATAGCGCTCTGCCACCTGATCGTAGGCCTCGCGCGCACGCAGATATTGCTCGAGCCTGAACTGGTAGTCGCTGCGCGCGCCGGTCATCGGCATATCCGGCCGGTTTTGCGCGCCGGCAGGGAGCGCCGCGGCGATGAGCGCGCAGCCGATCAGGCCCAGCAATGAATATCGGATCGAATCGCGTTGCATGTCCGGCCTTGGTCGGCTGGCTGTCTCGCACAAAAAAAGAAGCGCCGCAAAGCGGCGCTCCAAGGGGGAGGTAGATGAAAACGAAACAGGCGCGCTAGCGAATGGTCGGGCCGGCGCGGTTGGTGAACAGCACCGGTCCACCGGCCTTGATGACCGACGGGTTCTGCGCGGTCAGGATGTCGGTGCCGAGATTGAGTTGCTGCGCGGAAATGCCGATCACCGAGATCAGCAGCGCAGCAGCAAGTCCCACCACCACGATCTTGAGGTGGGTGGTCCGGTCTGCGGTGTAAATCGACCAGTTCATGGCAGCCTCCAAAGCCTTTTCCGTAAGTCGGCTCGGCTGGCGATAAGGTTCAATCGCCGTTCGGGGAGCTAACATAGGAACGGCCCCGGGGTTCCAAACCCGGCTTCACGAAACGTTGTATCCGGTGGCGGAACTTGGGCTTTTTTGCCGGAAATGGCCAAAAAACGGCATTCGGCGGGCAGGCTTGTGAAATACGGACCCTGCGGGCGCGCTTATTCGCCGGTGGTGAGCTGGTGCTCTTCGACGATGCGCTCGAAATTCTCCGCCAGGCTCTTGATGCGGTAGGTCAGGCGATTGTCGTTCTCGACCGGCAGCCGGCGCACGATCGTGTATTTGCCGCGCGCTGCGGCGTTGCCGAAGGTCGGCTCGTAATTGACGCTCTGGCCGATGGAATATCTATGCGCCATGCCGGCTCCTCGGCCTGTCAATCGATCCGCGCGCGAAGCGCCCGCACGGAACAAAAACGCCCGGCGCTGAGGCCGGGCGTCGAGATTAACGCGTGCGATCGTTGACGATCTTAGGCGTTCTGCAGGTTGGACGCCGCCTGCTTGCCGCGCTCGGTCACCACTTCGTAGGTCAGACGCTGACCTTCGTTGAGCGAGCTCATGCCGGCGCGTTCGACCGCGCTGATATGAACGAACACGTCTTTCGAACCGTCGCTCGGGGTGATGAATCCAAAACCCTTCTGCGTATTAAAGAACTTGACTGTACCTGTGGCCATGTCGGCCTCCTTGCATCATACGTTGCTTAAGTTGGATGCGCTCAAGCGCTCATCGCCTGTGCGTTTCGAAACATCCGAGTTTTTTGGGTGACTTGTTTAGGCGCCCAAAAAAGCGGGCAGCGGAGCAAGGCAGAACCGAAAACCTGGTTGCGGGGGAAGGCCATACGCTAAATCGCGTGTTTCGTCAACGCAGGGCCTCAGTTGGCCGGCCGCTTGAGCGGATAGTCGGCGCTCTCGTAGAGCGCGCGGATATCCTTGTGGCCGAGCCGCTCCTCGTCGATTTCGATATAGGCACCGAGCAGGAGCGGCTCGGGCAATTCCTCGACCGCAAAACGGATGGCGTCGGCCGCCTTGTCGAAGCGGCGATATTTAACCTTGTTTGCGATCTTGCGATTGCGGGAGGGAAACAACTCCGCCGGCGCGCTGTAATCGAATTTATTCATCATCGAACTCCAATATCCCCGCGCAAGCGAACGCGCAAAGGCGTTCCTCGCTATATATGCAGGATTTCGCGCTTTTACAGGGGCTCGGAAGCTAGATGCTTCCCACCGTCTTGAGCCGCGCCCTGGGGTGAATTTCCGTCTGCGAGAGGACCGGCGTCTGCGCGCGGAAGCGCTCGATGATGCTGCGCACGAACGGACGGATATTGCCGGAGGTGACCAGCACGGGGGCCTCGCCTTCGCGCGCGGCTTCCTCGAATTTCTCGCGCACCAGTCCGATGAATTCCGAAAGTTTCGACGGCTGCATCGCCAGTTGGCGGTTGTCGCCTTCGCCGATCATGCTTTCGGCGAAAGATTGCTCCCATTTCGCCGACAGGGCGACCATCGGCAGATAGCCGCTCGGGTTGGTGTGCTGCGCGCAGATCTGGCGCGACAGCCGCGCCCGCACGTGCTCGGTGAGCGAGACCGGATTGCGCGTGGCGGTGATGCCGTCGGCGATGCCTTCCAGGATGGTCGCGAGATCGCGGATCGAAACGCGCTCGGCGAGCAAGGTTTGCAGCACGCGCTGGATGCCCGACACGGTGATCAGCGTGGGCACCAGGTCCTTGATCAGCTCGGCCTGTTCCTTCGGCAGTTCCTTGAGCAGCTTCTGCACCTCGGCATAAGACAGAAGCTCGGACATATTGTTCTTGAGCAACTCGGTCAGGTGCGTGGACAGGACCGTGGCGGCGTCCACGACGGTGAAGCCCTTGAGCGCCGCCTCTTCCTTGAGCACGCCGTCGATCCACGTCGCGGGCAGACCGAACGTCGGCTCGGTGGTGTGGGTGCCCGGCAGGTCCACGGCGCCGCCGGCCGGGTCCATGACCATGTGCTGGCCGGGCCAGACCTTGCCGCTGCCGGCCTCGACCTCCTTCACCTTGATGACATAGGCGTTGGAGTCGAGCTGCACATTGTCGAGGATGCGCACCGCCGGCATCACGAAACCCATTTCGGCGGCAAGCGAGCGGCGCAGCGCCTTGATCTGCTCGGTCAGCCGGTCGGTGCCGTCTGGTGAATTGACCAGCGGGAGCAGCGCATAGCCGATTTCCACCTTGAGGTCGTCGATGCGTAGCGCGCTGCTGATCGGCTCGTCCGCCGCTTCGGTCTTGGCGGTGTCGTCGGCTTTCTTGGCGTCGGTCGCGACTGCGCGCTTGTTGCGTTTGTCGATGATGAAGGCGAGGGCGCTCGCTCCGCTGCCAAGCGCGAGGAATGGCAGCATCGGAATGCCCGGCAACAGCGACATCACCAGCATCACGGCGCCCGACATGCCGAGCGCCTTGGGATAACCGGACAGCTGCTTGAGCAGCGCCTTGTCGGCAGCACCCGCGACGCCGGCTTTCGACACCAGCAGGCCGGCCGAGGTCGACACGATCAGCGCCGGGATCTGCGTGACCAGACCGTCGCCGACGGTCAGGATCGTGTAGGAGTGGGCGGCCTCGGCGAAACTCAGTCCCTGTTGCGCGATGCCGATGATCATGCCGCCGATGACGTTGATGAACACCACCAGCAGGCCGGCGATGGCGTCGCCGCGCACGAACTTGGAAGCGCCGTCCATGGCGCCGAAGAAGCCGCCTTCGTCTTCGAGTTTCTGGCGCCGCTTGCGCGCCTCCTTCTCGTCGATCAGTCCGGCCGACAGATCGGCGTCGATCGCCATCTGCTTGCCCGGCATGGCGTCCAGGTGAAAGCGCGCGGCCACTTCTGCGATGCGGCCGGAGCCTTTGGTGATGACGACGAAGTTCACGATCACGAGGATCGTGAACACGATGATGCCGATGACGAAATTGCCGCTCATCACGAAATTGCCGAAGGCCTCGATCACGTGGCCTGCGGCATCCGTGCCCTCATGTCCGTGCGCGAGGATCAGCCGCGTGGAGGCGAGGTTGAGCGACAGCCGCAGCATGGTCGCGATCAGCAGCACGGTCGGAAACGAGGAGAATTCGAGCGGCGTGTGGATGAACAGCGCCGTCATCAGGATCAGCACCGAGATGATGAT
>DATATS010000132.1:0-22862 GCA_036268675.1 Pseudolabrys sp.
TTGTTGCGGGTTGGTCGGCGACTGGAACGGCAGACCAACGCCCTGGAAGAGGCCGAGCAAGTCATATTCGCTGCCGAGCTTCATGGCTTCTACGACCATTGCACTGGGAAAATCGTCTACGCGGACGACCAAATCCTCGCAAAGATCGCGGAAATGGCGGGGGAGCCTGGCATAGGCGTCCTCCGCCAGGGCCTCGAATTCGGCCAGCGAAGGCGCCGAAACGGCTCGCCAGGCCCCGGAATCCTTATCGCGGCCCATCATGCCCGGTCTCTAGGCCCTCTCGGCGATCTAACCAAGTGGTTGACGGAACTGCCGGAATGGGCGACCGTTAACCATTAAGGCAAAGGCGCGAGGAGCGGGATCGGACATGCCGAACTACCGTGTTGGTCTTTTTGGGCTGAGTGTCGCTTTGTGTGTCGGATTTGCGGCGCCGGCCGCGGCCATGTTCTTTGGCTGCAACGATACCCGCGGCCAGGTCCTCTACACCTACAACGGTTCGCCCGGCGAATACTCCGGCCGCAGTTATACCCGGCACACGACGCGTGAATATGCCGCGCAGCCGCGCCGGCATTACAGCCGACCGCGCACGACCTATTACAGCACGCGCCGCTACGCGAACGACCGCTCGCCGTGGTAGGCTGAACGGAATGGAACGCGCAATATCGGGCATTGCGGTTGGCGTTGCATTGGCCGGACTTTTGTTCGGACTGATCGCGCCCGCTTTGGCACAGGGCTCGAACGACGACACCGATCGACGTTCGCGCCCGCGCGTGACCATCTATCCGCGCCATTACTATCTTGGCCCCAGCGCCAAACGGCACTGTCGATCCTGGCTGACGAAGGAATATCGCGTCAGCGGGCCGGTGATCGTGCCGCAGATGCGCTGCTGGTGGGAATAACCGGCGGCGGCTCCCCGGCTGAAGCGCGCAACGCTCCTGCGTTTACTTCCAATCTCGCACGTCGACAAAATGCCCGGCAATCGCCGCCGCGGCAGCCATCGCGGGCGACACGAGATGCGTGCGCCCCTTGTAACCCTGGCGGCCTTCGAAATTGCGGTTTGAGGTTGAGGCGCAGCGCTCGCCGGGGCTAAGCTTGTCCGGGTTCATCGCGAGGCACATCGAGCAACCCGGCTCGCGCCACTCGAAGCCGGCCGCCTTGAAAATCCGGTCGAGGCCTTCTGCTTCCGCCTGCTCTTTGACGAGCCCCGAGCCAGGCACGATCATGGCGTTGACGTTGGTGTTGACGGTGTTGCCGCCGACAACGCGGGCAACCTCGCGCATGTCCTCGATGCGGCCATTGGTGCATGAGCCGATGAACACGCGGTCGAGCTTGATGTCGGTGATCTTCTCGCCGCCCTTCAGCCCCATGTAGCCGAGCGAGCGTTCGGCGGCGATGCGCTTCTTCTCGTCCGCAATCTCGGACGGGACCGGTACCTTGCCGGTGATCGAAATCACCTGTTCGGGGCTGGTGCCCCAGGTCACGAGCGGCGGCAATTTTGCCGCATCGAGCCTGATTTCGCGGTCGAAATGCGCTCCTTCGTCGGAGCGCAAGGTTTCCCAGTAACGCATGGCCTCGTCCCAGGCCTTGCCCTTGGGCGCCTTCGGCTTGTCCTTGAGATACTCGTAAGCCTTCTCATCGGGCGCGATAAAGCCCGCCTTGGCGCCACCCTCGACCGACATGTTGCAGATAGTCATGCGGCCTTCGATCGAGGTCGCGCGGACCGCTTCACCAGCATATTCCAGCGCGTAGCCGGTGCCGCCGGCCGTGCCGATCTCGCCGATGATGGCAAGGATGATGTCCTTGGCGGTGACGCCCGGCGGCAATTTGCCGTCCACGATGGCGCGCATGTTCTTCGATTTGGACTGGATCAGCGTTTGCGTTGCCAGCACGTGCTCGACTTCCGAGGTGCCGATGCCCAGCGCCAGCGCGCCAAAGGCGCCATGCGTCGCGGTGTGGCTGTCGCCGCACACGATGGTGGTGCCGGGGAGCGTGAAGCCCTGCTCGGGACCGATGATGTGAACGATGCCCTGGCGCTTGTCGAACTCGTTGAAATATTCGATGCCGAAGTCCTTGGCGTTCCTGGCCAGCGTCTCGATCTGCTCGATGCTTTCCGGATCGGGATTGGGCTTGGAACGGTCGGTGGTCGGCACGTTGTGATCGACCACGGCGAGGGTCTTGTCCGGCGCATGCACCTTGCGTCCCGCCGTGCGCAGGCCCTCGAAGGCCTGCGGGCTGGTGACTTCATGGACAAGATGGCGGTCGATATAAATGAGGCATGTTCCATCCGGCTGCTCGTCGACCAGATGATCGTCCCAGATCTTGTCGTACAACGTGCGTGGCTTGGCCATCGTCGAAAATCTCCGTCACAATCTGCCGTCCTCGGGACGGCAGATTGGAAGTTATCTAACGCGGCAGGCCGCAAAGAAAAAGGGGCCGAACGGCGGCCCCTTCATGCATTCGCGAATAGCCGGCCTTATTTCTTGGCGGCGGCTTGGGCTGCTTCCGGTCCTGTCGTGCCCTGCGCCTCGGAGATACGCGCCTTCTTGCCGCGCAATCCGCGCAGGTAATAGAGCTTGGCGCGACGCACTTTACCGCGGCGCACGACCTTGATCGAGTCGATCATCGGCGCGTAGAGCGGGAAAACGCGCTCAACACCTTCGCCATACGAAATCTTGCGCACCGTGAAGTTCTCGTTGAGCCCACGCCCGGAACGGCCGATGCAAACGCCCTCATAGGCCTGGATGCGGCTCTTGTCGCCTTCCACCACCTTGACGTTGACCAGCACGGTGTCGCCGGGGGCGAAGTCGGGAATGTCCTTGCCGGTGGAGAGCTTCTCGACCTGCTCTTTTTCGAGTTGCTGGATGATATTCATGGGGCTCAATCTCCGTCGGCAGCGCCAGCATCCGGCGCGCGGTCCTTGAATAGGCTGAATGGGTTGGCGGGCTTTTAGACCAAACCCTTGGGCTTGTCACCCTTTGGATTTGGGGCCGGTTTTACTGGCCTGGCGGGCCTGATAGGCCGCCCACAGGTCGCCCCGGCGCTCGCGGGTCACCCGCTCGGCTTGCTCCCGCCGCCAGGCCTTAACCTTGGCGTGGTCGCCGCTGGCAAGCACGTCCGGGATCGGCTCGCCCTCGAACACGGCGGGCCGGGTGTATTGCGGATATTCGAGCAGCCCTTGCGCGAAGCTTTCTTCCGCCGCGGAGGCTTCCTTGCCCATGACGCCCGGTATGAGGCGAACGCAGGCGTCGATCAGGGCCAGCGCCGCGATCTCACCGCCGGAGAGGACGAAATCGCCGAGCGAAATTTCTTCCAGCCGGCGCGCGGCGATCAGCCGCTCGTCGACGCCCTCGAAGCGGCCACAGAGGATGACCGCGCCTTCGTCTTGGGCCAGCGACGCAACTCGGCTTTGCGTCAGCGGCGCCCCACGCGCGCTCATCAGCAGGCGCGGGCGGGCATCAGCGGCAACCGCATCGAGCGCCAAACTATCCAGAGCTTTGGCAAGGACGTCAGCCTTCATCACCATGCCCGGGCCGCCGCCGGCCGGGGTGTCGTCAACAGTGCGATGCTTGTCGGTGGCGTGCTCGCGAATGTCATTGACGTCGAGCAACCACAATCGGCCGTGCGCTCTGCCGGCGAGGCTCTGACCCAGCGGACCGGGAAACATTTCCGGAAAAATTGTGAGCACTGAGGCGCGCCACATCAATCTTCTTCCTTCGCCTCGGTCTCGGTTGGCGGCACCACGACGATCCGCTTGGCGTCGAGATCGATTTTCGGCACTGTTGCGTCGGTGAACGGCACCATAAGCGTTTCGCCGCCGTCGGCAGGCTTGATCTCAAACAGGTCGCCGGCGCCGAAGTTATGGATCGCCGACAACGTCCCGATTGTGTTGCCGTCCTCGCTGACGACGCTGAGCCCGACCAGATCGGCGTGATAGAACGTGTCGTCGTCCTCGATCGGCGGCAACCGTTCGCGCGGAACGAACAGATCGAGATTGCACAACGCTTCGGCGGCATTGCGATCGGTAACGCCGGCGAGCCGCGCGACCAGGAAGTTTTTTCCCGGCCGCATTGTGTCGATCTTGAAGCGCCGCGTGCCGTCTTCGGTTTCCAGCGGACCGTAGCTCCCGACCGTCATCGGGTCTTCCGTGAACGACCAAAGCTTCACCTCGCCGCGAATGCCATGCGCGGCACCGATGCGGGCGACGCGGACACGGTCTGCCACGGTGGGTCAGGCCGCGAACGTCAGCTCGCCGCCGGCGCTTCGGCCGGCTTGTCCGCGGGTTTGTCCGCCGGCTTGGCCTTGTCAGCGGCAGGCTTGGCAGCCGCAGCGCCTTCCTTGGCCTTGGCGTCTTCTTCAGCCTTGGCCTTGCGCTCTTTGCGCGGAATAGCCTTTTCCGGATTGTTGCGCTTCTCGCGCTTCACGATGCCGGCGGCGTCGAGGAAGCGCGTGACGCGGTCGGACGGCTGCGCGCCCTTCTTCATCCAGGCCTGCACCTTCTCGAGATCGAGCTTGAGCCGCTCGGTCTTTTCCTTGGGCAGCAGCGGATTGAAGAAACCGAGCCGCTCGATGAAACGGCCATCGCGGGGCGAGCGCGAGTCGGCGACGACGATGTGATAGACCGGCCGTTTCTTGGTTCCGGCGCGGGCCATGCGAATGACGAGAGACATTTCAGGTTTTCCTTTCCGATTAACAGAATTGCTTGCGTTGCTTCATTTCTTCTTTCCGGAACCGGGCAAGCCCGGCAGTCCGGGAAATTTTCCACCACCGAGGCCCGGCAGGCCGGGGAAATTCGGCGGCAAAGTCGGTATCCCGGCCGGCAGTTGGCCACCCGGCATTTTCCTGGCCATTTCGGCCATCTGCTCGGGCGTTGGCATACCGCTACCCAAACCCATCGCCTGCGCGATACTGGCCATCGGGCCGCGCTTGGCGCCCCCCATGGCCTTCATCATGTCGGCCATGCCGCGGTGCATTTTCAGAAGCTTGTTGATCTGTTCGGGCGACGTGCCGGAGCCGGAGGCGATGCGCTTCTTGCGGCTGGCCTTGAGGAGATCCGGGTTGCGGCGTTCCCTCGGCGTCATCGAGTCGATGATCGCCATCTGACGCTTGAGGACGTTTTCGTCGAGGCCGGCATTGGCGATCTGGTTCTTCATCTTGGCGACGCCTGGCATCATGCCCATGAGGCCGGACATGCCGCCCATGGCCGCCATCTGGCTGAGCTGCTCGCGCATGTCGGTCAGATCGAACTGGCCCTTGCGCATTTTCTCGGCGGTGCGCATCGCCTTTTCGGCATCGATATTTTCGGCGGCTTTTTCCACGAGAGCGACAATGTCGCCCATGCCGAGAATGCGGCCGGCAATGCGCGCGGGCTCGAATTCCTCCAGCGCGTCGAGTTTCTCGCCGGTGCCGATCAACTTGATCGGTTTGCCGGTGACCGCGCGCATGGACAAAGCCGCGCCACCGCGACCGTCGCCGTCGACGCGGGTGAGCACGATGCCGGTCAGGCCCACGCGTTCGTCGAACGCGCGCGCGAGATTGACCGCGTCCTGGCCGGTCAGACTGTCGGCGACGAGAAGAACTTCATGCGGATTGGCGGCGCGCTTGACCTCGGCGGCTTCGCTCATCATGGCGTCATCGAGCGTGGTGCGCCCCGCGGTGTCGAGCAGCACCACGTCGTAGCCGCCAAGCCTGCCCGCCTGAATTGCGCGAAGCGCAATTTGCGGCGGTTGCTGGCCTTCGACGACCGGCAACGTGTCGATCTGCGCCTCGCGGCCGAGCACCGCCAGCTGTTCCATCGCCGCCGGCCGGCGCACGTCGAGCGAGGCCATCAGCACTTTTTTCTTTTGCCGGTCGGCGAGACGCCGCGCCAACTTGGCGGTCGTGGTGGTTTTGCCCGAGCCTTGCAGGCCAACCATCATGATAGCGACCGGCGGGGCGGCGTTGAGATCGATCGCCTGCCCCTGCGCGCCGAGCGTATCGACCAGCTGGTCGTGCACGATCTTGACGACCATTTGGCCGGGGGTGACGGACTTCATCACCTCGACGCCGAGGGCCTGCGCTTTCACGCGCTCGATGAAGACGCGCGCCACATCGAGCGCGACGTCGGCCTCCAGCAGCGCGCGCCGCACCTCGCGCAACGCGGCGTCGACGTCGGCTTCGCTGAGCGCGCCGCGCCGCGTGAGGCGATCGAGAATGCCGCCGAGCCTTTCCGACAGTGAATCAAACATCGAAAATCAAACACCTTTACGCCCGAGGGCGCATTGCGCTGTCGGGCGGGGGCCTCCGGTCTCTGAAAGGACCGGGTGGCGAGTTGGTCTTCTGCGTCGCTTTCCGAAAAGTGGGCGGAACCTAGGGGCCGGCTAGGCCTTAGTCAAGGCGACGTTATTTGGCGAGTTGTGCCGCCAAAAACTCGCGCATATGGGCGGCGGAGCGGATCAGGGCGTCAATTCGTAGCTCACCGTCACGGCGGCCCGCAGCGTCTGTTCACCCGGTGCGATCGGAACCGCGCCGGCGCGCATGGCCTGCATCACCGGTCGCGGCGGCGGCGCGGCGCCCTCGTCCATGATGGACACCACGTGGCCGACCTTGGTTCCGGCGGCGCGGGCATAAAGTTCGGCCTTCCGGCGGGCGTCGGCGATGGCTTCGGCGCGCACCCGGTCGAGCAGTTTGGATTGCTCCGACACGATGAATTCAATGCCCGACATTTCATTGGCCCCGGCCGCCACCGTGCTATCGAGGAACGCGGGCAGCTTGCCGATGTCGCGGATCTTGACGGTGAGCTGATTGGTCACCTGAAAGCCGAGCAGACGCGCGGTGCCGGCCTTGTTGGGATCGTATTGTGGCTGCAGCGAGAGGTGCGACGTCTGGATGTCGCGGTCCTCGATGCCGTCCGCCTTGATGGCGGCGAGCACGGCGGTCATTTCCCTGGCGTTGGCTTCGCTAGCGGCCTTTGCGGTCTTACCCTGGCTGTTGACTCCGACGCGGATCACCGCGGTATCGGGCTTGACTGAAATCGAAGCCTCGCCGGTGACCGTCACGAGCCGATCGGCCGCGCGCGCCGGGAGGAGCGCCGCCGCAACGAACAGAACGACAAACATGAAACGCGATTTCGACATGGGCTATTTCACCGGAACGAAGACATCGATCACCAGCCGATCGGGCGGGCTGGTCACCGGATTTGAAACATATTCCTCGATGAACTGATCCTTGGCCTCAAGCTGCTTTTCGTCGAGATAATTGGTGATCGCCTCATACGTTGCATCCATCGCATCGTAAGAGCCGCGATGGACGAATTTCAGCGCCTTGCCGGATGGCGCCTTGCCGACCGCGATGTCACCCTTCGGGGGGTCTTTCGGCGCTTCGGCGACCGGCAGCGCCGCCTCGAAGTCGAAGCCAGTGTCGTCCGTCTGGGTGTAGATTGTCATGGCCGGACCGGTCGGCTTGATGCCCTGCTTGGCGAGATAGGCATCGAGTGATTTGAACGAATCGACCAGCGTCTCGAAGGCCGTGTCCCAGGTGCTATGGCCCTTCAGATAGATGATGGTGCGATCCGGCAGGGTCACTTCCTGCCCGAATGCGTCGCCCGGCTGCAAGGGCGACGGCACCGTCGATTCGGCCGGCGGCGGCGACGGAATTTGCGCGAATGTCGGGCTGGCGCACAGCAGCGCAACAATGGCAATCGGCGCCGCCAGACGGATGCAAAGCATTGCAGTTCTCTGTCATTGAGGCGCGGTGGTCCAGGCGACTCGCGCCGCCAAGGGCCACATTAGCATGGCCTATGGCCAATCGCCGTTCATTCGCCATATAAACCGGGCGAAACCCGGGCAAGGAACTTGGGCACGGACCGGCTTTCGCTGAATTCACAGGCGGTTTTTTTGGGCGCGCTTGCAAATCAGTCTTTTGTGAAGATGAACGGCGCCGGCAACGAGATCGTCGTGGTCGACCTGCGTGTGCCAGGCAACGCCAAGGCAGGAACCATTGCGGCTGCGGAGGCGCGCGCGGCGGCAGCGCCGCAGGGCGGAGCGTCCTACGATCAGCTGATGGCGCTCTATCCGCCGCGCACGACGGGCACCGACGCCTTCATCCGCATCTACAACAACGACGGCTCGGAAGCCGGCGCCTGCGGCAACGGCATGCGCTGCGTCGCCGATATTGTGTCGAAGCAAAGCGGCAAGAACGCGCTCACCTTCGAGACCAATGCCGGTATTTTGAATTGCTGGAAGAGTGCCGGCGGCTTGTTCACTGTGGATATGGGGATGCCGCGCTTCAAGTGGAACGAAATTCCGCTGTCGGAAGAATTCCGCGACACCCGCGCCATCGAATTGCAGATCGGGCCAATCGACAATCCGGTTTTGCACTCGCCGTCGGTCGTCAACATGGGCAATCCGCACGCGATCTTCTGGGTCGACGATGTGAACGCCTACGACCTGCATCGATTCGGGCCGCTGCTGGAGAACCATCCGATCTTTCCCGAGCGCGCCAATATTACGCTGGCCCATATCATCGCGCGCGATCGTATCGTCATCCGCACCTGGGAACGGGGGGCTGGACTGACGCGCGCCTGCGGTTCGGCCGCCTGCGCCACGGTGGTTGCCGCCGCGCGGCTCAAGCGCAGCGACCGCAAAGTGACAGTGACGCTGCCGGGCGGCGAATTGACAATCGAATGGCGCGACAAGGACGACCACGTGCTGATGACCGGTCCGGTCGAATTCGAGTACGAGGGCCGCTTCGATCCGGCGCTGTTCGAGAAGGCATCGGCGCCATGAGTGTAGACGTCGTCACGTTCGGTTGCCGGCTCAACAGTTACGAGTCCGAGGTTATGCGCCGGGATATGGCTGATGCCGGGCTTGGCGATACGGTGGTGTTCAATACCTGCGCCGTCACGGCGGAAGCCGTGCGCCAGGCGCGCCAGAGCATCCGCCGCGCCAAGCGCGAACGCCCCGGCAGGCGCGTTATAGTCACGGGCTGCGCGGCGCAAACG
This sequence comes from Pseudolabrys sp., assembly GCA_036268675.1. Classification (GTDB taxonomy): domain Bacteria; phylum Pseudomonadota; class Alphaproteobacteria; order Rhizobiales; family Xanthobacteraceae; genus Pseudolabrys. The sequence goes on from DATATS010000132.1 coordinate 8,978, forward strand.
CAACCGGAAAGTTTTGCGAAGATGGCTGAGGTCGACCGCGTGGTCGGCAATGAGGAGAAATTCGACCCGTACTCATGGACGGAAACAGGCGAGCGTGTCGCTGTCGGCGACATCATGGCTGTCAGCCGGGCGCGCCTGCATACCGTGGATGGGTTTGAGGGCCGCGCGCGCGCCATCGTGCAGGTGCAAAACGGCTGCGATCACCGTTGCACGTTTTGCGTCATTCCGTTTGGCCGCGGGAATTCGCGCTCGGTGCCGATGCGTGACGCCGTCGCCCAGGTGCGACGTCTTGTCGAAAACGGCTATCGCGAAGTGGTGCTCACCGGCGTCGACATCACCAGCTATGGCGTCGATTTGCCCGCCGCGCCGCGCCTCGGCGCGCTGGTTAAATCGATTCTGAAAGAGGTGCCGGAGCTGGCGCGGCTGCGGCTGTCCTCGATCGATTCGGTGGAGGTCGACTGTGACCTTGTTGACGCGCTTGCCGATGAGCCGCGGCTGATGCCGTATTTGCATCTGTCGTTGCAGGCCGGCGACGATTTGATCCTCAAGCGTATGAAGCGGCGGCATTCGCGCGCGCAGGCGGTCGCCTTCTGTCAGAACATTCGCCGGTTGCGGCCCGACGCGATTTTCAGCGCGGACATCATCGCCGGTTTTCCGACCGAGACAGAGGATATGTTTGCGCGCTCGCTCGATCTGGTCGACGACTGCGATCTGACTCAACTGCATGTCTTTCCATTTTCGCCGCGGCCCGGCACGCCCGCCGCGCGCATGCCGCAACTCGACCGCGCCATCGTCAAGGCGCGCGCGCGGCGCCTGCGCGACAAGGGCAACGCCGCGTTGCGCGGGCATCTCGAACGCGAAGTGGGCTCGCGCCGCCGCGTGCTGACCGAGCGCGGCGGCATCGGCCGCACCGAGCAATTCACGCCGGTGCGGCTGACAATACCGGTCGAGCCGGGCTTGTTGCTCGATGTGACGATTGCCGGTCATGACGGCCGGCAACTGCTAGCCGCCTGAATCATCCACCCAGCCGCAGGCTTTCAGCTGTTCGCGCATATGTTCGGGCACCGGCGCCGTGATCGCGACCGGCGGCTTGTTCTTGGAAATCGGCACGACGATCGTGCGCGAATGCAGATGCAGCGGCGGGCCGCCGTGGCGTGGTGCGCTGCCATAGATAGTGTCGCCAAGCACCGGCCAACCCATTTCGGCGCAATGCACGCGAATCTGATGCGTGCGCCCGGTGAGCGGTTCCAGCGCCAGCCAGGTTGCGCCCGGCGCACGCCCCATGACTCTCCACCTAGTTTGCGCCGGCGCTCCATGCGGATCGGGCTTCATCCACCAACCGCGATCTTCATCGAGTTTGCCGAGCGCCACGTCGATGTGGCCTTCGTCGGCGTCCGGTGAGCCTTCAACCACCGCCCAATAGGTTTTTCCAATCTTGCCCTGCTTGAACAGCTTACCGAGAAGCGCCAACGCCTTGCGATGGCGGCCGAGCACGAGACAGCCCGATGTGTCCTTATCGAGCCGATGCGCCAGCGCCGGGTCGCGCGGCAGGCCAAAACGCAATGCGCCGAAATAATTGTCCAGCGCCTCGCCGCCCTTGGGACCGCGATGCACGGCGAAGCCCGCCGGCTTGTCGATCACCAGCATCAGCCCGTCGCGGTAAAGCAGGCGGGCGAGCATCTCTTCCGGTGTCATGCCGAAACGGCTATCACGGTCGCCGCATGAACGACAGCACCCAACAAAGCTGGTGGAAACGTCTGAGCGGCGGGCTCAAGCGTTCGTCGTCGGCTCTTGGCGGCGTCGTCGTCGATCTGGTCGCCAAGCGCAAGCTCGATGCCGATGCGCTTGAGGAACTGGAAAACGAATTGATCCGCGCCGATCTTGGGCCAGACGTCGCGCGTCGCGTCGCGTCGGCCTTCGGCGACGGCCGCTTCGACAAGGCGATTGCGCCAGACGACGTCAAGGCGCTGCTCGCAGCCGAAATCGAGAAAGTACTGGCGCCGGTAGCCAAGCCGCTCGAAATCACAGCGCGGCCGTTCGTCATCCTGGTCGCTGGCGTCAACGGTTCGGGCAAGACCACCACCATCGGCAAGCTCGCCGCCAGATTTCGCGCCGAGGGCAAAAACGTGATGCTGGTGGCGGCCGATACGTTCCGCGCGGCGGCCATCGATCAACTGGAAATCTGGGGGGAACGCACCGGCGCGACCGTCATCGCCCGCGAGCCGGGGTCCGATGCGGCGGGGCTTGCCTTCGATGCGCTCACCGCCGCCAATGCGGACGGTGTTGATGTTGTGTTGGTGGACACCGCCGGCCGCCTTCAGAACCGCACCGAGCTGATGGGCGAACTGGAAAAGATGGTGCGGGTAATGCGCAAGGTCGATGTGGATGCGCCGCACGCTGTGCTGCTGGTGCTCGACGCGACCGTCGGGCAGAACGCGCTCAGCCAGGTGGAGATTTTCGGCAAGGTCGCGGGCGTGACAGGCTTGGTCATGACCAAGCTTGACGGCACCGCGCGTGGCGGCATCCTCGTGGCAATCGCCGCCAAATTCGGATTGCCGGTGCATTTCATCGGCGTCGGCGAGGGCGTCGACGATCTGAGCGCGTTTACCGCGCGCGAGTTTGCCCGCGCCATCGTTGGTCTGGAATCCTGAAGAAAGCATCATGGCTGAAAAGAAGACACTCAACCCAACCCTCAAGCTCGTGCTCGACATTGGCCCGCTGGTGCTGTTCTTCGCCGCGAACGCGAAGTTCGGCATTTTTGCAGCCACGGGCGCCTTCATGGCCGCGGTGCTGATCGCGCTCGCCGTCGCTTATGCGTTGACCCGGCACATCGCGATCATGCCGCTGGTCACTGCCGTGATCGTGCTGGTGTTTGGCGGATTGACACTGGTGCTGCACGATGAACTGTTCATCAAGCTCAAGCCGACGATCATTTATTTGTTATTCGGCGGCACGCTGCTCATCGGCCTGGCGCTCGGCAAGCCGCTGCTCGGCCTGCTGTTTGAATCGGTATTCCATTTGTCCGAGGAAGGCTGGCGCAAGCTCACCTGGCGCTGGGCGTTGTTCTTTCTGGCGCTCGCGGTCGTTAACGAGATTGTCTGGCGCACACAGACGACGGATTTCTGGGTGAGCTTCAAGCTGTTCGGCGTGGTGCCGCTGACGTTCCTGTTCGGCGCGCTGCAATATCCGTTGCTGACGAAATACAGCATCGAAAAGAAGGACTAGCGCTTCGCCGCCTTCGCGATCTCCGGCTCCAGCGTGTGGACGAGATTGTCCGCGGTGATCGGCCCCACCAGTTTGTAGGCGATGCGGCCATCTCGCCCCACGATAAAGGTTTCCGGCACGCCATAGACGCCCCAGTCGATGGCTGTGCGGCCATTCGCGTCCTGCCCGGTGGCGGAAAACGGATTGCCGTAGCGATTAAGAAAGCGCCGCGCATTATCGGCGGCGTCCTTGTAGTTGATGCCGACGAGCTGAATGTGCTTGTCCTTCGACAGCGCTTGCAGGAATGGCACCTCGTCGTGGCACGGCACGCACCATGAGGCCCAGACATTCACCAGCGTGACGTTGCCGGTGAAGACGGCATTGGTGAGGCCGGGGACCGCTTTGCCATCGCGTGTCAGCTCGGGGACCGGCGGTAAATCGGTGTGCGGCGCTTGCCGGCCGATCAGCGCCGACGGAATACGCGAGGGATCGCCGCTGCCAAGTTGAAAGAAAAATAATGCCGCCAGCGCAAGAAAGGTAACGAGCGGCAGCAGCGTCAGGACATTGCGCCGTCTCTTGCGGGAGGTCTCGGCGTGGCCGGCGCTCATGGTCGGGTTTTGCGCGTACGCCGCGTGACGCCGCGCGCCTCCAGATCGGCAAGAACGCGCAGCTGCGCCGAATGATCGAGCACCACCCACGCAATGAGGCACGCGACTACAAAGGAAGTCACCGCATAGGCGGCGACGATGAAATTGGCGTGCGGGCCCAGGTTCATGCTGGCAATTCCTCCGCCTGCATCAATCGCATGGAGCGCACCCGCCGGCGCAAGATTTCGTTGCGCATGGCAGCAAGGTGCAGCGTGACGAACAACAGCGTGAAGGCCAAGGTCATTATGACGAGCGGCCACAGGATTGATGGGTCGATGGCCGAACCGCCGCTGCGGAAAATTGATTCGCGCTGGTGCAGCGTGTTCCACCAGTCGACCGAAAATTTGATGATTGGAAGATTGACGGCGCCGACCAGCGAAAGCACCGCGGCCGCGCGCGAGCCACGGCCCGGATCGTCGGCGGTCCAGTACAGCGCCATCACGCCGAGATAGAGCAGCAGAAGGACCAGCATCGAGGTCAGTCGCGCATCCCATACCCAATAGGTGCCCCAGGTCGGGCGGCCCCACAGCGATCCGGTCACGAGGCAAATAAACGTGAAGGCGGCGCCGATCGGCGCGGCCGCTTTTCCGGCGACGTCGGCCAGCGGATGCCGCCAGACCAGCGTGCCGAGCGCGGCCACGCTCATCAGGGCCCAGCCCATCATGCCGAGCCAGGCCGCAGGCACATGCAGAAACATGATCTTGACGGTGGCGCCCTGCAGATAATCGTCGGGCGCGTTGAGCGCGCGCTTCAGTCCAAAGGCGAAGGCGAGCGTGGTCGCCGCGATCAGCCACGGCAGCGCGCGGTCAACGATCCGTAAGAAGCGCGTTGGGTTGGCGAGATCGATGATGGCCATGACGGTTATCTAATCGCCAGCGGCGAATTGGACAATGCGGCCACTGCGCTCACTCCAGCCCATTGCGTAAGGCCGCAGCCGCGGCGAACGGACCCAGCACCAGGCTCGCCAGACTGAGCGCGCAAAGAATGGTGAAAGCGGGGCCGAAGGGCGTGGGCCCGGCGATGGCCGCATTGGCCGCCGCCACGCCGAAGATCAAAACCGGGATTGTGAGCGGCAGCACCAGCACTGCCAGCAATAGACCGCCACGCCGCAGCGTCACTGACAATGCGGCGCCAACCAGTCCGATGAAGGTGAGCGCCGGCGTGCCGGCGAGCAATGTCAGCGCCAGCGGACCCATGGCGCGCAAATCGACATTGAGTAGCAGCGCCAGCACCGGCGAGATCACCACAAGCGGCAATCCGGTCGTGATCCAATGGGCAACGGCCTTGGCCGCGACTGCGAGTTCGAGCGGCATGCGGCCCATCATGATCAAATCGAGCGAACCGTCGTCGTGATCCATCGCAAAAAGCCGGTCGAGCGCCAGCAAGCTTGCCAGCAGCGCACCGAGCCACAGGATCGCCGGGCCGATTTGCGCCAGCAGTTTGAGATCGGGACCGACTGCGAACGGCACCATCACCACGACAATCAGAAAGAACAGCGCGCCCATCAGCGCGCCGCCGCCGATGCGGACGGAGAGGCGGATATCGCGAATCAGGAGGGCCAGAAGCGCGTTCACGCGCGTCTCCGTTTAATGAAGCCGCTCATGGCGCACCCAATTTCAATTCGCGCGCGCGTTCGAGCCCAATCGGCCCGTGCGCGGCGGCGACGATCATGCCGCCGCCTGCCAGATGCTCGCGCATCAGGCCGGCAAGTCGCGCCTGCGATGGCGCATCGAGGGCCGAGGTCGGTTCGTCCAGCAGCCAGATCGGTCGCGGCGCCGCGGCTAGCCTTGCAATCGATAGGCGCCGGCGCTGGCCGGCCGACAAATAAGCGGCCGGCAAGTCGGCAAGACGGTCAAGGTCGACCGCTGCCAGTGCCGCCGTCACATCGATTTGCCCGACACCCAGAAATTCGGCCCAGAACAGCAGATTTTCGTCGACCGAAAGCGCGGGTTTGATTGCGTCTTGATGCCCGACGTAGTGCGCCTGCTCGGCAAGGGTCGCGTCCGCGTCGCCACCCGACAGAGACAGCCCGCCGGCCGAAGGCCGCAGCAGGCCGGCGATCAGGCGCAACAGCGAGGATTTGCCGGCGCCATTGCGCCCGGTGATCAGCAGGGCTTCCCCACCCGACAGGCCGAAATCAAGCCCGGCGAACACCTCGCGCCCCCCGCGCACGCAAGCCAGATTGTCGCCTTTGAGGTGCATCAGGGCTGCCGGACGAGGCCAGCGCCATGCAGACAGGCCATGGCGGCCCCGCAAAACCGCGATAATTTGCGCATCTTATGGGATGTTCCCTGGTTAATATGGCAATGGCCGCGAAAAAACCTTATAAGCCCGCACCTGCGGCGTGTGTGGATTGGAATTCGGACCGAGGCCTCCTCAGCGAGAAAAGTTGTGTCTTGCGAGGAGCTTAGGCCGAAGTCCCGCCGATGTCTTGGGCCGGGAATGGAACAGCCGACATGACTTCTCTCGACAGTTTTCGATGCTGCAAAACCCTGCAAGTGGGCGGCAAGAGCTACGCCTATTTCAGCCTGCCAACGGCCGAACGAAACGGACTGAAGGGAATCTCCCGGCTGCCGTTCTCGATGAAAGTGCTGCTGGAAAATCTCCTGCGCAACGAAGATGGACGCATCGTCTCGAAGGACGACATCAAGGCGGTCGCCGAATGGCTCAAGACCAAATCCTCCGAGCATGAGATCGCGTTCCGTCCGGCGCGCGTACTGCTGCAGGATTTCACCGGCGTGCCGTCGGTGGTCGATCTCGCGGCGATGCGCGACGCGATGAAGCAACTGGGCGGCGATCCGAAAAAGATCAACCCGCAGGTGCCGGTCGATCTCGTCATCGACCATTCGGTGGCGGTCACATTCTTTGGCAACAACATGGCGTTCAAGAAGAACGTCGACGAGGAATACCGGCAGAACCAGGAACGCTACAAGTTCCTGAAATGGGCGCAACGCTCGTTCGACAATTTCCGCGTGGTGCCGCCGGGCACCGGCATCTGCCATCAGGTCAATCTCGAATATCTCTCGCGCGTCGTCTGGAACCGCAAGGAGAAGGTCAAGGTCGATGGCAAGGTGGCGACCATGGAGGTCGCTTATCCCGACACGCTGGTCGGCGCCGATTCCCACACCACGATGGTCAATGGATTATCCGTGCTGGGTTGGGGCGTTGGTGGTATCGAGGCGGAAGCCGCGATGCTTAATCAACCGCTGTCGATGGTGTTACCGGAGGTGATCGGCTTCAAGCTCACCGGCAAGATGAAGGAAGGCATCACCGCGACGGATCTGGTGCTGACGGTGACCGAGATGCTGCGCAAGCGCGGCGTGGTTGGAAAATTCGTCGAATATTTTGGCCCCGGCCTCACGCATCTCACCATCGCCGACCGCGCCACCCTCGGCAACATGTCGCCGGAATACGGCGCCACCTGCGGTTTCTCGCCGATCGACGACGACACCATCCGATATCTCAAGGACACCAGCCGCCCGGCGGACGTGGTGGCGCTGGTTGCTGCCTATGCCAAGGCGCAGGGCATGTTCAGGACGAAGACCACGCCCGACCCGATCTTTACCGATGTGCTCAAGCTCGATCTCGGCTCGGTCGAGGCGTCGATGGCGGGCCCGAAACGCCCGCAGGACCGCATCGCGCTCAAGGACGTCAAATCCGGGTTCGCCGCCTCGATGGACAAGGAATTCGGCAAGGGCGGCGAGATGAAAAAACACGTGCCGGTCGCCGGCCGCAAACACGATCTGAGCCACGGCGACATCGTGATCGCAGCGATCACCTCCTGCACGAATACATCCAATCCGAATGTGATGATCGGCGCCGGTTTGCTCGCGCGCAAGGCGGCGGCCAAGGGCCTGACCGCCAAACCGTGGGTGAAAACATCGCTCGTGCCGGGATCGCAGGTGGTCGCGGAATATCTCGAGAAGTCCGGTCTGCAAAAAGATCTCGACAAGATCGGCTTCAACCTGGTCGGCTTCGGCTGCACCACCTGTATCGGCAATTCCGGGCCGTTGCCGCCGGAAATTTCAAAGACCGTCAACGACAACGATTTAGTGGCCGCCGCGGTGCTCTCGGGCAACCGCAACTTCGAAGGCCGCGTGAATGCCGACGTGCGCGCGAACTATCTGGCTTCGCCCCCGCTGGTGGTCGCTTATTCGCTTGCCGGTTCGATGCAGGTCGACGTGGCAAAGGAGCCGCTTGGCGTCGATCAAAAGGGAAAAAAGGTTTTCCTCAAGGACATCTGGCCGTCGAACAAGGAAATCGGCGATTTCGTGCGCAAGAATGTCACCCGGCAGATGTTCGCCAAGAAATACGCCGACGTGTTCAAGGGCGACGCCAACTGGCGCAAGATCAGCGTCAAAGGCGGCATGACCTATGGCTGGGACAAGAAATCGACCTACGTGCAGAACCCGCCTTATTTCGAGAAGATGGGGCGCAACCCCAAGCCGCTCGAGGACATCGTGGACGCGCGCGTGCTCGGGCTGTTTCTCGACTCGATCACGACCGACCACATTTCGCCGGCCGGTTCGATCAAGATGGATTCACCAGCGGGGAAATACCTCGTCTCGCACAAGGTCAAGCCTGCCGACTTCAATCAATATGGTACACGGCGCGGCAATCATGAGGTGATGATGCGCGGCACCTTCGCCAATATCCGGCTCAAGAACCAGATGGTGCCGGGCGTCGAAGGCGGCTTTACCGTTCACTATCCCTCGAAGCAGCGCATGACGATCTATGACGCAGCCATGCGCTACAAGGCCGATCACATTCCGCTGGTGGTGTTTGGCGGCAAGGAATTCGGCAGCGGTTCGTCGCGCGACTGGGCGGCCAAGGGCCAGCTGCTGCTCGGCATCCGTGCCGTGGTCGTACAAAGCTTCGAACGCATCCACCGCTCAAACCTGATCGGCATGGGCATCATGCCGCTGGTATTCGAGGAGGGTACGTCATGGCAGACGCTCGGTATGAAGGGCGACGAACAAGTCACGATCAGAGGCTTGCATGGCGAGATCAAACCGCATCAGCGGCTTATTGCGGAAATTGTCGCCGGTAATGGAACGCTCAAGCGCGTGCCGCTGATCTGTCGCATCGACACGCTGGACGAGTTGGACTACTTCAAAAACGGCGGCATTCTGCAATACGTTCTGCGTCATCTCGCCGGTTGATCCGCGATCCTGATGTCTCGCGCCGTTCATCGGCGGTCACTGCGAAGTGAGTGGCGGGTGATCGCCGAGGCGCCTTATATGCTGCCTCATCGGGCACGGGGAGATCGTAGGATCGGTATGAGCTATCGCCACATCGCCTATGCTGCTGCGTTTGGCGCGCTTGTCACCGCGTCGTTACCGGCTCGCGCGGGCGAGCCCCGCGCTGTCATCGAATTGTTCACCAGCCAAGGCTGCTCGTCATGTCCGCCGGCCGACAGGGTGCTCGGCGAGCTCGCGCATGATCCTTCTTTGATTACCATGAGCCTGCCGGTCGATTACTGGGACTATCTCGGCTGGAAGGACACGCTGGCGCTGCACGGCCATGCTAACCTGCAGCGCGCTTATGCCAACGCGCGCGGCGTTGGCGAGATCGGCACGCCGCAAGCTTTGATCAATGGCACCGCCGCTGTCCTCGGCAGCGACAAGGATGCCATCGAGCAAGCGATCGCGCGGAGCAGGCAGAACGCCGCCCCGCTGACTTTGCCGGTGTCGATGAATGTCGCCGACGGAAAAGTGACGGTGACGGTGCCGGCTGCTTCGGTTGACGGCGTTGTCGCCGAGGTCTGGCTTTGTCCGATTACCGGCAAGGCAGAGGTCAAGATCGGTCGCGGCGAAAATCGCGGCCGCACGCTGACCTATACGAATGTCGTGCGCCGCTGGGTGAAACTCGGCGAGTGGACCGGCAAGGCGCAGACTTTCACGGTGCCGGTCGCCGACCTCGCCGATGCGGATTTTTCGTTACCGGACATCGACCGTCTCGACGTGATCGTGCAGCGCGGCGTCGCCGCCAAGCCGGGCCTGATGCTGGGTGCCGCTACGCTGGCTCTTCCGCCGCTAGTGGTGCGCTGACTTCCATTTTTCCGATTAAGAGCCGACCGTCAAAATCCGGCGCGGGCGTCGCGCTGCTACCTGGCAAAGTCAAAAACATTCACGCACAAAAAAATCGGACCGGCGACTGGCCGGTCCGAAGACTTAGGGGATTGAACCGTACGCGGAACTCAACTTGGCCCGGTCGGCTGAGCCCCGGGGGGCTGGGGGGCTGAGGAATCCGGCGCTCGAACCGGACCGGGCCTTTGAGGCAACGCTGGTTTTATCGCGCCCCAGCGTGACCGGCGATTGACCGAAGTTGGGCGTTATTATGGTTCGTTTAACGAGTTCGTGATCGGAGGGGCGGCGTTTTTGCATGTTTTTCAGACCGGACTGCGCGGACGTAGCCCTTGCGGTGAGACGCCGCGGGCGCGATCATCGCTTCGAAGACGCTCAAGTAAAGGAGGCGCCGCATGACGTTCGGTTCCGGCGACATCGATCCCAGCCAGTCCCCCGGGGGCGGAACCCCGGCGCGACCCAGCCCCGTCCCCGTCAATCAGGTCACGTTTAGCAGGCGAGAGCTCAACCGAATCCTCGATCTTTATGGCCGCAAGGTTGCCGCCGGCGAATGGCGCGATTACGCCATCGACTTCCTGAAGGACCGCGCGGTGTTCTCGGTGTTCCGCCGCGCGTCGGAAGTTCCGCTCTATCGTATCGAAAAGCATCCCAAGCTGACGCGCCGGCAGGGCGCCTATAGCGTGATTTCCGCGACCGGCTTAATTGTGCGCCGCGGCCACGAACTCGACCGCGTGCTGCGCGCGATTGACCGTTCGCAACTTTCGCTGGTTGCAAGTTAGCGCGACACTTAAGGCTCCGTCGCACTTCCGGGGCCGATCGCCAATTGCATCAGCACAGTGTCGAGCCAGCGGCCGTGCTTGAAGCCGACATTGGCAAGCGTCCCGATAAAGGCAAAACCGCAGGCCGCATGCAGCGCGATTGACGCGGTCTGTTCGCTGTCTCCGATCACCGCGATCATCTGGCGGAAGCCGCGCTCGGTTGCGGCGTTTACCAGCGCCGCCAGGAGCGCGCGGCCGATGCCGCGCCCCTGCATGTTGGGTGCGATGTAAACGGAATCCTCAAGGGTATGCCGGTAGGCCGGCCGCGTCCGGTAAAGCGCGGCGTAGGCATAGCCGGCGAGTTTTCCGTCAACATCAGCCGCGAGATACGGAAAGCCGCCGTCGATCAGATCGCGCATGCGCTTTGCCATTTCGGCTTCGTCCGGCGGCGCAAGCTCGAACGAAGCCGTGCCGTGCTCGACGGCATGAGCATAGATCCAGGTAATGGCCTGGATGTCGGCGGGCGTGGCGGGGCGGATCGAAACGGTCATGCGGCCGCGAGGCTAGCAAAAACAAAACGCCCCGGCATCAAGCCGGGGCGTCGTGGTCTTGGTTGCTGTTGCTGCGGGCTTAGCGCCGATCGCCCATAAAGCGCAGCAGGAACAGGAACAGGTTGATGAAGTCGAGATAAAGCGACAGCGCGCCCATTACCGCCTTGCGGCCAGCGACGGTGCCGTCGTCGTTTACGCTGTACATTTCCTTGATGCGCTGGGTGTCCCAGGCGGTCAGCCCCGCGAAAATCACCACACCAATGGCCGAAATCGCGAAATTCAATCCCGGGCTTTGCAGCCAAAGCTGCACAAGCATGGCGATGACCAGACCGAACACGCCCATGATCAAGAACGAGCCGATCGGCGAAAGATCGCGTTGCGTGGTGTAGCCGTACAGGCTGAGTGCTCCGAATGAAGCCGCCGAGATGAAGAAGGTACGGCTGATCGAGGCACCCGTGTATTGCACGAATATCGGCATCAACATCAACCCAAGCAGGCCGGCGTAGAGCATGAACAGGCCAAGCGCCGTGCTCGGCTGCATCGAGCTCACGCGCGCGCTCAGGAAGAAAACGATCCCGAGCGTGCCGATGAACAGCACGATCATGACCGGGAAGCTGAAGACCGTTTGACCGAAGGCGGTCGCACCGAGGATGCGCCCGCCGACCACGCGAACGGCGTCGCCGCCTGCGGCCTGGAACGTCGCCCAGGCAACGAGGCCGGTCAGCGCGACGCCTGCGGCCATGTAATTGTAGACGCGGATCATGTAGGCGCGCAGACCCGCATCGATCGCGACTGCCGGCGTGGCGCCGACGCGCCCGCGGGCTGAGACGTTACGGTCGAAATCCGACATCGAAGTTCCCTCTCTCATGTCCCGGCTTTGCGCCGGTCACGTCACGCGCGCCGGCGAAGGCCGTCGCGCTCGTGGTTCAAATCTAGTTATGGCCAAGTCTCGGCGCCAGATATGGCTCCTTGATGACCCCGCATCGTTGCGGAACGTTAACATTCAACCGGCCCCACTATAGCCGAAAAACCTGAGCGCCAGCAGGGGCCCAAAGGCCCAAGGGGCCTTCGGACCGCGCGGCGGAATGTCGCGAAAATTACAGATTCCTCAATACCGGAGCCGGTTTCTGGCCGAGAGCGCTATAGGTGCCGATGAGGCCCAGCATGACTGTGACTACAAGCGCGCCGGCGGCGGCGGCGAGTGCCGGAACCGGGAGCCAACTGAAGCGCAAATGCATGAGATCGGTGACGATCAGCCAGCCGGCGAGTGAACCGCTCAACACACCGAACACGGCGGTGGCGAGGCCGAGCAGCAGATATTCGATCGTATAGGCGGCGAGCAGGCGGAAGCGGGTCGCGCCCAGTGTCTTCAGGATCACCGCATCGTAAACCCGATAGCGGTGACCGGCGGCAAGCGCGCCGCCCAGCACCAGCGCTGCCGCCAGCAACGTGATTGCGCTGGCGCCGCGGATCGCCAAAACCAGATTGGCCACGATGGCGCCGATCGCATCGAGCGCTTCCTTCACGCGCACCGCGGTCACCATCGGAAAGGTCCCGGCCACGTCCCGTATGACGGCGCCTTCCTGGGCCGGCGTGCCACCGCCGGGATAGGTCAGCGTTGCGAGATGGGTGTGGGGCGCCCCGTCGAAGACGTGTGGCGAAAACACCATGACGAAATTGATGCTGAGGCTTTGCCAGTCGACGGTACGCATATTGGCAATACGGGCGGTGATATTGCGGCCAAGCACGTTGACCGTGACAGGGTCGCCAAGCTTGAGACCGAGCCCGTCGGCGATTTTCTTCTCGAATGAGACCAGTGGCGGGCCGTTGTAGTCCGGTGCCCACCACGCCCCTGCGGCCAGCCGCGAGCCCTTTGGGATTTTGCTGGCATAGGTGATGCCGCGGTCGCTTTGCAGCACCCAGGCGGCGCCCTCCTTCGGGTTGAGTTTTTCCGCCGGGATGCCGTTGGCGGAAATAATGCGCCCACGCAGCATCGGAACTTCCTCGATCCTTGCGCCCGGCGCCTTCTGGCGCAGAAAGTCGTCGAAGCGGTCGGCTTCGGCCGACGGGATGTCGAGGAAATAGAACGATGGCGCCTTGGCCGGCAACTCGTTGGCGAATTGCCGGCGCAGGTTTCCGTCGATCTCGATCACCGTCACCAGCAGCGCGATGCCCAGCCCAAGCGAAAGCACGACGGTCGGCGTCAGCGCGCCCGGCCGATGGATATTTGCGACCGCCATGCGCAACGAGGTGGAACGAACATGCGGCGCATGGCGAGCGAGAAACATCAGCAGGCGGCCTACCAGCCGCAGCAGTACAAAGACGCCGGCGGCGACGCCGACGTAAATGAGCGCCACGCGCCGGTCATAGGCCATCAGCACTGCGAGCGTCACCAGCGCGGCAACGGCAATCGCCGTCAGCGCGATGTAAATCTTTCGAGGCCAGCGCGGCTGCGGCGCGACCGCGCCGCGAAACAAGGCGCCGACCGGCACGTCATGGGCGCGCCCGAGCGGCCACAGCGCAAAGGCGAGCGCGGTGAGCAGCCCATAGACGAGTGCCAGGATTAATGCCGCGGGCTGCAGCGCCGGCTCGATCGGCAGCGGAATGATGGCGCCGAACGTCCAGTCAACGGCGAACGG